>CAKZKA010000197.1 GCA_937120965.1 uncultured Chloroflexota bacterium
TGAGCCTGTCGAACCGCCTGCGGTGAGCCTGTCGAACCGCCTGCGGTGAGCCTGTCGAACCGCACCCCTGCCTGTGGAGGGCGCCAGCCGCTCCCACCAGCGGTTGGGACACGGGGAAACCGGGTTTCCCCATCTGCTCGAACTTTGTGGCTTCGTAGTATGCTTGATCGTCCAACCCCGGAGCAACCCCGTGTGCCTGTTCCCCTGCCTTCGGAGAGGCTAGAGGCGCTCCACAGCGCGCTCCTCGCCTGGTTCGCGCGCTACGCCCGCGACCTGCCCTGGCGTCGCACTCGCGATCCCTACCGCATTCTCGTTTCCGAGATTATGCTGCAACAGACCCAGGTAGAACGGGTCATTCCCAAATACCACGCCTTTCTGGCCGCCTTTCCCACCCTCGAGCGGCTTGCCGGCGCGCCAACGGCGGAGGTGATCCGCCTCTGGGCCGGCCTGGGTTACAACCGCCGCGCGGTGAACCTGCAACGAACCGCGCGAACGGTGGTGGAGGAACACGGGGGCGACTTCCCCCGTGAGGTGGCAACGCTGCGACGCCTGCCCGGGGTTGGTCCATACACCGCGGGGGCAGTGGCGTGCTTCGCCTTTGAGCAGGACGTGGCCTTCCTCGATACGAACATCCGCCGGGTGTTGCGGCGCGTCTGCATTGGCCCCGACGACGTGGCCGGCGCTGTGCGTGACCGCGAGCTGCTGGCCCTGGGTGCGGCGCTGGTGCCCCCGGGCCGCGGCTGGGCCTGGAATCAGGCGCTGATCGAACTGGGCGCCCTGGTCTGCACTGCGGCCAGCCCCGCCTGCCCGCGCTGCCCTTTGCGGCCCGACTGCCGCGCCTATGCCGCCCGCGCCGCCGCCGACGAGGCGCTGGTGGGAGCGATGGCTGCCGGTGTTCATCCTCCAGCGGCACGGCGCATCGCCGAACGCCCGAGCGAACCCTACGCCGGCTCACGGCGTTGGTACCGCGGCCGGGCCATTG
The DNA here is from genome assembly GCA_937120965.1 of uncultured Chloroflexota bacterium. Classification (GTDB taxonomy): domain Bacteria; phylum Chloroflexota; class Chloroflexia; order Chloroflexales; family Chloroflexaceae; genus JACAEO01. The sequence continues at coordinate 983 of CAKZKA010000197.1, forward strand.
ACGCGCTGCGCGCCCTGTCCCCCGGCAGCGCCCTGTTACTGGCCGAACTTGGCCTGCGCCTCAAGCCCGACTATGGCCCCGCCGACGAGCCGTGGCTGCGCGGGCTGGTGGCCGATCTGGACCGGGACGGGTTGCTTGTTTTCGAGAACGAGCGCGTCAGGTTGCCCTGACGGGCGCGACCCGCCCCCGCCGGGGTTCAGGGGCGGACAAAACGTATGAGCGCCGACGGGCGTTATGGCGTTGGGATGCGCTGCTTGGTCCTCACCCCCTCCCCCTCTCCAGCTTCGCTGGAGAGGGGAGACCAGAGCCATGCGCGGGGGCGTTCCAATGCGGTATAAGCCACGTTAGCCCGAATGTTCTGTCCGCCCTTAAACTCGCCAGGGCCGGCCCATCATCGGTCCACGGCCCCGCCCCCCATACACCCGTCGGCCATTCGCCTTGACCCGGTTACACCCCTCTGCTACACTGTGCTTCCATAGGCAGTCGTAGGGTTGCTTATGGTACAGATCGTCCTCAAGGCCGGACGTGAACGGCCCATCCAGCAGCGACACCCTTGGGTTTTCTCGGGGGCGATCGACACGGTCCGCGGCAACCCTGTGGATGGCGCAATCGTTGACGTTCTCGGCCCCGACGGCGCCTGGCTCGCGCGTGGCTTCTGGAGCAGCCGGTCGCAGATCCGCTTGCGCGTCGCCACCTGGGACGCCGCCCAACCCCTCGATGACCACTGGTTGCGCGAGGCCATCGCGCGCGCGGTGCGCGGGCGCGCCGGGCTGTTTAGCGATGACGAAACTGCCTGCCGGCTGGTCTTCAGCGAAGCCGATGGCCTCCCCGGCCTGATTGTTGACCGCTACGGCCAGTATCTGGCGATCCAGTTGCTGACCCAGGGCATGGCTGCGCGCGCCGATGTGGTGGTCGGGGCACTGGTCGCCTTGCTGCAACCCCGGGGCATCTACGAGCGCAGCGATCCCGAGATCTGCGAGAAGGAGGGCCTGCCGACCCACGAAGGGCAGCGCTGGGGCGAAGCGCCGCCCGAACGTCTCATCGTGCGCCCGATTATGCTCCCCGGTATGTGCGGCGAGCGACCGCCGCTCCTTGCCGACCTGCGGGGTGGTCAGAAGACCGGCTTCTACCTTGACCAGGCCATCAACCGCGCCCGTGTGGGGGCTTACTGCCGGGGGGCCGAGGTGCTCGACGGGTTCGCCTACACCGGCGGCTTTAGCGTGTACGCTGCTCGCGCCGGGGCCGCCGCGCTGACGCTGATCGACTCCTCGGGGCCGGCGCTGGCCCTGGCCCGCGCCAATCTCGACCTGAACAGCCCGGCCACACCCGCCGAACTGATCGAGGGCGATGTCTTTCGCGTCCTGCGCCAGTACCGCGCCACCGGGCGACGCTTCGACGTGATTATCCTCGACCCGCCCAAGTTCGCCCACAGCCAGGCCCAGGTCGAACGCGCCTCCCGCGGCTATAAGGACATTAATCTGCTCGCGCTGCAACTCCTGCGCTCCGGCGGTCTGCTGGCCACCTTCAGTTGCTCGGGATTGATCTCCGCAGACCTGTTTCAGAAGATTGTCTTCGGGGCGGCCCTCGATGCCCGCCGCGATACCCAGATCGTCGAGCGCTTCGCCCAGGCGCCCGATCATCCGGTGCTGTTGAGTTTCCCTGAAAGTGAGTACCTGAAGGGCTTGCTCTGTCGCGTATGGTAATTCAACGCCACAATGAACATAATTTGTTCCTGGGAGGGCTGCGCCCTCTCACCTCCCCTCAGGGAGGGGCACGGGGAAACCCGGTTTCCCCGATAGATAGCAGCACTTCTCGTGGCAGGGCACAGCCCTCCCCTCAGGGAGGGGCACGGGGAAACCCCGTTTCCCCGATGTTCACATCAGTGTCTAAAAAACACTCGATTATCACTACGATGAACTACGCCATTTTCGAAGACGGCCATATCGCCAGCCCGCAGGGATTCCGCGCCACGGGGGTCTCGTGCGGGCTGAAGGACGGCAGTAAGGCCCGTGATCTGGCACTGGTCTACTCGTTGCACCCATGCCGGGTTGGCGCGCTGTTCACCACCAATCTGATCCAGGCCGCGCCGGTGTTCCTGAGCCAGGCGATCCTCTCCCGCAACCGCGAGGCTATCCGCGCCGTGCTGATCAACGCCGGTCAGGCCAACGCCGGCACGGGCCAGGCAGGGTTGAACGACGCGGTAGAATGCGCCAAGCTGGTGGCTGATGAGCTGGAGGTCCCTCGCGATGCGGTGCTGCTGATGTCAACCGGGGTCATTGGCGTGCCCTTGCCAATGAAGCGCATCCGCGAGGGCATTCGGCGCGCGGTCAGCGAGCTCGACAGTGGCGGTGGACGACGGGCGGCCCTGGCGATGCTCACCACTGACTCGCGGCCCAAAGAGCGGGTCTACCGCGTCCACCTGCGCGATGGGCAACGCATCACCCTGGCGGGCATGGCCAAAGGCACGCGCCTGATCCATCCCCGCCTTGCCACCCTGCTCTGCCTGATCACCAGCGATGCGGCGATTGAGCAGCGTCTGCTGCAGCAGGCCCTGCATCACAGTGTCGCCCACACCTTCAACCGTCTGAACCTGGCCGGCGACAGCAGCCCCAACGATACGGTACTGGCTCTGGCGAACGGCGCCGCCGCAACGCCGACGATCGGCGACGCGCGCTCGCCGGAGTTCGAGATCTTTCAACAGGCATTGACGGCTCTTTGCGCCGATCTCACCCAGCAGATCGTGCGCGATGCCGCAGAGAATGGTAAGATCATTCATGTGCGGGTGCGAGGGGCCACCAGCGAGGCCGTGGCGCGGCAAGTGGCCGATGCGATTGCCCGTTCGCGGGCCGTGCGCTCCCTGCTGCACCGTGGCTCGTCCGACTGGGGGCCGTTTCTGGCGGCGATTGGCAGCAGTTGCGCCGATCTGCGCCCGGAGTTGCTGTCGCTGCGCCTCGGCTCCATGCTGGTGCTCAACGAAGGGGCCGCCGTGCCTTTCGAGAGCACAAGTATGTTGCAGATCCTCTCGATGCCTGAAGTCGAGGTGACGGTGGATCTGAACATCGGTCCGGTTGATCTGAGCCTGTGGACCTGTACATGGCACGAAGAGTAGCGCCGCTCCGCCCCGATACCGGAGCGACCCCGCGGGTCGGCGCGTAGCTGTGCCGGGTGAAGGGTTCTGGCCCTGAAGCAGGGCTTACCAGCCATTCGGCGCCCGGGAAACGTATGTCTCGTCTATTGCCGCTCTTTCCCCTGGGAACGGTTCTGTTTCCGGGAGCAACGCTCAACCTGCATATCTTCGAGGAGCGCTACCGTCTGATGATCGGGCGCTGTCTCGAAGAGCGCAGTCCGTTCGGCGTCGTGTTGATCCGCGAGGGCGATGAGGTGGAGGAGGGGCGCCCGGGCGCGCGCCCTGCCGAGCCGTATGCTATTGGAACCATGGCTCGGATCAGCGCCGATATGCGCCTGGACGACGGTCGCTACCTGTTGACCGCGGTCGGCGCCAGCCGCTTCCGTATCGAGGCGATTACCCAGCGCGTTCCATACCTGATCGCTGCGGTGGTTGAACTGCCCGAGAGCGCGCCCACCGATGTCGAGGTTGCCGCCGAAGACGTGCGCGCCACTTACGACCGCTACTGGCAGGCTGTCGCCAGCGCCACCGGGCTGGAGGTGGAAGCCGGGGAGCTGCCGCGCGATCCTATCCGGCTCGGCTACTACCTGGCTGATCGCCTCCAGGTCACCATGGCCCTCAAGCAGCACTGGCTGGAGTGCGACCTGCTGACGCGCCTGCGCGAAATTGCCGCCAACCTTCGCGCCGAACTGGCGCTGCTCCCCTACGGCCGCCGCAATACCAGCGAAGGGTCATCGGGCATGGGTAGTCTGAATTGATGCGCCACAGGCGCCCAGAGTCGTATGGTCATCGGTTTGTGTACCATTTCGCTGTCCATCCCGGTAGCGTCTTCGTTGAAGGAGAAGCGCCAGGTGGTCAAGTCGCTGATCGCCCGCATTCGCAACGAGTTCAACGTTTCGATTATTGAGGTAGACGATCACGACCTCTGGCAGAGCGCCGTGCTCGCAGTCGCCTGCGTGGCCACCTCGGCGCGTTACGCCCACGGGCAACTCGAAGCGGTGGTGAAGTTTATTGACCGGCAGCGCCCCGATTGCCCGATCGGCAGCTATGAGATCGAGATGTTGTAGGAGGAGGGTAACATTCTGAGCGAATGTGAACATAGCCCGCCCGCGGGAGGGTTTGGACGTAGAGGCGCGGCGGCGCCGCGCCTCTACGCCCTCCCAGGAAACAACCCGCCAGCGGGGAGGGTGTGGGAGGGCGCAGCCCTCCCAGGAAACAACCCATTTTCATCTTGTCGTTGTGCGGCGCAGCCGCATGGAAGGCTGAGGTGAAAATATGGGGAACCCGGGGTTCCCCCACCTGCGGTGAGCCTGTCGAACCGCACCCCTGCCTGCGGGGGCGCCAGCCGCTCC
>CAKZKA010000198.1 GCA_937120965.1 uncultured Chloroflexota bacterium
TGGCCGCGCAACTTCTTGCCCAGTTCGATTGTCTCGGCGCCGGGCATGGCCAGGAGTGGCTCCACCTCCGGCAGGCGCTCGGGCAGGGCGGTGCGGATGGCCTCGCCATAGGCGAGCAGGGCGTCGCGGGCCTCGGGCGCGAGTTTCTCGCTGCGGCCCACCGACTTGAGAAAGGCGCTGAGGGCCTCGGTCACGGCCCGTACCTTCTCCCCGTCCGGGGGCCTGGTCATCTCTTCGGCATAGGCCTCGCAGAGCACCGCCAGCGCGCCCCGCCCCACACCAGCCGAAGGCTCGATCACGTAGGGTACCACGTGTTGCCGACTCTCGGGATCGAAGTAGGTCAGACGGGTCGTACTGTCGGAGTTCGGATTGACGCGCGCAGTCAGGTTCAGACTGGCCTGATCCCTGGAGTGCGAGCCGAGGTCATAATCGGTGCGGTTGGCGATGCCCTCGATCTCCTGGGCGCCCAGGTCCGGATACTCGTACATCAAGTCGTAGGTGCGCTTGGAATAATGGGCCAGTTCATCGGGGGGCACATCGTAGATGGTGATGCGCTCACGGGGCACGCCGACGCTTTCCCACCAGCGCAGGCGATCCTCGAGCCACTGCTGGTGCCAGGCCTCGTCGGTGCCGGGCATCACGAAGTACTCGATCTCCATCTGCTCGAACTCGCGCACGCGGAAGAGGAAGTTGCGCGGGTTGATCTCGTTGCGAAAGGCTTTCCCCACCTGGGCGATGCCGAAGGGCAACTTGCGGCTGGTGGTTGCCAGGACATTGGCAAAGTTCACGAAGATGCCCTGGGCGGTTTCGGGGCGCAGGTAGGCCATGGCGCCGCTGTCGGCCACGGGGCCGACCTGGGTGCTGAACATCATGTTGAAGGGCCGCGGCTCGGTCAGATCGGTCGAGCCGCAGTTCGGGCAGCGACCGTGAATATGGTCGGCGCGCCAGCGCCCCTTGCAGACCCGGCAATCCACGAGCGGATCGTTAAAGGTCTCCTCGTGGCCGGAATATTTCCAGACCAGGCGATTCATGAGAATAGCCGCATCGAGGCCCTCCATATCATCGCGTTCATAGACGTTGGCGCGCCACCATTCCGCGATGAGGTTGTTTTTCAATTCAACCCCCAGGGGGCCGTAGTCGTAGATTCCCTGCAACCCTCCGTAGATCTCGCTGCCGGGGAAGACAAAACCCCGACGTTTACATAACGAGATGATCTGATCCAGACTCGTGGCGGTCATACCTCTGCTCCTCTGGAGCGGTGGCGCTTCCAGCGCTCGCTTCGGCCCGGGGCAACAGAAAACCCCAGGCGACCTGACATCGCCTGGGGACGCATCATCACGACGCGCGGTTCCACCCCAGTTAGCGGCGCCACCGGCGCGCGCTCACCTCATTCAGCGGGGGCGCGAAGCTCCCCCAGCGGCTCCCCGGCGCCCTTCTCCCGAACCGTGCCACCGGGCTCGCACCATCCCCGGTTCGCTGGATGCCGGCGCTCGGGGTACTCCTCCGGATCATAGCCCGCAGCGAGGGTTTCACGCAGCCTTGCATTCAGGTGAAGGAGCATGCGCTCTGGCGCTCCCCTTGTGGTTACGATGCAGAGCTGGTCAGGGCTTCGTGAAACCTTGTTCAGTTATTAATGCTCCAAGTATACCACACAAACCTGCTCCGGCGGCCCGGGGTTGAGAAAACTGCCAGGCCGATGCAATGCCGGCAGGCAGAGGCCATGGGAAACCCGGTTTCCTCTCAGGCAAAGCGGAATGCCGACGCTACTCCTCTTCTTCCACCAGCACTTCCCGATAGACACCGGCGTGCTGGCCGTTGCGCTGCGTAAGCTCACCTGGCCGGGCAGGCCGGCGCCGGGCCGGGGAACCATCGGGCAACTGGGTGTAGATCTGGGTTGTGGAGAGGGAGGCGTGGCCGAGGCGTTCCTGCACCTCGCGCAACTCGGCGCCGTTTTCGAGCAGATGGGCCGCGAAGGAATGGCGCAGGGTATGGGGAGTGAGATCGTGGAGCCCCACCTCCTCGGCGTATCCTTTGAGAATCAGCCAGAGGCCCTGGCGGGTGAGCCGTTTGCCGCGATGGTTCAGGAAGAGCGCCTCGGTCGGCTGGCTGCCATTGTGCAGCAGGCGCGTCCGCGCCGTATCCAGGTATTCCTCAAGGGCGGTCGTGGCCGTTTCGCCAAGAGGCAAGACCCGTTCGCGGCCAGCCCGCCCGGCGCAGCGGACAGTGCCCTGTTCCAGCAGCACATCCGAGACATTCAACGCCACCAGTTCGCTGACACGCAACCCGGTGGCGTAGAGGAGTTCGAGCATCGCCTTATCGCGTAGCCCCTCAGGCGAAGAGGAACGCAGGGGCAGTTCGAGCAATGCGTCTACCTGATGCTGGGACAGGGCCCGGGGCGGGTAGCGATCCACTTTTGGCGAGTCGATGCAGCGGGTGGGGTCATTCGCGATGACCTGCCGTTCGCTCAGGTAGCCGAAGAATGACTTGAGCGCCGCAGTACGACGCGCAATCGTCGAATTGGCGTAGCGCCGTTCGCGCAGGAACAACAGAAAGCCCAGGACGTGATCGGGAGTGACATCGTGCCACTCGCTCAGGTTCTGGTCGCGCAGATAGGCGCAGAGTTGGTCGAGGTCGGTACGATAGGCGGCGGTGGTGTTGGCGGATGTCCCTCGCTCCGCCGCCAAGTACTCCAAAAACTGATCGACGTGCTCTTGCATAAATCCCTATCTTGCCCAACTACATAATTGTTATGCCAGAAGCGCGGCGGATGGGCCGTGCAGCCGGCACGAGGGCGCGGAATGGGGCGTATGGTACCGCAAAGGTAGGGTGGTGTCAACCGCGGCCCGTGGCCCGATCCAGGGCGCCACAGACGGGGTTTGCCGCGTCAGGACGCGCCCGGCGGCCCGCCAGCGTGTCTGTCCGGGCCAGGCAACGTGGTTACCGCGTCAGGAAGGCCGCGCCGGCTTCACGGGTGACGGAGCGCGCCTCAGAAGCAGCAACTTTCCTTATACCCGCAGTTGCGGCAGCGGTGGTAGTTGGCCCAGAGGTGCAACTCCGCGCCACAGGCAGGGCAGATGGTAACCTCGTTGCCAGCGGGGCGGCACAGGGCGTCTTCCGGGCGCGTGGGAACTTCGTCTGTTGCCCTGTGAAGCGTCAGGCGGGGAAGCGGGGACTCACTGCTCATGCGGGAACCTCCTGGACGATGGGGTGCGGCAGCACTTCCATTGTACCATTTATATGGCTGTTCTGATGCCGCAGGTTGCCGAAGCGTATGGTATACTGCCAGACGTTCTTCTGCCGGCTCTACGGCGAGATTATGCACACACTGCTCGTGTTTAACCCGAACGCGGGCCAGGCCGAGGCGCTGGAAAGCGAACTCGCCGCTGCCGCAGCCGTCTGGCGCGAGGCCGGGTGGCAGGTTGAGGTGCAGCCAACCCTCGCCGCGGGCGATGGGCAGCGCCTGGCGCGCCTGGCGGCCGAGCAGGGCTACGACCTGGTGGTGGCTGCCGGAGGCGATGGGACGATCAACGAGGTGATCAACGGCCTGGTTGGCTCACGCACAGCGCTTGCGCCCTTGCCCCTGGGAACGATGAATGTCTGGGCGCGCGAGTTGCGCCTGCCTTTGCAGCCGCGCGCCGCTGCCATGGCGATCCTCGATTGGGAGCCGTACGCCATTGACCTGGGTCGCGCCGGTGACCGCTATTTCTTGCTCATGGCGGGCATCGGCTTTGATGCGGCGATCACTGCCGGTGTGCGGCCTGCCGAGAAGCGACGCTTTGGCGCCCTTGCCTATGTGTGGCGCGGGATCGGGCAGGCGCTCAGCGTGCGCGGCGCCCGCGCGCGTCTGACGCTCGATGGGCGCCCGATCCGTGGCCGCGTGTTGATGGTGGTGGTGGGTAATACCCAGCTCTACGGCGGACTGGTGAAGATTACCCATCGCGCCTGTATTAATGACGGCTTACTCGATGTGTGCGTCATCAAGGGCGAAAATGGCCTGAGCGCTCTGCGGAGCTTCTTTGCCATTCTCAGTCGCCGTCAGGGTCACGATCCAGAGATCCAGTACTATCGCGCCCGTGTGCTCACCGTGGCGGCCAGGCCTCCGCTGCCGGTGCAGGTAGATGGTGACCCGATTGGCTTCACCCCCATGACCTTTGAAGTGGCGCCGGGGGCCTTGCGGGCCTTGCTGCCGCCGGATTTGCCCGAGGATCTGCTCCAGCAGAAGCCGGCACTGGAGGCCTCAACGTCACCGGGTCGCAGGCGTCGTCTCTCGTGGCGCTTCGGTCGCTCGTAGAGGGGATGAGGAAACCCGCTTTCCCCATCCCTCAAGCGGTGTTGGGGTCACCTGGCGCCTCGATGGGCGGGGGCAAGGGGAAACCCGGTTTCCCCATATGTTCACATAGCCGTCCATGCGGCTGCGCCGGACAACACCAGAATAAACAATGGTTATTCCTGGGAAAGCTGTGCCCTCCCAAACCCTCCCCGTCGGGAGGGCTTGCTGCCCCCACAGGCAAGGGGATGGGGAAACCCGGTTTCCCCATATGTTCACCTCAGCCGCAGGGGCCGCTGGTACGCCATGCGTGGATTGACTCGAACAGGTCTGCTCCTCTTCCTGCTGGTACTGCTCAATGGCGGCTGTAGCCCGGGGCCGGCCGGCCCGCAGGCGTCGGGCGCGAGCCAGGCGGTGCGCGGTGATGCCCTGCCTGGCCGGCTGCTCTTCGTGCGCCAGGGAGTGGTCTGGCAGTGGCGTGGCCGCGAGGCCGCCCCCCTGCTCGGCGCTGGCACGGCCTTTCAGCCCGCCTGGGACCCTGCGGGCGAGCGCATCGCCTATGTCGTGCGTGAGAACAGCTTCAGCAATGTGGTGCTGGCCGACGGCGCGGGGCAGCCGCTCAAACAGCTCACCAGCAATGGCTCCGAGGCGCCCCCGAACAGTTTCACGCGCGTGTCCGAGAGCCGCTGGGCCTTCTATCCCGCCTGGTCGCCCGACGGGCTACGTGTTGCGGTGGCAATGCAGCCCCGGCCACCCGCGGGCGACCCCCCGGTTGATGCCCCGCTGGAGCTAATGCTGCTGCCGGTTGGAACGGGCGCGCCGTTGTCGGCCTATGGTGATAGTGAAGCCAGTGTGGGACGCAGTGTGTTTCTCGCCGATGGAACCGCCGTGATCTTTACCCGCGCCGGTACCGGTCCAACCGGCCACCAGAAGCTGTATCTTCTTGATCTGGTCGGCGGTCACGCCGGGGCGCTTGCAGGGGCGCCCGAGGGCAGCTACGATCCGGCCCTGACGCCGGATGGGCGCTGGCTCGTGTTCGCTGCGTCCCAGGAGGGGCGTAGCGACCTCTTCGCGCTGCCGGTGACCGGTGGGGTTCCGGTGCGCTTAACCGACCAGGGGACAGCGCGCGCCCCGGCGCTCTCACCCGATGGCCGCTTGCTGGCCTTTCTGGCGATCAGCCCGGGCGAGCCTGGCTTCGACCTGTGGCTTGCCACGGTCAGCGAAGAAACCGGTGGCGCCCTGACGGTGGGACCGCCACGCCGGTTGACCACTGGCCTGGGGATCGACGCCGACTCGGGCCTTACCTGGGCGCCGTAGCCGGAGTTCTAGCGCAGACTATCCCGCAGCGCCGTCGCCACGCCAGCGCGTCGCTGGATAATCTCGTGCTCGGTAACAATGATGTCCAGGGGCACGTCGTGAGGCTCATGGGGGAGGCACGGCTCCTCCTGACTGGCGAAGGCCACGCCCAGAGTGATGCCGCGCACCTGTGTCAGCAGGCGGTCGTAGTGTCCCTTGCCGTAGCCGAGGCGGTACCCGGCCCGGTCGAAGGCCAGCAGTGGCGCCACGGTCAGATCCCAGCTTCCGGGCGCGGCAGGGCGCACCTCGCGCGGTTGCAGCGTGCCCAGTGGACCGAGCACAAACGCCCCGGCATCGAGCCGGTCGATCCAGCTATGGTGGAGATGATGGTCGTCGCCGACAACCGGCACTGCCACGGCCTTCCCCGCGGCCAGGGCGGCATCAATGAGGAACCGCGTGTCCACCTCGGAGCGGATCGGCAGATAGCAATGGATGGCAGCGGCAGCCTGAAAGATCGGCAGAGCCGCGAGGCGGGCGCAGATCACCGCGCTGCGCTCGGCGTGATTGTCAATTGCATTGCGACGCGCACTGGCCCGGCGCCGTAAGGTTTGCTTGAGATCGGCGAGATGATCAGTTTTGACCATGATGATCTGATCGAAAGGTCATGGAATTGATCAAAGATGCGGCGCCTTGATCTTGCGGATCTGTTCCGCGAACGGCGGATCGGGCTTACGGCGCGGGTTGAACCTGAACCAGCCCAGTTCGGCCCGCACGGCCTGCTCCTTCAGTTCAGTGGCGCCCCAGATGAACGATGCTCCGGTAATACCGAGGAGGGCCGACCAGCCAGCGTTGGCGACAAAGAGCGACCCGAGGATCAGCAGTGCGCCCAGAGCCAGAGGATAGGGCCACCAGAGATAGCCGAGGTGGTACTCCATACGGATCACCCAGAAGAAGCCGAAGCCAATAATGCCGAGACTGAACAGGCCGAGGGCAATTCCACCCCAGTGCATAGCCGTTGCTCCCTTCAGGCCACCATCGGGCGGGGACATAGGGGAAACCTGGTTTCCCCGCGGTTCACATCTGCCGTCGATGCGGTTGCGCTTGATCCACAGGAATGGAGAGAGACTCTCCCGGGAGGGCTGCGGCCTCCCGAACCCTCCCCGGAGGGAGGGGAATGGGGAAACCGGGTTTCCCCACGCCCGTTGCGCGAGAGGCGCGAGCAAGCTGCGGCCTCCCAAACCCTCCCCGGAGGGAGGGGAATAGGGAAACCCGCTTTTCCCACGCCGGCTGCGCGGGAGGCGCGAGCAGGCTGCGGCCTCCCAAACCCTCCCCTCAGGACTCTGTTGGTTAAACCATTCTTTTACCGCTGTGGAGCCCGCGTAGGCGGGCTTCGCAGGTGACAGCCCGTGGC
>CAKZKA010000199.1 GCA_937120965.1 uncultured Chloroflexota bacterium
GCCCTCCCAAACCCTCCCCGCTGGCGGGTTGTTTCCTGGGAGGGCTGCGCCCTCCCAAACCCTCCCGCGGGCCGGCTATTTTCACATCAGGAGGGGTTAGGGGAGCGAAGCCCTCCCAGAAAAACTTCTTGTTCATCTTGACATTGTGCGGCGCAGCCACGTGAGCGCCTGGCATCTACACTTGTGTCGTGTTGCCCCTGGCCCCGGGCTGGTGTAGAATGCCATGGTGAAAGCAAACGAGGAACCACGTTGATGCGACAGACGAGCCTCGCGCGGTTGCTGGCGCTATTAGCTGCCATCGCTTTTGCTGCCGGCTGCGCGCCCCCCCGCACCGCCACGCCTGCTGCCTCGCCTTCGCCCGCCGGTGAGCAGGCGCACACCATACCCTCACCGCCGCCCCTGGCAGCCTATCCCACCCCGCAGGTATACCCTGCCCCCACTGCTGCCCCGCCCCCGGCTGTGTTGCAGAACCCCGTCGCGGAAGCCCAACCCCTGCTCACCGCCCGCGTGGTGCAGAGTTACCTCCACGACCCCCGGGCCTTCACCCAGGGCCTGGTCTACCTCGAAAACGACAGTTTCTACGAGGGCACTGGCCTGAATGGCGCCTCCTCGCTGCGCAAGGTTGACCTGACCAGCGGGCAGGTTACGGCGATCTTCAACCTGGAGCGCGAGTATTTCGGCGAAGGGATCGCCGTCGTTGACGAGCGCATCTTCCAGTTAACCTGGCAAAGCAGGCGCGGGTTCATCTATACCTACGCCGGTGGGACCTTCAACCGCGTGGGCGCCTTCACCTACCCGCCGGCTGGCCGCGCCCTGCCCGTCGAGGGCTGGGGCCTGACCTTCGACGGCGAACGGTTGATTATGAGCGATGGGACGGCCAATCTCTACTTTGTTGATCCCGAAGCCACCGCCCGTACCGGCGTGCTCGCCATCACCGGCCAGGTGGAGGTGCGTGACGATCGCGGTCCCGTGACCTGGCTGAATGAACTGGAATACGTCAACGGCGCGATCCTCGCCAACATCTGGCAGTCGGATCGCATCGCCAGGATCGACCCCGAGACGGGACAGGTAAGCGCCTACGTGGATCTAAGCCCCCTGCGCGCGCTGATGTCGCCAGCCGAGTATGGCCCCTCGCCACCCGAAGTGCTCAACGGCATTGCCTGGGATGCCGCCAGCGGGCGGCTCTTCGTGACCGGCAAGTTCTGGCCTCGCCTGTTCGAGATCGATCTGTTCGAGACATCCTGGCGCATCCATCTGCCGCTGATGTGAACACACGGGGAACCCGGGGTTGCCCAGGCCCCTGCCTGCTGGGCGCCGGGCGCCCCCAATGACGGTTGGGGGTTGGGGAAACCAGGTTTCCCCACGCCCCTCCCTGGCGGGAGGGTGTGGGAGGGCGTAGCCCTCCCAGGAAACAACCCGCCAGCGGGGAGGGTGTGGGAGGGCGCAGCCCTCCCAAGAACAAATATATTCTGGCGTTGTGCGGCGCAGCCGCATGGACGACTGATGTGAACATATGGGGAACCCGGGGTTCCCTTCGCTCCTGTTCACCGGGATGCCGGGCGCCCCCAACGGCGGTTGGGGGTTGGGGAAACCAGGTTTCCCCACGCCCCTCCCTGGCGGGAGGGTGTGGGAGGGCGCAGCCCTTCCAGGAAACAACCCGCCAGCGGGGAGGGTGTGGGAGGGCGCAGCCCTCCCGAGCAAACCTCGCAGGGGAGCTGGAGCGATCCGGTTTCCCCACATCCCCGTCGGAGACGTACCGATGAAGGTTTCTACCCGTCACTTCCTTCGTCCATTCGGGCTGATCGGCGCGCTCCTGGCGCTGCTCCTGCTGGCCGCCTGCGGCGCGCAGGCTCCGGCTGCCGCCCCTACCCCCGCCGCTGATCGTCGCCTCGCAGCCACCCCGACGGTTACGCCCAGCGGGCTGACATTCATAGAGTTAGAGCCCGGTATCGGCCCGCATCCCCGTCCCGGCGATGTGGTTGACGTACACTACCGCGGCGCCCTGGCCGACGGCACCGAGTTCGATAACTCCTACCTGCGTGACGATCCGTTGCAGTTCGTCCTTGGCGCAGGCGCAGTGATCCCCGGTTGGGACGAAGGCATCGCGCTGATGCGCCGCGGCGGCAAGGCGCAACTGATTATTCCCCCCGAACTGGCCTATGGCGCGCAGGGCGCCGGTGGTGTTATTCCCCCCAACGCTACGCTGACCTTCGAGGTAGAGCTGGTGGATATTCGCCGCAATCCGCCTGCCGCTCCGCAGGCGCTTGATGCGTCTGCTTACGTTACCACGCCCGACGGCCTGAAGTACGCTGACCTGGAGACAGGTACAGGCGCCGAGGCGCGGCCCGGCGCGACCGTAGTGGTCCACTACACCGGCTGGCTCACCGATGGCACGCGCTTCGAAACCTCCCTGCTCCCCACCCGGCCCCTGGCCCGCCAGAAACCGTTTGAGTTTCACCTGGGCGACGGCAAGGTTATTCCGGGCTGGGAGGAGGGCATCGCCGGCATGCGTGCCGGTGGGCTGCGCCAACTGGTCGTGCCGCCGGAGCTGGCCTACGGCGAGCAGGGCGCTGGCGAGGGCAAGATCCCGCCCGGCGCCACCCTGATTTTTGAAATCGAATTGCTTGAAGTGAAGTAGAGTTCGCGCTATGCGTATCGAGCGGATCGAAATCAGACGGATCGAACTACCCTACGTCACGCCCTTTGAGACCAGCGGCTGGCGCGAGCTGGCCAACCACTCGGTGATCGTGCGCGTAGAGGCCGGCGGAAGCGTCGGCTGGGGCGAGGCGCCAGTCAGTAGCGGCCCCTGGTACAACGAAGAGACCCAGAGCACCGCCTGGGTGATCGGGCGCGAGATCCTGGCCCCGATGCTCCTGGAGAGCGAACTCCGACGCCCCGAGGATGTGGACGCCCTCTTCGCCCGCGTGCGCGGCAATCGCATGGCCCGCTCCGCCTTCGAGTTCGCCGTCTGGGACCTGTTCGGGCGTCTCGAGGGTCGCAGTCTCAGCGCCATGCTTGGCGGCGTGCGCACCCGTGTGGAGGTGGGCGTGAGCGTCGGCGTGCAGCCCGACATCGCCACCCTGCTCCGCGTCGTCAGCAGCTACATCGAGGCAGGCTACCGGCGCGTCAAGCTCAAGATCAAGCCGGGCTGGGACGTGGAGCCGACCCGCGCCGTCCGTGAGCGCTGGCCCGACCTGCGCCTCCAGGTTGACGCCAACAGCATCTACACCCTCGACCAGGCTGACCATCTGACGCAGCTCGATGCCTTCGATCTCCTGCTGATCGAGCAGCCCCTGGCCCACGATGACATCATTGACCACGCAAAGCTCCAGCGTCGCTTGCGCACGCCCCTCTGCCTGGACGAGAGCATCGTTTCGCCGGAACATGCCCGCTGGGCGATTGAATTGCGCGCCTGTGGCGTTATTAACATCAAACCCGGCCGCGTCGGAGGCTTGACCGCAGCCCGTCGCATCCACGATCTGGCTGCCGAAGCGGGCCTGCCGGTGTGGTGTGGGGGGATGCTGGAGACCGGCATCGGGCGAGCTGCCAACGTGGCCCTGGCCAGCCTGCCGAACTTCACCCTGCCGGGTGACATCAGCGCCAGTGCGCGCTACTTCCAGCGCGACGCGGTGCGTAACCCCTTCGTGCTCAACCCCGACAGCACCCTGAGTGTGCCTGAGGGACCGGGCAGCGGCGCCGAGGTGGACGAGGCCTTCCTGGATAGCGTGACGCTCGAGCGAGTCGTCCTGAGGTGAACATACGGGGAAACCAGGTTTCCCCACCTGCGGTGAGCCTGTCGAACCGCACCCCTCCCTGCGGGGAGGCGCCCGGTTCCCTCCCCCAGCGGGGGAGGGCCAGGGAGGGGGCGGCCCTCCCAGAGATGCCCCATGTTCATCTCGTCGTTGTGCGGCGCAGCCGCATGGACGGCTGAGGTGAACATAGCCCGCGCGCGGGAGGGTTTGGGCGTAGGGGCGCGGCGCCGCCGCGCCCCTGCCCCCTCCCAGGAACCAACCCGCCCGCGGGGAGGGTTGGGGAGGGCTGCGCCCTCCCAAGAACAATACTATGTTCATTCTGGCGTTGTGCGGCGCAGCCGCATGGACGGCTGAGGTGAACATATGGGGCAACCCGGTTTCCCCACCTGCGGTGAGCCTGTCGAACCGCACCCCTGCCTGTGGGTCGTCGCAGCAGCTCGCACCTGCAATAGCGCCCCACTACTCCACCGGCTGCTGCGCCACGACTGCCGCCGGGCGACGCGCCGGCAAGCCGAGCAACCAGTGCTCCAGCGCCCCCAGCGCCACCAGTGAGGCGATCAGCGCCAGGCGTGGACCCGCCGCTTCGAAGCGGTGCGCGTGCGCTGCCAGCCAGAGCATAATCGCCAGCAGCGTCACCACCGAAACTGAGGGCACAAAGAACCAGCTAGCGGGGCGCCGGGCCCAGTAGCTGCCAAGATAGCGCAGGTGTGGAGGGAAGAACTCGACATTAAGCGAACGCACGCCCAGCAGCACGTTCAACTTGGCGCTGTGCTGCAGCCCCCAACTGAGCAGAAAGACCAGCGGACCAACGAAATTGACCCCGTCGTAGAGCAACCTGGCCATCAGCGCCAGTTCGGCGATGACGGCCAGTTCGTGGTAGAGATGCGTACCCAGAGCGTAGCCAAACCGCGCAAAGCCACGCGCCGCAGGCGGGCACGGCTTGCGCCACGGCCCGGTAATCACCCCGCAGTAGAATGCCAGTTCGTGCCAGGCCCAGATCAGAGAGCCGGCAATGAACCCCCGGTAGGCCGCCGCAAGCCCCACCTCCGCCCGCACCGCCCACAGTTCGTGATGCGCCCATCCCAGCAGGGGCAGCGCCACCACCAGGGCGACCCGACCCGCCAGCGGGCCGCGTCGGTTCAGCCCGGCTACGATCAGCGTCAGCCCCACCCAGAGCGCGATGGCCGCCAGCGGAGGGTATAGATACAGATGCGGCCACAGCGGCAGAGGGTAGTCCATCGGCAACGCCTTCCGGCAGTTACATTTACGCAAGACACTTGCGTGGATGGTAACACGACGGCAGGGCGCCTGTCAATCAGCATCGGGGAACTGCGGCTTCTCCACGAGCCTCTCGAGAGCGACCCGAAAGGGCGCAGCCCTCCCAAACCCTCCCCCGGGAGGGGTGTGGGGAAACCCGGTTTCCCCATTTCCATATCGTTAGTTTCTCCTCACCAGCGGCAGCAGCACCTGCGCATCAACTCCGCTGCCCTGGAGCGCAATGTTCCGGGACGTACCTTCCGCCACCGTGATCACGGCGCGACCGCTGTACGGCCCGACGGTGCTGGGCGTAAAGGCGATCACCAGCGTGCAACTCTCTCCCGGCGCCAGTCTGCTCGGGAACGTTGTGGGACATGTGCCGCCACCGCGGGCGAAATCCCCCTCCAACTCGATCCCCGTCAGGTCAATCGGCGTGCCGCCCCCGTTCGCCACCAGGACCGGCAGTGTTTCGGAGGTGCCCAGCCGGTGGGGGCCAAAGTTCAGGCTATCGGCGCTCAGTGCCAGGCGGCCCGGCGCAGTGGTATCCTGAATGATCAAGGTCAGGCTTGCCGGTCCGGCCACCGTCGCGCCCTCCGGGTCACCGAGGGTAACGGTGAGCGTCTCACCGGGATCGCGGTCGGCATCGTTCTCGATCCTGAATCTCAGCGTCGCTGAACGTTGCCCCGGCGCGAAGACGATCCGGTTGGCGCGCAGGGTGTGATCGGCCTGGCTGGCCGTGCCGCTCACGCTGTAGGGTACCGACACCTCGCGGTTGCTGGCAAGGTTCAGGGTCAGGTTGATCGTCACCTCTTCTCCCTCGGCAGCCACCCGCGAGTGGTCGGCGAAGCTGAGCTGGCGCACGCGACGGGCAGCCTCTTCGACAGCCGCGCCCGCGTTGAGAATACCTGCGCCACAGCGACCAATGCACCCGCTGTCGGCGGGAAACGGCGTGGCCGTGGCGCGCAGGATCTCTAGCACCTCCGACCGGTTCAACCCGGGATTGGCCGAAAGCATCAGGCTGATCGCTCCGGCCACGTGGGGCGTGGCCATACTCGTGCCGCGGTAACCAGCGTAGCTGTCGCCGGTCGGTGAGGGAGCGGTCGCGCTGCTGTTGATTGTCGAAACCACCGCGGCGACACTATCGCCACCCGGCGCAGCCAGGGTCACCAGCGAGCCGTAGTTACTGTAAGACGCCCGGTTGCCGGAGGGTGTTGAGGCCGCGACTACGATGACCCCGGCGCAATTGGCAGGGATCATGCTCGAAGCCAGCCCGTTGGCGTTTCCCGCAGCGGCCACAACTATCGCCCCGGCCTGGTTTACGGCGTTGATGGCGTTCTGCATCGTGGTTGGGCAGACCGTACCATAGCCGCCCAGGCTCAGATTGAGCACCCGAGCCGGAGTGGCATTGTTCGGCACGCCCGGCACCGGCAGCCCCGCTGCCCAGCGTATGGCATCGGCAATGTCACTCAGACTGCCGCCGCACTTGCCCAGCACACGCACTATAAGCATCGGCACATCCCAGGCCGCCCCGGCAATCCCACGGCCATTGTTGGCCCGCGCGCCGAAAATGCCCGCCACGTGTGAGCCGTGCCAGCTACTTGAAGACGGTGGACAGCTAGAGGTCGCCTCGGCTGAGCTAACCCAGTCGCCGGGATCGCTCGGGTCCGGGTCGCGCCCATTGCCGTCGTTAGCGTTGAAGGGTGTCGAAATAAAGTCATACCCGGGATTGCCGGTCGGCATGCGCCCGGCCAGATCCTCGTGGGTGAGAAGGCCGCCGGTATCGAGAATGGCGCCGACGATCGTCGGGCTGCCGGTGGTGATCATCCAGGCTTCGGGGAAGTTGGCGCCGTAGTTCGTGCTGGTCACGGCCTGCAAGTTCCACTGCTCAGAGGCATACCGCGGGTCGGCAGGCGCCACGGCCGGGAAGAAGATCAGGTCCGGCTCGGCATACTCTACCCCCGCTCCGGCAACCAGACGCTCTGCCAGGCGCTGGGCCTCCTCAACCGGGAGCGGCTCGGGCAGACGCAACACAAGCGCGCCATCGGCCATGGTCCGCACATATTCCAGCGGTGTCGCAGCCAGGCCGCTCATACGCGCCGCAGCCTGCGCTGGACCGAGAACGGTCTGCGGAGCGGCGCTGTCAGAAGGCGGAAGACGCACGATGATCTGCTCGACCGGCGCAACCGGAGGCGCCTCGTTCTGTTCATCGGCGCGCGCTGGCCCGATCGAGACCAGCAGCGCTAGAGCCAGGGTGATCAGGATCAGCATCCTGAGCGGACGCGGGATGGTTTGGAGCATACGTCTTTCCAGGTGATCAGAGAGGGGTAAAGGTGGAGTTGCGATGACTCCGTAGTGGTGGATGGTAACGGAGGAGCTCCGGCAGGCGAGGCGCTACGCTGTGAATGGCGCCCGCAAAGGATATAACGTTGGAGCGTACGATATTGGAACGCCGTGGGCAGGGGTAAGGGGAAACCCGGTTTCCCCTTACTCTGGCAAGATGAAGACAGGTTTTTTCCTGGGAGGGCAAAGCCCTCCCTAACCCTCCCTGAGGAGAGAGCTTGCCGCCCCGTGGGTAGGGGTGTGGGGAAACCCGGTTTCCCCGCATATTCGTTAGTGCTGTGACGCGCCGACGTGGAGATGGGCGTGGTAGCTCGATCGCACCAGAGGGCCGCTTTCCACGTGGCGAAAACCCCGGCGCAGCCCCTCCGCTCGAAAGTGGGCGAATTCCTCCGGCGTGACGTAGCGATCCACCGGCCAGTAGCTCGCATCGGGGGCCAGGTATTGTCCAATGGTCACCACATTGACATCAACCGCGCGCAAGGCGTCAAGCACATCGAGCACCTCGGCGTTCGTCTCACCGGCGCCGACCATCATCCCGCTCTTGGTAACCAGGTGCGGATCAAAGGCGCGGGCGCGGGCCAGCAGCTCCAGGCTCTGCTCGAAGCGGGCGCGGGGGCGAAACCGCCGGAACAGCCGCGGCACGGTCTCGATATTGTGGTTCAGCACGTCGGGACGGGCCTCCAGCACCATCTGGAGAGCCTCCCAGTTGCCGTCGAAGTCAGGGATCAGCACCTCGACGCGACACTCAGGCACTCGCTCGCGGATCAGGGTGATGGTGCGGGCAAAGATATGCGCGCCCCCATCGGGCACATCATCGCGATTGACCGAGGTGAGCACGGCGAAACGCAGCCGCAGGTAGGCCACCGACTCCGCGACCCGTTCCGGCTCACGCTCGTCAATCGGCTGCGGCTTGCCTTTTCCGATCGCGCAGTAGCGGCAGCCGCGCGTGCAGATGTCTCCCAGGAGCAGGAACGTCGCGGTACGGTGGTTCCAGCACTCGCCGATGTTGGGGCAGCGGGCCTCCTCGCACACGGTATGCAGGCCCTTCTCGCGCATCAGGCGATGCACATCGGCGTAGTTTGCGCCGGAAGGCGCGCGGGCCTTCAGCCATTCCGGGCGCCGCGGTCGAGGCGCAGGCTCGGAAGAGCGCGCCACCTCAATGGAAGAGAGCGGGATCAGTTCAGCCATAGCAGCCTGTTTCTAGCCGGAGGCGCGGGAAACCCAGGTTTCCCACGTCGGTCACGCACGCTCCAATTGTACCCCATCTTCGGGTTGGATCTCCACGCCAAAGACAGCGGCAACATGCCTGAGCAGGGTCGTAGCCACCGCGTCAATGGGTGGAGCGTAGCCGAGCAGGCGCTCCAGCGAGGTGACCCCGCGATCGGCGATCCCGCAGGGCACAATCTGATCGAACCCGCTCAGGTCAGTGCTGACGTTGAGGGCGAAGCCGTGCGAGGTCACGCCCGAGGCGCTGAGCCGGACGCCAATGGCGCAGATCTTGGCCTGGCCCCCCGTGACCCACACCCCGGTCAGTCCTGGCGCCCGCTCACTGGTCACGCCATAGTCCGCCAGGGTGCGAATGATGCTCTCCTCCAGCGCCCGCAGGTAGCGGCCAAGGTCCCCGCCGTGCTGGGATAGTTTGAGGATAGGGTAGCCGACGAGCTGCCCGGGGCCGTGGTAGGTCACGTCACCGCCGCGATCGCTGACGACCACCTCCACACCGCGGCGTTGCAGTTCGTCGAGGGGCAGCAGCACGTGGGCGGGATTGGCCCGCGCCCCGAGGGTGATTGTCGGGGGATGTTCGAGTAGCAGCAGCGTATCGGGGATGCGTCCGGCGGAGCGCGCGGCAACCAGGTTGCGCTGCAACTCCAGAGCCGTGCCGTAGGGCAACCTTCCGGCCCGAATGAGGCGGATCGAGGGTGGGGCAGTGGTGACCATACATTCAGTATACCACCGCCAGATGACCGTCTGCCTTTCAGGGAGGGGCAAGGAAAAACTCCGGGTTCCCCATCCCCCAACCGGTGCTGGAGCCGCCTGGCGCCCCCCGGCAGGGGCATGGGGAAACCCGGTTTCCCATACTCTGACAAGATGAAGACGAGCTTTTTCCCGGGAGGGCGCAGCTCTCCCAGACCCTCCCCGCTGGCGAGTTATTTCTGGGAAGGTTGCGCCCTTTCAAATCCTCCCGGTGCGGGGGCGCGCTGCCCCGATGGGCAGGGGCGTGGGGAAACCGGGTTTCTCCATCTCTCCCTATGCGGGCCGCAAGTAGTTAGAACTCGTCAAAGCCCCCATCGAAACCACCGAAGTCGGCGAAGCTGTCGCCAACGTCGGCCTCAGCCATCGGCAGCTCAGGCGCCATCTCGCCGGCGGCGGCAAATGGATCGCCGATGCTATCGAAGAACGCCGCGGCAACCATGCTCCCGGCGAAGCCGGCCGCGAAGCTCATCAACAGAGTGCCGGCCAGCGCGCCCGCGCCCCCGAACATGCCCTGGCCAGCGGGCGCGGCGCCGAGCGCCCGCTCGACCGTGCCGGGGTTGCGCAGTTCGGCGCGCGTGGCGACCCGGGCCAGAGGTTGTGGCTCACTATCGGCGGGCGTCAGTCTCGCACGCTCGGCCTCCGGCAACTCCGCCGCCAGGGCCTGCAAGACGTAGGCCCGCTGCTCCGGCGTCATCTGTGCGAAGGCCTCGCTATGAGCCTGCTCGATTGTCTCTGGCGGAGCAGTGCGGAGCATGTAGCGGTAACGCTGCAGCGCCAGTTCGTGCTCATCCACCGGGACACCCGGGTTCCTCTGTGCGGGTGGCGCACCGTTGAGCCGAATCGGTCCCTCGCCAAAGGAGATGCGCCCGTCTGCCGGTTGCGGCGCCGATTGCTGGTTCTTGCGCCCAAAGAGGAAATCAAACCAACCCATGGTCCATCCTCCTGACATGTGCATACGCTTCTCGCGAAGTTGATTGGAGTGTTTCACATCTTAACCGTACCAGTCGCTGCCACGTAGCGCAAGGGCGCGTGCCCCCCATTCAGGGGAGGAGAAGCTCTCACAGGATGGTTGTCACCTTTCCCCGCTGGGAGGGGGATGGGGAAAGCCGGTTGCCCTATGGCCCAACCGCTGGTGGGAGCGGCTGGCGCCCCAGAGGCAGGGGGATGGGGCAACC
>CAKZKA010000200.1 GCA_937120965.1 uncultured Chloroflexota bacterium
CGCTACCTGACGGCCGATTTTGTGGGCGCCGATGTGGTGCGCAACGAGATCGCCGCGCAGGCCCGCGCCGCGATGGCGATTGATCCCACGGTGGATACGATCTTCGAGATCGGCGGGCAGGATAGCAAGTACATCCGCCTGGCGCAGGGGGCGGTGGTGGATTTCGCCATGAACAGCGCCTGCGCTGCCGGCACCGGCTCGTTTCTCGAAGAGCAGGCCGACCGGCTACGCATCAGTGTGCGCCAGGAGTTCAGCCACCTGGCCTTCAGCGCCGGGCAACCCGCCGCGCTGGGCGAGCGCTGCACCGTGTTCATGGAGTCTGACCTGGTGCACCACCAGCAGCAGGGGGCTGGCCAGGCCGACCTGGTGGGCGGGCTGGCCTACGCTGTGGCGCAGAACTACCTCAACCGGGTCGTGGCCGGGCGGCCCCTGGGCGCGCGTGTCTTCTTTCAGGGCGGGGTGGCCGCCAATACGGCGGTAGTGGCGGCCTTCGAGGCTCTCACCGGACGGACGATTACCGTGCCGCCACACCACGATGTCACCGGAGCGATCGGGGCGGCCTTGCTGGCTCGGGAGGAGCTGGCCCGCCAGAGTAACGGTACCGCTCCACCGACGCGCTTTCGAGGCTTTGACCTGGCCGACCGGCAGTACGCGGCCAGCACCTTCGTATGCCAGGCCTGCCCCAACCTCTGCGAAGTCAACCGGGTGACCATCAGCGGCGAGGCGCCGATCTTCTACGGCGCGCTCTGCGATCGCTTCGAGGAAGCCGGGCGCGCGCGGTCTCGCGCCGCCGGGCTGCCCGATCACTTTGCCGAGCGGCAGCGCCTGTGGCTGGGCGACTACCGCGAGCCTGAGCGCCAGCCGGGCCGGCTACGCATCGGGTTGCCCCGTAGCCTGATCGTGTACGACATGCTCCCCTACTGGCGGGCCTTCTTCGCGCACCTGGGTATGGACGTGGTGCTCTCCGACCCGACCCACCCGGCCATGGTGCGCCGCGCCCTGGAGCACGCCGCGGCTGAGACCTGCTTCCCCGTGAAGCTGGCCTTCGGCCACGTGCTCGATCTGCTCGACAAAGGGGTGGACCGCGTCTTCGTACCGGTGGTGGCCAGCCGTGAGGACCCCCAGCCGGGCCAGCAGGAGAGCAACTACTGTCCCTTCATTCCCGCAACGGCCTACATCGTCGCCGCGCAGCTCGCGCTTCACGGCCGGGAGATGCGGCCTGTCCTCGGCGCGTTGCGCATCCACGATCCGGCCTTCAAACGCCACGACCTGCAACGTCTGGCGCGGCAACTCGGCGTCTCGGCGCGGGCGATTGACCGGGCCGATGCAGCGGGCAGCGCGGCCCAGCGCGCCTTCTACGCCGCGCTGGAGGAGCGGGGCCGGGCCGCGCTCGCCGCTCTGCCCCCCGATAGCCCGGCGGCCGTGCTGGTAGGGCATCCGTACAACACCCATGACCCGCGTCTTTGCCTGGACCTGCCCTACAAGCTCCGCAGGCTCGGCGTTGTGCCCATTCCCCTCGACTACCTGCCGGTGCGTGACGTAGACCTGTCCGATCAGTTCCCCCACATGTACTGGCGCGGCGGGCAGGAGATCCTCGCCGCTGGGCGGATCATTCGCGACGACCCGCGCCTCCAGGCGATCGTGATCACCAACTTCGGCTGCGGCCCCGATTCGTTCCTCCTCGGCTACTTCAAGCGGATCATGGGCGACAAACCCTTTCTGGAGCTGGAGATTGACGAGCACACCGCCGATGCGGGTATCATCACCCGCTGCGAGGCATTTTTCGATAGCCTGCGCATGAGGAAGGGCGTATGAGTGGAACAGCAGCGCAGAAGACCTACTACTTCCCGCTGATGTGCGACCATGTCCACATCCTGGCCGCGGCGTTTCGCGCCGACGGGCAGCCGGCGGTGGTGATGGCGCCGTCGAACGACGAGACGCTGGCGCTCGGGCTGGCCCAGTGCGGCGGGCGCGAGTGCGCCCCCTGCGTCTTCGTCAGCGGCGATCTGGTGCGCCTGACCCGGCAGCCCGACTTCGACCCCGAACGAGCCGTGCTGTTCATGGTCACCAGTAGCGGCTCCTGCCGCTTCGGGCAGTACGTCACCCTGCTGCGCCACATCCTCGACCGGCTGGGCCTGCAACAGGTGGAGATTACCGGCCCGACGGTCAACGACGCTTACCAGGGACTGGGCAAGAACCCGCTGCGGATGCGGCGCCTGATCTGGGAGGGGGCGGTAGCGGTGGATCTGTTACAGAAACTGCTCCATAGCTACCG
>CAKZKA010000201.1 GCA_937120965.1 uncultured Chloroflexota bacterium
TCAGACGGCGCCATTGAAACTATGCCTCAGCCATAAACGAAGATCACCAGCGTCGAGAGAAGCAGCGCGCCCATGCACAGCGGCCAGAAGAGCAACCTGGGCAGGAAATTGTGCTGCGAGCTGACAAAGATCATCCCCGGCACGTGCACGATCAAGAAGGCGATCACCGTAACCAGAAGGATAACGACATAGAGCAGGAGGTACAGGTGCTCCAGGTAGGTGATGCCTACCGCTGCAACGCTTTCGCGCAGGGTGGTATGCAACAGGGCGATGACGAAGAACAGGGCCGCCGTGTAGCTCAGGGCCGCAACCAGATCCCTGGAATCGGTTAACTGGCGATCGCTTAATAAAAAGGCGAATACCAATCCCAACGTTATCACCCCTGGCAGCACATAGGCAATGAATGGGCCGACAACGTTGCGCCTGGTCACCAGCGAGAACTGCAACGTGGGTGGCACAGCGCGCACAGCGCGGGCCGTCAGTCCCAGGGTGGCGTTGCTGCCAGAGGGCGCCAGGCTGAAGTAGCTCCGTTCAAAGCGCCAGTTGGTAATCTGCACGCTCTGGTCCACGCCAGGCAGGGCGCCTGGCCGAAGCAGGACGTAGCTCTCCAGATCCGGCGTCAGCACGACGTTCTGCTCCAACTCGGCGGGGAGCAGGCGCAGCTGGATCGCACGCTCGTCGAAAGGGAACTTGACCGGGTTCCACCCTTGCTGCAACGTCGTGTTGATGCGCCACACGATCACTTCGCCATCGCCGCGCTGCGCGCGGGCCACTTCCTCGACCGGCATCAACTCGCCGAGTTCCTGGCTTAAGTTGAACCCACGATGGACCTCCGCGGGAATGTCGTTGCGGTAGAACTGCCACACGAACCCGCCTACCGTTACCGAGGTTGCATCAGGGAACTGCACCGCAGTCAACTGCACGCCGGTGGGTACCACGAAGGGTTCGTCCTGCGGGTCAAGCTCACGCCGGTAGCGTTCGAGTACACGCTCGACGGCTGCCTGACTGGTGAGCGCCCCGGTCGCCTCGCGGGTCAGACGGGCGTCGAGTCGCCAGACCAGCACGATCAAGGCCAGGCAGGTGGCGCTGAAGGCCAGCGATATGAACCAGGCCCCTACGACGACACCGAGGCGCGCGGCGCTGAACAGGGCCAGGCCCAGGATCAGCGTGCCGGCGGCGGCCAGGGCGATCGTGGTCACATCGCGCAGGATCCGGTCGGCAGGGAGCTGGAACTCAGCCGCGTCTATCAGTAGCGCCAGGGCGCTGCCGCTGGTCGGCAGGGGGGCGAAGAACAGCCGGGTATCGCGCTCGGTCAGCGTGTCGCGATGGCGCAGTTCCAGCGTTTCCCCGGCCAGGGCGCGGCGCGCAGCGGCCTGCACCTCGGGATCGAATCCGCTATCCGTATCGAAGATGCTGCCCCGGGCCACGCGGGTGCGGTCGGGGTAATCTAACAACACGCCGTTACGGCCGATGACGAACCCGTAGCCCTGCGCGCCCAGATCGAGCCGGGCGAGCAGGTTACGCACCTCCTGCAATGACAGGTCAGACGTCACCACCCCGGCGGGCGTCTTCCGCCCGTCAGGGTGGGCAAAGGGGCGGGCGTACTCGATCAGCACCTTGCCGGCCCCGGTCGCCAGAAAGGGATCGCTCCAGTTCGGTCCGCTGCGGATGGTGTTGTAGTACCACGCCGTTCTGGGGGCATCGGGATCATCGGAGGGGGGCCGGGTGTAATCGTAGGTGGCGCCCACCAGTTCTTCGATGGCGCCCTGGGGAGTCCGGTACACGTAGATCTGAAAGAGCCGCAGTGAGGGGTCGTAGGCAAACGGCTCAAAGGTGATGGCCAACCCATTCACGTCGGGCGCGGCTTCGAGATCGGCGCGCAAGCGCTCGCGGATCGGGAGTTCGGCGAAGGGCAGGGACCCGGAGGCCAGATCGGCTGCGATTGCGTCGCCGAGGTGTTGCGCGGTGAGGAAGGCGGCATCGATCGTCGCGGCAGAGTCGCGCAGGCTCTGGCGCGCATGGATGGGTGGATGTATCGCTGGACGCTATCGCGCGCCGCTGGAGGTGCAGCGCGGTCAGCAGGGCAGTGAGTAACAGCAGGACCATAAACGCCACGCCAAGCACCCGGCGTCCTGTTCGAGGCGTGGTGTTGCTCACCGACGCAGTTGTCTCGAGAGGCTTCATAGGTAAAATCAACACGCCCGGGTGGGCTACGCCCGCCCACACCCTGCCCCCGACCGGGGCGCCCACGTGGGCCACCCTACGTCACACCAGGCTCAACCTCAAGCGCCACGGCGCCCAGAGCCACGCCATTCACCTGCACAGCGATAGCGTGCGCCCCCGGATAGACCGGCCGCCCCCCCACTGGAGCGAAGGAATGGCGTTTCTGTACGTGCAGGATTGCGCCAGGCTCCAGCCACTGCGAGCGGAGCTTGAAGACCTTCGCGCGCGAAGCCCCTCTGGCGCCCGGCATGCGCAGCACATAGTCAACAACCAGCAACTGCGGTGATGGCGCCGTGCTCCGCAGGGTAACACTCAGGGTCACCGCGCCACCCACCGCCACGCGGGTTGGGGTAAGCTCCAGGGCCTCCAGCGTCACCTGCGGCGCTCCAGCCCCGAGCAACTCGAGCGCCACGGGATGGCCCTGTTTGACCAGGGTGCGCAGGGCGTGGCGCACGACCCGGGCGCGCTCCGCGCTGGCGCCCTCGCGCCAGCGGGCAAGCGTCGCCAGCGCCAGGTCAGGATGATCTCTGGCGATGTCATTCAGGTTATTCGCCACCGATGTACGCACATAGGCCGAAGGGTCATCCTTCAGATGCTCCAGCAGGCCGAGAACCGGCGTGGGATCGGCGATAAACTGCGGCAACCGCGCGGCCCAGGGCAACCGGGGGCGGGTGCCCTCGCTGACCAGCCGCCGGACGTGGAAACTCGGGTCGTTCACCCAGACCTGGAGCGTTTGCAGGATACGCTGCGGATAGCGCGCCAGAAAGGGACGAATAGCATACTCCGCCGTGTGGCGTTGCGTAATGGCGTGCATGGCCACCAGCGACTCTTCGACGTGATCGAGGCCGTAGTGCTCGACAAAGGCCGCCAGCGGCATCACGTGCCACCCATCGCTGAACATCCCCTCGTTCTCGGCGAGGGGCGGGCCAAGGATCGCCAGCAACACCTCCAGCGCCGCGGGATAGTCAGGCGGCAAGTGGGCGCACAACCCGGCGGCGATCACAGCGACGCGCGCCTTCAACTCCAGTGGCTCGAGCTGCGGCGCGACGGCGGCCACAAACGCCGCCTGCGGAAACGACGGCTCCACGGCGCCGATCCGCCGGGCCAGATCTCCCACCAGGTCCGGCCCGAAATGCTGTTTGAAGGGCTGCGACTCGCGCGGCATGGGGCGCTCCGGGGTCTGATCGAACAACCCTGGGAACCGGGTCTTTCCCGGGTAGATTGGTTGGGCCACGGCCCCTCCGCCTCACCCCCCGGCCCCTCCTTCAGGAGCGGACAGAACGTACAGGCGCCGACGGGCGGTATGGCGTTGGGATGCGCTGGTTGGTTCCCGCCCCCGGCCCCTTTCGACAGGCTCAGGCTTCGCCCTGAGGCTCAGCCCGAAGGGGCGGGCCGCTCCAGCTTCGCGGGAGAGCCTGCGCTGAGCCTGTCGAAGCGGGGAGACCAGCGCCGTGCGCGGGGGTGTTCCAATGCGGTACAGGCCGCGCTGGCTCGGATGTCCTGTCCGCCCCTAACCCCCTCCGCTGGAGGGATGGGCCCGGTTCCCTCATGCAGCGGGGGAGGTGGGAGAGCGCAGTCCTTCCACGAAACAACCCGTATTCATCAGGCCCCTCTGCGCTGGTCACACACGCCCGGACGCAAAAAAGGGCCGAGCGGCGTGCCGCTGCGGCCCTGAGGCACTCCTGACCGGCTACTGTTGAATTGCAGGGTGGGCCATGAGGTAATCCAGCGCATCCTGGACCGTCTCGATCTTCTCAGCGTCATCATCGCTGATTTCGATGTCGAACTCTTCCTCGATGGACATAATCAGTTCCACCAGGTCGAGCGAATCAGCCTTGAGATCCTTAGCGAACGAAGCGCCAGGCACGACCTGCGTCTCATCAACGCCGAGCTGTTCGGCGACAATCTTGCGCAGACGCTCCTCGATATCGGTTGACTGCATGGTACACCCTTTCAACTCACACAACGGACACTGCGCGCGCCGGTAACGCGCCTCACGACGCCCCGGCATCGGAGCGATAGCGCATCACAACCGTGCCAAGGACGCCGTTCACAAAGCGGCTGGAGTTATCGCTGCCGAACTGCTTGGCCAGTTCCACGGCCTCATTGATGACCGCCTTCACTGGCGTGCGTTCGATATCATCAACCAGCAACTCGTAGAGCGCGATGCGCAAGATCGCCTTATCCACGCCGGGCATCTGCGTAATGGGCCAGTTTGGCGCGGCCTCCTCGATGATCCGGTCCAGATAGGACCGATGCTCCCAGACGCCGAAGACCAGATTGCGCAGAAAGCGTTCGCCATCGGCAGCAAAATCCTCATCTTCAAGCCGGCGCTCAAAGACCACGTCAATCGGGTGGTCAGTGGCATCCACCTCGAACAGGATCTGCAACGCGGCGATGCGGACGCGATGACGCAAACTACCCACGCAGGACCTCCCGAGCGTGCAGCAAGCGGCCTTGGTGAGCGGCGCAGGCCCGGCTCTGGTTCGACCAGGGCCTGACTACGCCAGAGAGCGTTATTGAAGGCGACGCCAACCACCATCGCCGCCAGGGTCGGCGGGCGCGCAGAATGGTTGGCGATGGCAGTCCCCTGGGAAGTGCGGCATCAATTGACCCACGCCGCCGTTCGGCGACCGCGCGTGCGGGATCGGTGCGGCAAACCCGGCTGCGGCGCGCAACCGCTAATGTGCCGGGTCGGGCGGCGCAACGCCGCGCCACGGCGCAGCAGCGCGCGGGCCAGTTACACGGCGGTAAGAGCAGAGCGCTCCTCTTTCCAGGTGCGGAGCAACTCGCCGACATAGGCGGTATGGTGACGAGCAGCGCGGAACTCCGGGTCATCGATCAGGGCAAGCTGGAAGGGGATGGTCGTCTTGATCCCCGTAATCACACACTCGTTCAGCGCCCGCCGCATCCGGTTCAGGGCATCGTCGCGGGTTTCGCCGGAAGTGATGATCTTCGCCAGCAGCGAGTCGTAATGGCGGGGAGGCGTGTAGCCCGCGTACAGGTGCGAGTCGACGCGCACACCGGGGCCGCCAGGCGGCAAATAGAACTCTACTTCGCCCCCGGCCGGCAGGAAGTCCCGCTCAGGATCTTCCGCATTAATGCGACACTCTACTGCGTGCCGTGATATTTTAATATCATTTTGTTGCAGCGTCAAGCGTTCACCAGAGGCAATCAGCAGTTGCCAGCGCACCAGATCCACACCGGTCACCATTTCAGTTACCGGGTGTTCAACCTGAATCCGCGTATTCATTTCGATGAAGTAATAATTCCCCTCCTGATCCATGAGAAATTCAAGTGTTCCAGCATTCACATAGCCGATTGAGGCGATGCCGCGCACGGCATCGGCGCCCATTCTGGCCCGAACCTCGGGGGTAACGATGGGCGAGGGCGCCTCCTCGACGATCTTCTGGTGGCGGCGCTGGGCCGAGCAATCGCGCTCACCCAGGTGGATGGCGTGGCCGTAGCGGTCGGCCAGCACCTGGATTTCGACGTGGCGCACCCTGGTGAGATACTTCTCCAGCAGCAGATCGCCACGGCCAAAGGCGGCCTCGGCCTCAGCGCGGGCGGTCGGGTAGGCGCGCACCAGGTCGGATTCATCGTAGGCCACGCGCATCCCCCGCCCGCCGCCGCCTGCGGAGGGTTTGAGCAGCACCGGGTAGCCAATCTGCCGGGCGATATCAATCGCCTCTTCCAGATTGCGCAACTCGCCCTCCGAACCTGGCACAGTGGGCACCCCGGCGGCGCGCATTGTCTGGCGCCCGATGGCCTTGTCACCCATCAGGCGCATCGTCTCGGCGGAGGGGCCAACAAAGGTCAGTTTGACATCGGCGCACATCTCGGCGAAGTAGGGGTTTTCCGAGAGGAAGCCATAGCCCGGATGCACGCCGTCGCAGCCGGTGATCAGGGCGGCGGTGATCAGCGCCGGCGGGTTGAGGTACGACTTGGCGGCGGCGGCTGGACCGATGCAGACCGCCTCATCGGCCAGTCGGACAGCGAGCGAGTCGCGGTCGGCCTCGCTGTAGGCGACCACACTCTTGATACCCAGTTCCTGACATGCGCGAACGATGCGAACAGCGATTTCGCCCCTGTTAGCGATGAGGACTTTGTTGAGCATTCTGGCACCAGCACTCCCCGCGGCTGCGCCGCACACCACAGGAATGAAACGCGATTCTCCCAGGAGGGCTGCGCCCTCCCAACCCCTCCTGTCGGGCGGGGGTGGGGAACCCGGGGTTCCCCGAGTGTTTACGTCATGACCATGCCACCATCAATGGTAAAGGTCTGACCGGTAATATAGGCTGCCGCATCGGAGGCGAGGAAGCAGACCAGATCGGCCACCTCCTCAGGCCGCCCGAAGCGCCCGAGCGGAATGGTATCGAGGATCGCCTTGCGGGTAGCCTCGCCGAGCGCGTCGGTCATCTCCGTTTCGATAAAGCCAGGCGCCACCGCATTGACTGTGATATTGCGACTGGCCATTTCGCGGGCGGTGGCCCGGGTAAAGCCGATGATCCCCGCCTTGGCGGCCGCATAGTTGGCCTGGCCCGCATTGCCGATCAGGCCAATGACCGAGGCCAGGTTGATAATCCGCCCGCCGCGCTGTTTCCCCATAGGGCGCAGGGCAGCGCGAGTGCAGAGAAAGACGCCGCGGAGATTGGTGTTGATCACCTCGTCAAAATCGGCATCTTTCATACGCAGGATCAGCGTATCGCGGGTGATCCCGGCATTATTGACGAGAATATCCAGACGACCGAAGCGATCCAGGGCGCTTTTGATCAACCGGTCGGCCGCCTCGGCCTGAGAGACATCAGCCTGCACCGCGGCGGCCTGCCCGCCCGCGGCGCTGATCGCTGCAACCGTCGCCTCAGCGGCTGCGGCGTTATCGCGGTAGTTGACGACCACCCCCGCGCCGGCAGCGGCCAGCGCCCCGGCGATGGCGCGGCCAATTCCCCGGCTCGCGCCGGTCACTACCGCCACCCGACCTGTCAGATCGATCTTCATCACTCGGCGTTGATAGGTTTATTCCCGGAAGGGCTGCGCCCTCCCAAACCCTCCGGTGCACGGGCTAGTTTCTATCCTTCGGCTATCTCAAACAGCGTCTGCCCATTGATCGCCACAAGGTTCCGGCGACCGGCGGCCGCCTTGAGGGCATCGGGCGTATAATCGGTCGAGGCGATCACAACCCCCTTGCGAATATCCTGGCGCTTCATATCCTGCACCAGGCTCTCAATCGTCCCCGGGCGGACCTTGTCGGCCACAGTCAGCCGGAGGAGGAAGCGTTCACCCTCGTACTCCATTTCAATGTCAAGGTGCTTATCCTTGTCAATGAAGCGATAATCCTTGAATACAAAGCCCTTCTTGCGGTACAGGGCAACCACGTAGGAGCCGAGTTGCGGCAGCGAGAGGCCCTGAAGATCCTCGAGCGTGCGTACCACCCCGGGGCGTTCGAGGCGTCCGCCGCGCTCGGCAATCTGCCGCTGGGTCTCGCGGTTGCGCTGCTCGGCGCGACCGGCCATTACGGTACCGAACATGGGGAAGGGGAGCAGGGCAAAGAGGGAAAACGACGTATAGACAAATAACAATTCGTCAAAACTCACCGGGGCTGGCGGGGTATCGGCGCGCAGTTGCAGCACGGGCATGGGCGCCACGCCAGCCTGCCCCAGGGCGCCGTAGATCGCCGCAAACGCCAGGCCAATGAGAAAGCCGGTGGCACCCAGCACAAAGCCGTGGGTGAGATAGTCGCCTTTGACCCGGCGGCCCAGAAATAGACCGGCCATGACCGGCACGATGCCGGCGAGGATCTGCAACACATTGCTAGCGAGGAACAGAGCGCACCAGGCCAGGGCCATGAGCGCGGCGACGAGCAACGTCTGTCCCCACTCCACGCGGGCGAAGGATGCGCCGATGCGCTGCATCAGCGGCGGGCGCGCGGGCTGCCCGACGCGCTCGGCCTGAGCCGTGGAGGCAGGCTCAGAGGCGCGCTCTTCCGATTTGGTGTCTACACTCATCGAAATAACTCCCCGAAGGGCGCACCGCGCGCGCAGGCTGACGCCCGCCGCGCCGGCAGGTTACGAGTTTTCAAGTAGTTCGTCAACCGCCTCGCGCAACTTGCCAATGTCGGCGAAGGAACGATAGACCGAAGCGAAACGAATGTACGCCACCTCGTCGAGGTCGCGCAGGCGACGCATAACTTCATCGCCGATGGTTTTGCTGCTGACCTCTTGCTCGTCGGTGGCCATAATCGCCGCTTCGACATCGTTGACCAGTTGTTCCAGTTGCTGTACCGAGACGGGACGGCGGTAGCAGGCGGTACGCACGCCGCGCATGATCTTCTCGCGGTCGTAGGGTTCGCGCTCGCCGTCCTTCTTCACCACTGTCAGGCTGACCGACTCGACCCGCTCGTAGGTCGTGAAGCGGCGGCTACACTGGCGACACTTGCGGCGCCGGCGAATAATTTCACCGTCGTTGAGCTTGCGGGTATCGAGCACGTCGGTATCAGGATGTTGACAGTAGGGGCAGCGCATAACAAACACAGGCCCGCCGGCCCGCCGTTGCGATCGGTCTGCTATCGCATTATAGCACAGGGGCGGGATGGCGTTCCCGGGGGCGAGGGGTCTGCCAGGGCTCACACAAAGGCCTCGAGGGCCAGGGCGTCGGTGCGTCCGGGGACGATCTCGACCCGACGCTGAAAGGCCCGCTCGAAGAGGCTGGCGCGACGGTTGGCCTCCCAGATCTCCACCGTGGCGTCGCCGCGGCTATCCACGTGGATACGCACCGGATCGCCCAGCTCCACCCGCACCTCGCGCACCACCTGACTCTTGCTGCGCTCCAGGTACTCGGCGATGCGCAACAGGGCGCTGAGACGCATAATGCGCGTCGTATCGCCGGGCTGCAGCAGGACGGCATAGGGGCCGGGATCGGTCCACCCCTTGCGATGGTTGCGCACCAGCGCCCCGAGGATCACAATCTCGCGGTGGGTGAAGCCGAGCAAAGCGGCATTGTGGACGAGGTACTCGCTGTGCTTATGGTGATCGTAGTACCCGACAATCACGCCGACGTCGTGTAGCGTGGCGGCATAGCCGAGCAGCTCGCGCTCCCAGGGGCCGTAGCGGTGCAGGGGCGCAAGCTGGTCGAAGAGGCTCAGGCAGATGCTGGCGACTTTGGCGCAGTGCCCCTGTTCGTAATCGTCCAGACGGGCCAGGTTGAGCACACTGAAAGCGCGCGGATCGTCAATCAACGGCGGTTCCATGCCGCGCAGAAAGTGGCTGTAAAAGAGGCCCTCGCGGACCCCCTGGCCACTGACCACCAGCTCGCTGAAGCCGCCCCGCTCCAGCAACTGATCGATGATCACTGCGCCGGCCAGGGTAACATCGGCGCGTTCGGCCTTGAGACCGGGGATCTGTTCGCGCTCGCGGCGATTCTTACGTGCCAGTTGCTCAATGATCTCGAGCAGGGCCACGCGGGTCAACACATAGCCGTGGACGCGGTCAAGCGGGTAGAGGCGCTGCTTCTGGTCAATGCGCGCCAGGGTTCGCACCGTACCGCCCATACCGGCGAGCACCCGGCCCTCACCGGCGCGCAGCCACTCCAGATCGGCGAAGACCTGCCGCGCCGCGCCCATCAACGCCCGCAGGTCAGACTTGCTGATCGGGTCGCTTCTGACATAGCGCTCGGTGAAACGCAGCACGCCAGCCTGCGCCGAGAACGACTCCACCAGATGGCGATTGACAATCGCGTCAACCTGGGTCGAGCCGCCACCGGTATCGAAAATAAAACCATCCCGGAGGTTGAGCGCATTCACCGCCCCGACGTAGGCATAGTAGGCCTCCTCGCGCGCGGAGATAATGCGCAGATCGAGACTGGTCTGACTGCGTAGCGCCTCCCAGAAGACCTCCTGATTCGTCGCTTCGCGGATGGCGCTGGTACCGACGGCGATAATCTCCTCCACGCCGGTGTTGCGGCACAGCCGTTGGAACATGGCCAGGGCCTCAACAGCGCGACGAATGGGCCGGGGCTGGAGGGCGCCACTGGCGTCCACGCCCTCGGCCAGGCGCACGACCTCGCTCACTTCGTCAACCAGGCGGAAACAACGTCCGGGGACATAGGCCATTACGATCAGACGGGTGGTGTTCGAGCCGAGATCGATGATGCCGATTTTGCGCATAGAGGTATCGCTTTAAAGAGGGGTTGAGAGGGTGCGGCCCTCCCGCAAAACCATGGCGGCGCGGGGCAACCCGGTTTCCCCGCGTCCCCTGCGTGGAGGCGTGGGAGGGCTGCGCCCTCCCGATCCCTCCCGGTGGGGAGGGCTTGCCGCCCCGTAGGGGGGGTATGGGGAAACCCGGTTTCCCCATTTCCCAACCGCTGGTGGGAGCGGCTGGCGCCCCGCAGGCAGGGGTGCGGTTCGACAGGCTCACCGCAGGTGGGGAAACCCGGTTTCCCCATATGTTCACCTCAGTCATCCATGCGGCTACGCCGCACAACGCCGGAATGAAAATAATTATTGTTCCTGGGAGGGCTTCGCCCTCCCAAACCCTCCCCGCTGGCGAGTTGGTTCCTGGGAGGGCTGCGCCCTCCCAAACCCTCCCCGCCGATTCTACCGCACCACCTCGGCAATCGTTGCGGCGACGATGTCAAGATCGTCATACGAAATCACCAGGGGCGGCAGGAGGCGCAGCACATTCGGGCCGGCGGGCAGAGCCAGCACGCCACGTTCGAGGAGGGCTTGCAGGTACGGTTGGACACGGGTGCGCAACTCAAGGCCAACCAGCAGGCCCAGGCCGCGCACCTCGCGCGCGGCGGGCAGGCGCAGGGCGCGCAGGCGCTCGATGAGCCAGGCGCCCTTCTCGGCGGCCTGGCGGGGCAGATCCTCCTCGAGGCAGGCGCGCAGGGCCGCTCGGGCCGCAGCACAGAGCAGGGGATTACCGCCAAAGGTCGAACCGTGGGCCCCGCCGGGGAGCGGCCCGTGGCGCTCGTGCAGCGCCACCGCGCCCATCGGCAAGCCGGCGGCAATGCTCTTGGCGAGGAGCAAGGCATCGGGAGCCACATCGCTGTGTTCGATGGCAAAGAGCCGCCCGGTCCGGCCAAAACCCGTCTGCACCTCATCAACCAGGAGCAGGGCGCCGTGCTCGTCGCAGATGCGCCGGGCAGCCTCCAGGTAGCCGGGCGGCGCCGGGCGAACCCCGCCCTCGCCCTGCACCGGCTCGAGGATCACCGCGGCGGTCTCGGCGCCAACGGCAGCGGCCAGGGCCTCAACCTCACCGAAGGGTACATGGACGAACTCGGGCACGAGGGGCGCGAAGGGTTCGCGGTACTTTGGCTCCCAGGTGGCGCTCAGGGCGCCCATGGTGCGCCCGTGGAAGCCACGCATCGTGGCGACGATCTTGCGGCGCCCGCTGAGCAGGCGGGCAAACTTCAGGCCGGCCTCTACCGCCTCGGCGCCGCTGTTGCAGAGAAAGATCCGCGCGGGGAAGGGTAGCGCGGCGGCCAGCTCGCTCAGGTAGGCGGCGCGCTGGTCGTTGTAGAAAATCTCGGGGCAACTCATCAGGGTAGCGGCCTGAGCCTGCACCGCCGCCACCACCGCGGGGTGGCTATGGCCGAGATTGGCCGCGCCCTGGCCGCCGACACAATCGATGTACACGCGCCCATCGGCATCGAAGAGGCGCGCCCCCTCGCCTCGCACAATCGCCACGGGGCGCTTGGGGTAGAGACCGGAGGTGTAGCGCTGTTCCGCGGCGATGATCGTATCGTTGGCGCGCATGGCTCTCTCGTCTAACGCAGATATTTCCCTCGCACCCCGAAGAGTATACCATCAATATGAGCAACGGCAGCATCAGCCGCCGAAGAAGATCTTTCGGATGCAAGTACAACGGCAGGGCCGGCAGCCCGCTGCGTTTCCAGCGATGATGGTTCCGCTCGGCTACCCACTTCTCGCAGTCCATCCTAATCGTCTGCACCAGCGACAGGTCATCCGGGACAGTGCCTGGTCACATAGCCGCGCCACCCCAGCACGGTGCGGGCGTCCGCGACAACCTCGGCGTTCCGCTCGATGGTCGTATGTTGCGTATGTACCGTCTCCTCGACCGGTGGTATGGTGGCACTTAATCGCCCGTGTGTTCTAGTTTTCCAGCGCACGGTCACAGTTTCCGTCACCGTCACAGTGACATCGTCCGTCGCCCGGTGGCGTGCGAGCAGGGCCTGCATCCGCACCTGCACGTCCGTCGCTCGTTCGTCGGCTTGAGGCCACAGGCGCTGCAGCCGGGCTTCCAGATAGTCCAGCGGGGTGTCAAACCTGGCCCGCTGGCGCTGGGCATCGGCAGTGCTTCGTGCCATCAGCCACTGTCCCTCCCAGGTCACGCCATCACCGGCTGACGGCAACCTCCATACGCTGCATCCAGGCGAACAGGAGCAGGATAGCATCAACCCGGGCAACCTGCATCTGGAACATCGGGAACCCCCGTGTATCGTCGATGACCCTGGTGTTGTACCGCATGCAGCGCGATTCTGCCCCGATTACAAAAACGATGCAATCGATCATCCGCAAACATACCAAACCACAGACTCGCTCGTGAACAGTGAGTTACAGTTTTGTCATTATATAAAACCTTAACCTCCCGAGGTCTTGCAAAGCGAAAATCGGTTTGATACTATGCCTTTACGCCTACGACGAAATTTCGTCTCGGTGGGATTCGTAGGGGCGTGTGGCCTTCGCATCCCCTCAGAAGCGAACTAACAAAGGAGATTTAAGAACAGCAAGTAACACTTGAAGCTTATCTTGTCACGCAACGAGGTTTCGGCACTGCCAGAATCGAAGAAAGCTCGCCAAAAAAGATCAACCGCTAACCTGCTCACCATCACAACCTTCTTGAGAGGAGTGCAAAGGTCGATGGAAATCATCCCACCATCGTTGGGCAGCAGCTCAACAACGAGTTGCCAGTCTTGTGGAACTTTGAGCCAGTTGGGACATCGTTTCTGTGCAGGTTGCGGCAAACCACTCATCAGCGCGGAGCACACTCCGTCCCCTGTCCCATCTTCAGCAACAATCACAGTGCAGCCTGGCGGCAGCACGTCGGTCGAGCCGATTGCCCCCGTGGATCTAGAACGCCCTGACTATATGCAGGCCGTAGTCTGGCCGTTTCGGCGTCCCAACTGGCCTGAGCGTATGTGGTGGTTGCCTCTCGTTCATTTCGTGCCAATGTTCAACTTCATTATTATGCGTGGCTGGCGTCTGGATGTGGTGCGACGTATGTCGCGAAACGAGCCCCAGCCCTTGCCCGACCTGCGTGACTTCGGGCGCTTCTTCGCCGATGGGTTGATCCTCTGGGCAATGACCGGGGTCTACCTGCTGCCCCAGATCCTCCTGCTGGCGCTCTTCGGCTTCAAGCCAATCGAGGCCGGTCTAACGGTGCTCTTCTGGCTCTTCCGAACCCTCGCCGGTGACGCGGTGAGCTTTGGCACTGTACTCGCCGATCTAGGCCTTGCTGCACTGGTCTCGGTGATACTCCCGATCGTCTACTGGCTGGGCACCTACCCGCTGTACCGAGTGGCGATGGTGCGTTATGCAGTGACGGGCAAGGTGAGTACGTTCTTCGATCTGTTCACCAACATCCGCATCGCTGGCGCCACCTTTACCGCGGTGATGACCGTGTTCATCTTCGAGTTCCTGGCAGCCACAGCCTTTGGCCTGCTCAGCGGCGCGCTGATCAGCACATTTATCGGCAGCATTGCTGTGCCTCTGGTGCTGTTTCCAGCCCTCTACTGGACAACAGCGTATCTCTTCGGTGTCCTGGGACGTCACATCAATACGACTGTCGCTACACGACCGGTCTCTGGCTCCGGCTGAGGTGAACGTAGAGAAAACCGGGTTTCCCCACGCCCCTCCCTGATGTGAAAATAGCCCGCCCGCGGGAGGGTTTGGGAGGGCACAGCCTTCCCAAGAACAATAATATTTTCATTCCGGCGTTGTGCGGCGCAGCCGCATGGATGACTGGTATGAACACGGGGCAACCCGATTGGCCGATCCTCATCCCAGCGCTGCCAGGGTGCGCCGCAGGCCCTCCTCGGTGCTGATGCGCGGGCCGTAGCCCAGGTCGCGCCGGGCAGCGCTGAGGTCGAACCAGCGCGAACGGGCCAGTTGCACCGCGGTGAGCCGGGTCAGGGGTGGTTCAGCCGGGATACCGAGCAGTTCGTAGGTCCGCTCAAACAGGGTGGCGATCTGAACGGCGCGCTTGAGGGAGATCTTTCGCCGCACCGGCCGGTATCCCGCCCGCGTGACCACCTCGTTGATGAAGGCCCAGAGGTTGACCGGCTGCTCCTGGCCGATAAAGTACGCCCGCCCGCGCAGCGGTGAATGCTCGCTAAGCCGGTCGGCAGCCAGCAGGTGGGCCTCGGCGCAGTTCTCCACGTATGTTATGTCAACTTTATTGGTTCCGTCGCCGATCTGCACGAGCCGGCCGGCGCGCGCCCGCGCCAGAATGCGTGGGAAGAGGTGCGGATCGCCCAGCCCCCAGACCAGCGGCGGGCGGATGGCTGTGGTGGCGATGGCCTCGCGCGCCAGCACGAAACGCTCGGCCAGGGCCTTGGTGTGCTGGTAATGGCTCAGGTAGCGCTCGGGATAGGGGCGGGACTCGTCGGCGCCTTCTACGTCCTCTTCGCCGAAGACCACCGAGGGCGAGGAGGTGAAGACCAGCTTGGGCACGCCGGCCCGTTCCGCTGCCCGCACCACCCGCTGCGTGGCAGTGACGTTGTTGCGGTAGTACTCATCGAACGGCCCCCATACCCCCGCCTTCGCCGCAACATGGAAGACCACTTCAACTCCCCGCAGGGCTACGCCCAGCACCGCATTGGCGTCCGGCGCGGCGAGGTTGGTGCGCAGACACTCGACGCCCCGGGCGGCCAGTTCGGGGTAGTCGTGCCGCCCGATGACCCGCACACGGTCGCCACGGGCGAGGAGTTGTTCGACGATCGCCCGTCCGATAAAGCCGTTTCCGCCGGTGACCAGGGTTAGCATAGTGTGAAGCGCTTCTTGAGGTGAATCGATGGAAAGCCGGGTTTCTCCACGCTCCCTCCGGTGGCGAGGGTTTGGAGCGTTCCGCCCCCCTCCTGGCCTTCCCCGCTGGGGAAGAAGCCCGGTTCCCTCGCCCGGCCGGGGAGGGCCTGGGAGAGCACAGCCCTCCCGAACCCTCCCCTCAGGCAGGGGCGTGGGGAAACCCGGTTCCCCCCTCCCCCAACCGGTGTTGGGGGCGCCTGGCGCCCCGGCAGGCAGGGGTGCGGTTCGACAGGCTCACCGCAGGTGGGGAAGCCCGGTTTCCCCATATTTACGTCAGGCCCCATGCGCGGGGCGCACAACGCCAGAATGAAAATATTATTGTTCTTGGGAGGGCTGCGCCCTCCCACACCCTCCCCGCGGGCGGGTTATTTCCTGCGAGGGCTGCGCCCTCCCACACCCTCCCCGCGGGCGGGTTATTTCCTGCGAGGGCTGCGCCCTCCCA
>CAKZKA010000202.1 GCA_937120965.1 uncultured Chloroflexota bacterium
GCTTGAAGCGGTTTTAGGCGTTGTGCTGCCCAGCGTGGCAATCCAAAATCCAAAATCTAAAATCTAAAATGGTATAATTGGTATCACATCTTGCCAATCTCGAGGAGAAGCGCTCGTGCGTCCCGCGGTGCTGATTGTGACCCTGCTGGTCAGCATAACTCTGTTCACCGGCCTGTTGCCGGCAGTGTTCGCCCAGGGATCGCCCGTCCTGATTGCCGAGAATCTGCTGCCGCGCTCGAATGACGTCAAACGGCCCCACGTGGATACGCTCCCGGTATCGGGGCAGCCGCATACCGTGTTCGTGAGCGGCGTTGCCGAACGCTTCGAGGCCCGTCTCTGGTCGAAGCCCGATAGCGTTCCCCGCTTCCCCGATCCGCAGCCCATGGGCGCGGCTGAAGGCCAGCCGGACGATACCACCACCTCGGTCTTCGTCGCGCCCGATCGCACGATCTATTATGCCTGGGTCAACGCCAACGCCAATCAGATCTTTCTGCGCGCGAGGCGCCCCGGCGATGCGGATTTTGGCCCGCCCCAACTCATCGTCAGTAACGCCGCCTTCCCCAACGACGTGGAGGTGGGCGCCAATGAGGACGGTGTTTTTGTATTCTGGCGCCTGGCCGATGGAGTGATCCAGTACCGCCGTTCGCGCGATGGGGTCACCTGGCCCGACCCGCCGGTGCGCCTGATGCCCGGGGTGGCCCTGCGTCGCCTGGACGTCGCCGCTGGTGCGGGTCGCCGGTTAATCATCGGCTACACCAGGCCGCTCGACGATGTGTTGCAGGTCTACGTTTCGATCTGGAGCCGCGAGACGGGCGCTTTTTTCGAGGAACGGATCCCCACGGTCGTTGATCGCTCCTTCGCTGACCCGCACGTTGCGCTCAACCCCGGTGGAGGCTATTTTGTGGCCTTTCGAAGCGACGACAGCGTGCTGGGCGGCGCGTGGTTCTCCGAACGCCCCGCCAGGGGCGCCTGGTCGCTCCCCGGTCGTCTGGTGAAAGGCAGGGTTAGCTCGATAGCCGCAGACGTGGATGGGTTTGGGAACGTGCATATGGCCTGGATCGGCGACGCGACCGGCACCCCCGATCTGTTCTATGCCTTCCGGCGAAGCGGCGGCTCGTTTGAGGGGCCGCTGCTGGTGCGCAGCGGCGCCCTGCCGATCTTCAATTTGCAACTTGCGGCCAATGTGCGCGACCAGACCTATGCCCATATCGTGGCCGAACGGTTCACCGGCAGCGGCTTGCGGGGGCAGTACTACCTCTTCGGCGCGCCGGCGCCGCTGGTTACCGCGGCAGGCATAGCGATCGAAGCGGGCGCCGCCTTTACCAGCCGGCCCGTCGTTGCCGTCACCTTCGCCGGGCTCCAGGGCGACCCGAACGAGGTGCGCTGGCGCTGGGGCGCGCCACCGACGGACGAGGAAAACGACTCGGGGGGCTACCGTCCGTTCACCAATCCTCTCAATGTGCCAGCGCCGCCCCTGCCCGTTCCGACGCTCTGCACGCCGGCGGTTCTCTACACCCAGTTACGGCTGGGCAGCGTGTTCCAGCTCGATCCGAACAGCGATGCGATTACCTTTGACCGCGCCGTTCAGACGACGGTGACGGTGGTCAGCCCGATTGAGGGGTTCGACCGCGCGTACACTAACCAACCGACCGCAGCCATCGCGCTGAACAATGCCGCGGAGTGTTCCGGGCTGGTCGCCGGGGTGGTGAGCGGGCCATTGAATGTGCCGGGCGGGGTATTGCCGCTGGATGTGGCCGGCAGGCAGGCGCTGGAGGTGACTGTCGGGCTGACCGGCGCTCCCGGTCCGAAGACGCTGCGCTTTGCCTTCACCGATAGTGTGGGCAATGGTCTGGAAACCGAGCGGACCATCGTGTACGATCCGGTTCGTCCGGTTTTTGACCCGAGCGCGGCGACGCTGGCCCTGGAGCCGAATCCCCGGGGCACGAGCCAGTTGGAGCTGGTCCTCGACAACGCTGCGGCGGGGGACGATGTGCGGCTCCTGGGAATCGTGGTGCGCCCGGAGTTGAGCCCTGCTGATGGCGGCGCGCCGGTGGCAGGGCGCCCGCTGGTAGTGCCCTTCGGCGCTATGAACGAGGTGGGCGCGAGCGACGGGCGTCTGCGCCTGCGGGCGACGGTCAATCTGGCGCGGTCATTCGCACCTGCACAGCTTACCCCCGGCGTTTATCGCCTGGTGGTCACCTTTACCGACGCTGCGGGCAACGAGAGCCTGGCCAGCATCGCCAGCAACGTGACCCTGGAGCGGATCACCTTCCCGATCCTGCAACCTCTCCTGCGCCGCTAGGGCGAGACCCTTCGTTCGCTCAGACAGCGCCTGTCCGGCGGGCAGGGGTGTGGGGAAACCCTCTCAAGTGTAGAGTTTTTGGGGGCGCAACCCCCGGTTCCCGCATACCCCACCCCCCTACCCTCTCCCCTGCCAGGTTTAATACCATTTTGGATTTTAGATTTTGGATTGTGGATTGCCACG
>CAKZKA010000203.1 GCA_937120965.1 uncultured Chloroflexota bacterium
TACTGTTGATGATGCCGCATTGCTCGAAGCGGTTTCAGGCGTTGTGCTGCCCAGCGTGGCAATCCAAAATCTAAAATCTAAAATCTAAAATGGTATAATTGCAATACGACGCTCAGCGCCTCAGCGGCTCACTTGTTGCGCTCAGTGCCATAGAGGTGTACTTATGGATCCACAACCTGTGACTGATACGCTCCAGCAGATGGATGTTGCGCAGATCAAAGATCTGCTCCAGCGTCACCTGCCCGAGCTCAAGCAGCGCTATCACATCAAGTCGCTCGGCCTGTTTGGCTCCTATGTCCGCAATGAGCAGACCGCTACCAGTGATCTGGACGTGCTGGTGGAATTCGACGAGCTCCCGGGGCTGTTGGCATATGTCGAACTGCAACAGACCCTCTCCGAGTTGCTGCACCTGCCGGTTGATCTGGTGCATCGCCCCGATTTGAAGCCGTTTATTGGCGAGCGCATACTCGCCGAGGTCGTGCCGCTATGAGCGCTGCCCGCGATACGCGCGCCTGGCTCCAGGATATTCTTGTTAGCATCGACAACGTGGAAACCTACACGGCGGGTCTGGACTTTGCAGATTTTGCGACCGCCCGTCAGGTGCAGCACGCAGTCTTGTTCAATTTTCAGATCATCGGCGAAGCTGCCAATCGGATTGAAGGAAGCTTCCGTTCGGCCCATCCCGCCATACCGTGGTCGCAGATGATTGGTATGCGTAATGTGATAGTTCACGGGTATTTTGCTGTCAATCTACAGATCATCTGGAAGACAATTACTGAGGAACTCCCGCGATGAAAGGCGCTCCTTGTCCCCATCCTGGTTGCCATCGACTCTGGCAACGCTGAATAGCAGTTCCTGGAGCTGCCGAGGCGTCTCTGACGCTCATAGCGAACCGGCGCAGGCCCTGGCCCGGCGGCTCTCGCCCCAGATCGCGCCCCGGGGCATCCCGGGGCGCGCGGGGCGATGCGCCGGGGCGCGCGGCGGGGCGCGCCGGGGTTGCCGTAGAGACGGCCCGCCGGGCCGTCTCTACCCTGCCATCGGGCGGGCTGGCCACCGGGGCGCGCGGCGGCGCGCCGGACCGCCCCGGGGCGGCGGGGCGGTCCGGGGCAGGCCGGTGCGCCCCTACTGGAAAAGGTTATCCTCCAGGCGGGGATCTTCGGCGTCGATCAGCTCGATATCCAACCCGTTGTCGCGGAAGGTGTTGGCGCGCAGGGTGTGGTGGCGCGGCCTGGGGCAGCGGGGGGTGAGCGGCGGTAGCGGGCGCACGCCGTGATCCTGGTCGGCGGCGATGCGCAGAGCGACGCGGTTGGCGGTGAAACGGTTCGCTTCGATCAGCCAGTCGCGGCTGGTGTCGTTCTCGGGGTGGGCGCGGGCAAAGTCGGCGACAAACTTCGACCACAGCAGGAGGCCGTGGGTGTTCCAGCTCAGGTCGTTGTCGCGCACAACGAAGCCGAAGCCGTTCTCCACCGCTACCCCGGCCTGCCGGTTGTGGTGGATGTGGTTCTGCTCCAGCACGTTATCGCGGGAAAAGCCCAGCCAGAAGCCGTAGTTGCAACCGTCGGCCCGGTTGCGCCGGAAGGTGTTGCCCCGGCTGAAGGTCGCCTCGAAGGCGATGTTCGGGCTGTACGAGCCGTCGTTTTCCTCGAAGAGGTTGTCGTCACAGGGCGTCGGCGTCCAGTCGGGGCGCAGGCCGGCCAGGAAGAAACCGTCGCCGCCCATACGGGCGAAGTTACGACGCAACCGGTTCCGGCAAGAGCCGTGGACGATCAAAAAGCCGGCGGCGTCGGCGCCCAGGTGCCCGTGGCCGGGACCGCGCGGCTGGTAGCGGCAGCAGAAGTCGGCGTAGTTGCCTTCGAACAGGCTGTCGCTGGTGCCGAAGAGGTGAAAGCCGAAGCCGCTGCAGTGATTGGCGATGTTGTCGCGCACGGTCAACCGCAGGCAATCGTAGCAGAGCAGGCCATTCTGCTGGTGTTGCAGGTCGCATCCGCTGACAAGAGCCTCGCGCACCTTCACGAGCATCACACCCGCGCCGTAGGCCTGCCCGGCGGGGCGCCAGATGTCGAGGAAGAGGGTGTTGGCCGGCTCTTCGACGCTGGCGCGGGCCGAGCAGTTGGCGATGGTCAGGCCGGCGCAGTCTTCGGCGTAGATGCCGTGGTAGTAGGCCAGCAGGCGCAGATTCCTGATCCG
This sequence comes from uncultured Chloroflexota bacterium, assembly GCA_937120965.1. Lineage (GTDB taxonomy): Bacteria > Chloroflexota > Chloroflexia > Chloroflexales > Chloroflexaceae > JACAEO01. The sequence goes on from CAKZKA010000203.1 coordinate 2,188, forward strand.
CACCCCATCGCGCCCGAGAATGCTCACGCCCCGTCCACCGCCCGCCCCGACGAGCACGGCGCCGTTGCCGTCGAGGGTTACCCCGGGGACGGCGATGCTCAGCCCGCGCGGCAGGTGATAGACACCGGGGGCCAGCACGGTGTCGCCGGTGATAAGCATGCCATCAGTGGGGATCAGCATAGGCGTCCGGTGTCGTCCTGCGAGGGCCAGGCCCGCCCGCGCCTCTCGCGACGGGACAACGGGGAACCCCGGGGTTCCCCATCGCCCTGCCCGGGGGCGGGTGTGGGAGGGCGCAGCCCTCCCGGGAAACCCCCGTGGTCATCGTAGCGCAAACGGCGCTACTCCCCGTCTCCTTCAAGCTGCCTGACGGCGCTACGGCGGCTCCTGGGCGCGGGGGCGACCTGGGGGAGCAGGCGTTCCAGGGCGGCCTGGATCGTGGCCCGTTCCTCGGCGGAGCGGCGGGCGTGCTCATCGAGCTGGGGGCTATGGCGCTGCCGCAGCGCCAGCGGCGCCACGCGCTGCAGGTCCTCAGCATTGACTTGGTTGCGAAAATCGGCGGCGGCGCGGGCGCGGGCGCCCTCCAGCAGGGCTATCTCGGCGCGGTGGGAGGGGATCCGCAGCTCCTGCACCAGCGCCAGGGCCAGTTCTTCCAGAGCCGGCGGTACGCTCACGTGGGGCAGGATGGCCCGCGCCGTCTCCACCTCTTCGGCCAGGGCCGCGGTTTGCGCTGCATACGCGGCGCGGAACGCCGCCGGGTCGGCGCGAAAGGCCCGCGCGCGGCGATAGACCTCCAGACGCTGACGGGGATCATCGAGAGGCGCGACCCACACCCGCAGGCCGAAGCGGTCGAGGATCTGCGGCCGCAGCGCCCCCTCTTCAGGATTCATCGAGCCGACAAGGACAAACCGCGAGGGGTAGAGGCGCGTCATAGCCCCCCGGCGCACGAAGGTGCGGCCCTGGGCCGCCGCATCGAGGATCGCGTCCACCACCGCCGGGTCGAGCAGGTTCACCTCGTCAACGTAGAGCAGGTTGCCGTGGGCGCGGGCGAGGATGCCCGGCTCGAGCAGCACCCTGCCCTGCTCCAGCGCCACCCGCTCGTTGATGCCTCCCACCACATCTTCCAGGCGGGCGTTGAGCGGCAGCTCGACCAGGCGAATGCGCTCGCGCCGCGGTTCTGCGCCCTCCTCGTTGCGCTCGACCTCGACGGTGGGCAGGATGTCGAGCAGACCGCGCACCGCACAGGTCTTACCGACGCCATACGGCCCGCTGAGCAGCACGCCGCCGATGCCCGGGTTGATCAGCCCGAGGAGCAGCGCAGTTTTCAACTCAGCCTGACCGACCAGGGCCAGGAAGGGAAACGGTAGCAGTTCCTCTGTCATCGGGAAGACCTTTATGCGCCTGGCGACTGGTTGGAGAATGGCATCGTTTGTTCCGTGAACAGCGAAGCAGAATTCACTGCTTCACACTGCCACAGAGGGCTTTGTGGAGCTGTGAAGCGGGTCCAATGCGCTACCCTCAAGCAGCATCGCTATAATCCCCTTACCCCCGGGAGAGGGAACCGGGCTTCTCCCCCGGCGGGTTTAAGGGCGGACAGAACATCCGAGCCGACGTGGCGTGTACCGCATTAGAACGCCCCCGCGCGCGGCTCTAGTCTCCCCGCTTCGACAGGCTCAGCGCAGGCGCTCCAGCGAAGCTGGAGAGGGGGAGGGGGTGAGGACCACCCAGCGCATCCCCACGCCATCACGCCCGTCGGCGCTCATACGTTCTGTCCGCCCCTGAACCCCGGCGAGGGGAGGCCGGGAGGGGGCGAACGCTCCAAACCTTCCCCTCAGGGAGGGGGATGGGGAAACCCGGTTTCCCCATGTCCCAACCGCGGTTGGGAGCGGCTGGCGCCCCCCACAGGGAGGGGTACGGTTCGACAGGCTCACCGCAGGTGGGGCAACCTGGTTTCCCCATGTCCCAACCGCGGTTGGGAGCGGCTGGCGCCCCC
>CAKZKA010000204.1 GCA_937120965.1 uncultured Chloroflexota bacterium
GTGGGGAGCAGTTCCTCTGCCTGGCATCATACCAGTCATCCATGCGGCTGCGCCGCACAACGCCGGAATGAAAATATGTGTTCCTGGGAGGGCGCAGCCCTCCCAAACCCTCCCCGCTGGCGGGGCGCCCACGCAAGCCCGGGAGCGCAGACGTTTACCATTTGAGATTGTAGATTTCAGATTGCAGATTTTGGCGTGGGGATCGTCGCGCAAGGCGTCCAGGCGGTCCTCGACGCAGCGCTCCTTGAACGACTATCTCCAATGCTGACATGCTACACCAGGCCCGGCGCGCGGGCAAGGCAGGCCTTTGCAGCCAGGGCTGATGCTCACTCCCAACCCCCGCTCCGTGCGCGGAAGCTGCGCCCTCCCAAACCCTCCCCACAGGCAGGGGGATGGGGAAACCGGGTTTCCCCATTTCCCAACCGCTGGTGGGAGCGGCTGGCGCCCTCACAGGCAGGGGTGCGGTTCGACAGGCTCACCGCAGGTGGGGAAACCCGGTTTCCCCATATTTTCACCTCAGAGTCAGACACGCCGCTCGCATTCGTTTATTCGTTTCCCATTCGTTGGCCCATTTCCCCTCGGCGTCCCAGGAAGCCTATCGCAGAGCAGGTGAAACCCGTTGAAGGGCTGCGCCCTCCCAAACCCTCCCCGCCGGCAGGCTATTTTCACCTCAGGCGTGGCAGCGCCGGTTACACCAGGCGTGTACAATGTTCCAGGCGCGCCGCGGAGGCCGCCGACCATTCTGGCGCTGGAGGTTCCTGTGTTCCGATCCGTTCACCGGTCCACCCTTGCCCGCAGCGCTCCCCGTGCCTGGTGGCGCAGCGCTGCCCTCCCGGCGCTGCTGGCGTTGCTGGCGGGGCATTTTATCATTGTGCAGTTGCTCACCGGCGCGCAGTTCCTCGACGCGCCGCGGAACCTGCACTGGGGCCTGCTGGTATGGGAATAGCCCGGGTTTCTGCTCGGCGCCCCCGATACCTACGAGCGGATCAAGGGCTTTCCTCCTGACCCGCCCGAACTGGGGCCAATGGGGCTATGGAGGCATTCCTATGGCAGCCTGCATCCCTGGTGGGGCCCGCTGACGCCAGGGTTGTTCGCGCTGGTCTGGGGCGCATCGCGCTCCTACACCCTGCTCCAACTGGTGATCCCGCTGGCTGCCGGGGCAACGGTGCTGCTCACCTACTGGATGGGGCGCGCGCTGTTCGACGAGCGCGCCGCTGTGGTAGCAGCAGTCTTTCTGTCATTCTACCCACTCTTCCGCGAGTATGGTAGCGTCGCCTACAATGAAGCTCTGGGCGCGCTGGTGCTCACCGGGGCGCTGTTTGCCTACCTCCGCGGACGCACGCTCGCCGCGGTGCTGCTCGGCGCCCTGGCGGCGCTGACCAAGATGGACCTGCTGGCGCTCTACAGCGGCACGGTGGCGCTGAGCGCCCTCTACGACCGCTTCGCGGGCCGGCGCGAGTTACCATGGTCGCACCACGTCGTTTGTCTCATTGGTCCACTGGCGCTGGCTGCCCCGTGGATCTGGGGGCATTACCTGGGCGGTGGCGAGCGAACCCCGACTCGCGGGCTGTCGTTTGGCCTGTTTACCATCATTTTTCCGATGATGGTGGAATTGACGTTTTACATTCCCTGGTACGGTGTACTACTCACGCTCGGCGTGATCGGTGCGGTCATTGCCCGGGGCCTGCGCGCGGGCGCGCTGCCGCGCCTTACGGCGATGGTGCTGGGGACATGGCTGGCGCTGGGGTTGCTGGTGGTGCTGGTCTACTGCGCGACTCCGGGGGCGGGGAACAGCCCGCGCATCTTCGTGCCCGCCCTGCCGCCGCTGGCCCTGCTCTTTGGTGTCGGGTTCACCAGGTTGCCCCGGGCCTGGCAACGCCGGGCAGGTCTGTACCTTGGTGTGCTGTTTCTCACCATCAATGCCTTTGTGATCTGGTACCAGGCCGCAGCCTTTGGCGGGCCGATCCGCGCCGCCGCGCCAGCCTTCCACGAGTTGCGGCAACGCGAACAGGGCTTTGTGCTCACGCCGATCTACTGGGAAACCATCCTCTACACGCGCCAGCGCGCCACCTGGTTCGAAGCCGACGAGGTCTTTCGCGATAGTATTATGGGCGATGCGGGGCGCTTTGCCCACTACGTCGAGCAGCATCCCATTCGCTACGTCCTGCTCCCCAACAGTACCTCCGGCCCCGGGCCGCGCGACCCGGCGGCGCCGCAGGTGCGGGCCTACCTCGACACCCGCGCCGCCGAACGCATCGATACCGGAGCCTGGACGTTATGGGTGCTCCCGCGCGCGTCTGACAACTAGGAACATAGCCCCCCGCGGGAGGGTTTGGGCGTAGGGGCGCGGCGGCGCCGCACCCCTACCCCCTCCCAGGAAACAACCCGCCAGCGGGGAGGGTTTGGGAGGGCTGCGCCCTCCCAAGAATAAATATTTTCATTCCGGCGTTGTGCGGCGCAGCCGCATACTGAGGTGAACATACGGGGAAACCGGGTTTCCCCACCTGCGGTGAGCCTGTCGAACCGCGCCCCTGCCTGTAGAGGCGCCAGCCGCTCCCACCAGCGGTTGGGACATGGGGAAACCGGGTTTCCCCATACCCCTCCCTGTGGGGAAGGTTCAGGAGGGCGCAGCTCTCCCAGGAAACAACCCGCCGGCGGGGAGGGTTTGGGAGGGCGCAGCCCTCCCGGAAACAATTTGAGTCCATCCCTGTAGCGCGCGGCAAAGCCGCAGTGGCGACGAACCATGCATGAAGCTGCTGCCATTGATGACCTGCTCAGCGGGCGGATCGCTACCCTGACCATCGCGCCTGACGGGACGCTGCGGGCCGACGATCCACCGCAGGGGCTGATCCTGTCCGGGGCCTTCAATCCTCTGCACGAGGGTCACGAGGGTATGGCGACTGCGGCGGCGCAACTCACCGGCCTGCCGGTAGCCTTTGAACTGGCCGTGGTCAACGCCGACAAGGGCGTGCTTGAACCGGGCGAGATTGCGCGCCGCGCCGCCCAGTTTGCCGGGCGCCACACCCTGGTGCTCTCACGGGCGCCGCTGTTCGTGGAGAAGGCGGCGCTCTACCCCGGACGACGCTTCGTGGTGGGGTACGATACCGCCGCCCGGCTCATTGCGCCGCGCTACTACGGCAGCGAGGCGGCGATGCACGCGGCCCTTGAAGCGATCCGCGCCGCCGGCTGCTCCTTCCTCGTCGCGGGGCGGCTGGCAGAAGGGCGTTTCCGCACCCTGGCCGATCTTGCGCTTCCCCCGGACTGCGCCGACCTGTTTATTCCCATCCCCGAGGCCCTCTTCCGGGCCGACATCTCCTCCACTGAACTGCGCGCCCGCGCCCGCAGCGGTGGCAGGTAGCGGGTCAATGATCAGGAAACGTCTGACTGTCGTCCTGAGGTGAACATAGGTCGTGCGCGGGAGGGTTTGGGCATAGAGGTGCGGCGCCGCCGCGCCTCTATGCCCTCCCAGGAAACAACCCGCCAGCGGGGAGGGTTTGGGAGGGCTGCGCCCTCCCAAGAATAGTTATTTTCATCCTGGCCTTGTGCGGCCCGGCCGCAAGGGCAGCTATCGAGCACAGCCCTTCCACACTCCTTAGATATGGATCTTCGTTTTGCGGTGCACCTCGAAGATACCATAACAATCTTCTCAACATGCACCGCCTCTGCGCGGTACGCGCATTCAGTTCCGGGCGCTACACTACAGGCGGATGGGATGGGAGAAACTCCCAATCGTATAATGTTCGGAGTATGATGCTGGAAGTTCAGGCGATCAAACCCGATGTTCCTGTCGTCCATTTCTGCCGGGAGCAATGGCGTGCATCAGTGACCGTCCCGATCGCCTGGAGTAGACGAGGGGAACCCTATGAGTGCGCAGCCCGTCAACTTTGCTCCCTTCGAGGCGAAAATGCGCCGCGAAGGGCTTGAGGAGATTGTCATTGACAATTTTCGCTACTACTACACCGCCCTTGTGCATGGCGACACCGGCCTGGTGCCGGAGAGCCAGATCCAGCCGGTGAGCGCGTTGCCGAACCTGGAGCACCTGGGCGCCTACGAAGAGGCAGGACGGGCCGCCCTGGCCCGCGTGGCGGTGCTCAAGCTCAACGGCGGCCTGGGCACGAGCATGGGGCTGGAGCGGGCCAAATCGGTGCTGGTCGCCCGCGAGGGCCTGACGTTCCTCGATATCATCGCTCGGCAGAACCTGGCCGACCGCGCCCTCTACGGGCAGACCATTCCGCTGATCTTTATGAACAGCTTCAACACCGATGCGGATACCCGCGAGGTGCTGGCGCGCTACCCCGAACTTGCCTGCGCGGTGCCCCAGACGATGCTGCAACACAAGGTTCCCAAGGTGTTGCAGGCCACCCTCCGGCCTGCCGTCTGGCCCGCCGAACCCGAACTGGAGTGGTGCCCGCCCGGCCACGGAGAGGTCTATGTTGCCCTGGCCACGTCCGGGTTGCTCGAGCAACTCCTGCGGCACGATTACGAGTATCTGTTTATCTCGAACGCCGACAATCTGGGCGCAACCCTCGACCTGACCCTGCTGGGCTTTATGGCCCAGCATCAGATCCCCTTCCTGATGGAGGTTGCCAGCCGCACCAAAGCCGACCGCAAGGGCGGACATCTGGCACGGCGCGCCGATGGGCGGCTCATGCTGCGCGAGGTGGCGCAATGCCCGGACGAGGACCTGATCCACTTCCAGGACATCGCACGCCATCGCTACTTCAATACCAATAACATCTGGGTGAACCTGCACCGCCTGAAGGAGCTGCTGGAAGAGGGCCACAATGTGATCAAGCTGCCCTTGATCCGTAATCGCAAGACCCTCGATCCTCGCGATCCTGACTCACTCCCGGTCTATCAACTGGAAACGGCGATGGGCGCGGCGATCGAGGTGTTTCCCGATGCGCAGGCCGTGCGAGTGCCTCGGAGCCGCTTCGTGCCGGTGAAAACCTGCGCCGATCTCCTGGTCCTGCGCTCGGATGTGTATCGTCTCGACGCCAATGCCCGCCTGCGACGCCATCCTGACGCGCTGGCCGTCAATCCGGTGGTCACCCTCGATAAGAACTACTATACCCTGATTGATGACTTCGAGGCGCGCTTTCCCGCACCGCCCTCGCTGATGGCCTGCAGCGCGTTGACGGTTGAAGGCGATGTTTTCTTCGAGCCTGGCTCGACGTTCCGCGGTACCGTGAAGGTGGTCAATCGCAGCGGCGCGCAGCGTCGCCTGCTGCCTGTCACCCTGGTGAATGAGGTGCGCGAGGTGTAATGCCTTTGTTGAGCGCGGATTTCAGGTGACAGATTGCGGTGAGGGGAGATGCGGAGGAGCTTTGCTCCTCCGCTAACCTTTTTCCGCTGCGGTTGCGTTGCACAATGGCAAGGAGGGTTTGGGAGGGCGTAGAGGCGCGGCGGCGCCGCGCCTCTACGCCCAAACCCTCCCGCGCACGGGCTGTGTTCACCTCAGGACACGCCTCTTTTAGCGCGGCGCGTTTCCGCCCCCGAAGTCGTCGAAGATCGCCCCCGGCGCGTTGATGAACCAGAGGCCGATCTGCCCGTCTTCGTTGTCGAATGCGCTTCCAGCGCTGGCCTGACCAATCAGCACGCAGTTGACGTATACCTGAACCGTCCCGTTGGAGCGCACGCGCGCGCCGAGTTGATCCCCGTCGCGCAGCGTGATCGCGTAGGCGCCGATGGTGGTCCAGCTTTGGGTGGTGCGGTTGTAGATCTCAACCACAACGGCCTGCGTGGTTGCGTTGTAGCTGACCGAAATGGCCCCGTTGCGCCAGTTTCCACGTTGCACCTTGAGCAGCAGGCCCTGGTGAGCCGCCGTGCCGTCAAGCCGCATGAGTTTAACGTAGGCTTCCTGGTCACTGCCAAAGCCGGTGCGCCAGTAGATCGGCCCACCACCAAAGACCTGGACCTGATTGGCGCGTATGGAGTAGCCGCCCAACCCTTCGGTGCCGACCCAGTTTCCACCCAGCCTGCCATCGCGCCGGTCGAAGGTGTCGAGGAGCGGCGTGCGCGGGTAGTCGCTCACGTTGAAGGTGATCGTCTTCGGCGCTTCGACGACCTCAGGCGCGAAGAGGTCGGTCGAGAAGTACTCAACGACGTAGGCGCCCGGCGCGCTAAAGACCACCGGGGCGGTGTAGGTTTGCACTGGCCCCCCGTTCACGCGGTACTGCGTGCGCAGCACCGGCTCGTCGGTGGTGAGCGTCAACGTGGCGCTCGGGTCGAACACGGTGGCATTGCAGCACACGCGCGTTGCGCCCGCCAGGCTCGCCGTGGTCACCGGTGGTGTCGGCGCGCCAATCAGGGTGATGCTGCCGCTTACCGCGGGGAAGACGCCATCGCTGAGAGTCGCCGTCACCGTTGCAGCGCCGTTGAAGTTGGGCGCCGGGGTGAAGACCAGGCCGGCCAGGGCGCTGTTGATTGTCGCCAGTGAGCCGCTTGCCGAGGTGGTGTTGAGCGTGCCCGCGCCGGAGGGGGTCAGCGTCAGGCTCAACGTGAAGCTGTTGCCCGCATCGGGGTCAATGCCGCGCAGGTCAATGAGTGGCACCGCGGGCGCGTCTTCGACGAATTGCTGCGTCACGCCAACCGGCACGACTGGCACGGTTGTGACGGTCACCGTACCGTCACCCTCGTTAGCTGTCAGGGCGTAGAGCTGCCCGTCGCGCTCCAGCAGTTTCACGCCCTCCGGAGCCGCGCCGGTGCGCACCAGGCTGAAAGCACGCGGCGCAGCGGGATCGCTGATGTCCACAAAGGCCACAGCGTTGGCGCGCTCCAGGCCCACTGCGGCGATCACCCGTCCGGCGAATGTGGCCACGTCGAGCATCTCCGGTTCGCTGCCGCCATTCGGGCTACGATTGTCGGGGTAGACCCCGAAGCGAGCGGCCAGGTCGTCGAGTTGGGGCCCGGCGTCGGCTACCAGCGCGCCGGTTGCGGCGTTGAAGATGCTCAGCGTGCGACCGCCGCGCGGGTTGGGCCGCGTGTCGCCTTCATCGGCTGTCACCAGGTAGGTGACGCCACCAATGACCACGGCACGGATGCCGTCCGGCTCGCGGAAGGCGGTCAGTTGCTGGGCAGGGTTGTAGATCCCATCGTTGATCAGGTCGGCGGGATGGTTGGTTCGTCCTGAGCCGAAGGCGTTGCTTTCGGGCAACGTGGCCGGTAGCGGCCCGGTCAGATCCAGCCGGATGATCGCATTGTTCTCCTGGAGCGTCACGTAGACTGCGCTGCTGTCAGGGGTAAAGGCGATGCCTTCAGGCTCCAGCCCACCCGGGGCGTTCGACACGAGCGGGTTGCCGGAGACATCGTAGCGCCGGTCGCTCGCGACGCCGGCCAGGCTGCCCAGGTTGGGCAATTCGACGATGCTGAAGGGCACGCTGGTCGAGGTGGCCGGCTCGAAGCCGCTCAGGTCGGCCACACCAATCGCGCCCGCGCCGCCATCATCGCTGGCGTTGACCTGCTCGGCCTCAACCGCAACCACTGCAAAGCGCCCGTCAGGGCTGATCTCCACTGAGTCGGGCTGGCGCCCAATAGATGCTGTTGCCAGCAGCGCCCCGTCGGAGAGGCGGTAGACCAGGAACTGCCCGCTGCGCGGCGAGGAAGTCCCGGCCACGGCGACGAAGAGGTCCTTGGTGGGGTGAATGGCCGCCGAGGTCAGATTGGGCAGGCCAGTGATGCGCCGGAGACGCTGGATATTGAACAGGTCGCTGGTGTCCAGAATATCAATACTGCCGTCACCGGCGTTGGTGAGCACGCCGCGGTTGCCGCGCACGCTGATGATCTCGGCCCCATTGGCTCCCAGGCCGGTGTTGTAGCCAGCGGTAGCCACAAGCGCGGGCGGTGTTGCGCCGGGGCGAAAGTACAACCTCAGCACGCTGGGGTCGTGATCGCTGGCGTTTGCCGCCGCGGCAAACTCGGCGTTGACGTGTACCGTGTCGTACTGCGCGCCGCTGTCGCGCAGGTTGCGGCTGACCAGCATGCTGTCCAGCACCTGCGAGTTGCCCTCGAAGATGTAGGTGTATTGCTCGGCAGGCGGCAGGCTCAACTTCGGATCGAACAACACCGGTGTGCCAGTACCCCCCGGTGTGCCCTTGACGATGTTGAGCGTCTCCGAGAACTGGAAGTCGTTCAGATCGCCCAGGACGACGATGTTGGCGTTGGGGTCAATCGCCAGGATACTATCCACAAAATCGTTGACGATCTGCGCCTGCTGGTGGCGTTGCACCTCGGTGAAGCGCGTCGGTGGCTGGAAGCGGCCCGACAGTGGCTGGTCGCCACCCTTTGAGTTGAAGTGGTTGTTGACCACGAAGAGCGTCTGGCCGTTGTAGCGGAACTCGCCCACCAGTGGCTTGCGGCTGTTGTTGAAGGCCGGATTGGTGGGATCAATGCGCCCGGGGCTGAAGCTCAGCTCGGGCCGCCCGCCGTTGTTGACCACGCTCACCGCCGCAGTGGAGCTGCCACCGGGGCGGTCCACAAAACTCAGGCCACGATCGCTGCGGAAGAGGAAGGCCACACGGATGTTCCCGCCCGGCTCCCCGCCGTCCTGGTTCGCTACCGGGTCGATCTGGCGGAAGGCATAGGTCGGACCACCGGCGGCCACGATGGCGTTGATCAGGGTCTCGAAGGTGCGTGTAGCATCAACGTTGGTGTCCGCCGGGCCGCCGGTTGCGCCGTTGTTGTCCTGCACTTCTTGCAGGGCCACGATGTCGGGCGCGCCCAGGTTGTTCACGATGATGCGAGCGATAGCATCGCGCCGCTGAGGGGTGACGGTGTCGGCGGCGAAGTTCTCGATGTTGAAGGTCGCGATGGTCAGGCGGTCAGCCGCGCCGGTGAGGTTCGTCACCTCCTGGGCAATACCGCCTGGCACGACGGTCGGCAGCGGCTGGGTGATCAGCAGCTTGAAATTGGCGAAGCTGTAGTCCATCACACCCACCACCGCGCCGGGGCCGGGGAAGCGGTCGCCGACGTTCACCTGTGGCGTGGGCAGAATGGCGTCATCCAGAATGATCCGCTCGGGATTAAGGTCAGTCGGGGTGATCACCAGGCCGCCGCGGGGCGTGCGCAGGCCCTGTCCTGTCCCGTTGTCGGCCAGGATCACGATTTCGCCGAAGTTGTTGGTCGGGCCGACAACCACCGCATCGTTCACCTGAACGCGCATGCCCTCCAGGCTTTCCAGGAAGTCAATGCCGTTGACGGCGGGGTTGAAGCTGTAGCCGGCGGTCTCGACCGTGTTGGTGGGCGCGGCGCCCGGGCTGCCAAAGATGGTTGCCGTGACCGGGGGCACCCGTCCGCCCTGGCCGATCAGCACCGGCTCTGGCAGCGGGTTGCCGCGGGAGATCAGTCGGATCACCCGGTTGTCGGCGGCAGAGGTGGTGGCGTTGAGGTTGGTCAGCGTCAGATTGTTCCAGGCGCTGCTGGTGGAGGTACAGGTGGGGCTGGTGCAGCCTGCGCGGATCTCCACCGGCCGCCCGCTGATCTCCAGGCGGTCGCCCACCTGCACCGGGCCGCTGCCGCCTGCGGTGATCACGGCCTGGCCGCTGCCGGTGAAGACAAAGATGCCCTCGGAGGTGGCGTCACTGGCGTCGGCTTCGGGGTCCTGCATATAGAAGCCGTTCGAGCGCACAACGGTGACGATGCCCGGCACGTTCTCGACCCGGTTGCCGAAGGAGATCGCATTGTCGGCAATGACCGGCACCAGCGGCGAGACGTGCGCCGCGCCCTGGATGTCGCGAATGCGCACCCCGGGGGCCGGTGGCGCCACGGTGCTGAAGGTCACGACCACGTCGGCCGCCATCGTGTCGGGCGGATCGCTCGCGTCCAGGTCGCTCACCTGCGCGGCCACGACGGTAAGGGTACAGGTCTCGCTGAAGGCGAAGTCAACACTGGGATTGAGGGTGAAACTGGTCGGTCCGCCAGAAACAGCGATGTTAGCCGCCGAGACGGTGCGTGTGCCACTCGTTGCGCAGGCCAGGGTGAACCAGTCGCCGCTGACGGCCACCGGCTCACTGAAGGTGATCGTCACATCGCTGGCGATGGGCACGTTCACTGCGCCGTTGGCCGGGTTGGTGCCGCTGACCGAGGGGGCGGCGTCGGCGCCCAGCGCGCTGCCGATGACGGTTACATTGTCGAAGCGCCAGGTGCCGGTGGTGGCGTAGTTCGACCCGGGATTTGAGGCGACATAGGTTGAGCCGCCTGCGGCAAATGCCGCGACGATGCGGAATATGACGTTGGGATTGTTGTTCAACGCCGCAACAGCGCTGAAGTCGAAACTGCGGCTGAACCAGGCATCGCCGGCATTCGCCGTGTACACGGCCGCCTCGGTGAAGGTCGCGCCGCCATCGGTGGAATACAGGAGTGCGACCGTGTTGGCGGCGGTGTTGCTGTGGCGGTGATCCCAGGTGAAGACGATGTTTTCATAGCCCACGGTGCTCACAGCAAACTGGACGCCGCGGGTACGGTCGCCGGCGCCCTGGGCCGCGTAGGTGGTGGTGTTCCAGCCCGAGTCGGGAGGGCGTGGCCCGACGCGACCGGTGGCGAAGGTAGCGGTGGTGCCGCCGACCAGCGTGGCCGTCCCGGAGCCGGTGGCAGGCGCCAGGGTGTCATTGTCGAAGGTCCACTGGGTAATGGTGGTGGTAGCGCGGGCAGACTGCGGAAAGGGTCCGACGATGGTGGCGAGTACGGCGAGCAGCAGCGCGCCAATACTCACCAGGCGCGCAACGCTGCGCCGGTGGAGGTACGACGATGGCATAGCTTCCCTTTCTCCCCTGAACGAATACGCGCAGCACGAGCTACGGCGCCCGGGCTGGCGCCGGGCGCTGCTATCGAGCGCCATGGTCAGCGTGCGCTGCCCTTCGGGGGAGGGCGCACGCATCACGTGTACCGTTGGGTGCTGCGCTTTCGATGGTAGCAGAGGAATGTTAAGAGACGTCGAATGACAGAATGACAATCTGATGTCTTCTGCGATAACGTTTTTGTAACCTGGGAAAACGGCAAGATTTCGGTGGAGCAAGGCCCTTGCAGGCGACAACGATCAGGGCCGATCGATGCGCGGCTCAACCCAGTAGAGCGCCTCCGCCACGTCCCTCTCGGCGCTGACGCGCAGTACCAGGTCCCCCTCACGCCCGACGAAGGGCGCCAGATCCACGCTGATTGCTGTCAGTGCGCCATCGGGCCGGACGTTTCCCTCGTAGAGGATCTCGTTGTCGAAGGTCACGAGCACGTCCATCCCTGGCCCCCGGGCCTCCCGCGCGAAGCCGACTGCGGTGAGGAAGAACTGCCCCTCCTGGATCTGCGGCAGATCGAAACGCCCCTCGATCAGAGGCCTGTCATCCCCGGTATCCGGCGCCAGGGGTGGGAAGGTCAGGAGGGCGACGGGGGCCAGGCTGCCGTCTTCGAGCTGGATCGCCTCGACGCGGTCGGCCCAGCCGCCTTGATCGCGGTTGCGGCGTGGCGCGCCGAAGGTGATCGGCCCGGCGCTGGTCATCCAGCGGGCAGTCGGAGCGAGGTCGAGCAGCGCGATTGAACCGGGCGCCGGGGCCAGGGTGACAGTGGGGGCCAGGGGGGTGGCCGTTGGGACCGCGGTGGGCAGGGGGGCTGGCGTGGGCGATGGTTCGGCCGTGGGGCTTGCCGCGGGCTGAGGTGTGGGAGTGGCCGGCGCCACCAGGACACGCTGCACAGCGATGGTCTCGTTGTCGCCGGCGCGGGCGATCAGACGGAAATCGGTGGTCACTTCGGGCCGAAAGGAGCGCTCGCCCATAGGAGGCACGTCACCGAATTGCTCGATCAGCACACGCTCGGCGCCGCGCACGTCCCAGGCGACGCTCACGGGTTCGCCAGGCGCTACGACGGGCGGGTTGACGGTGAAGTAGACGACCATCGGAGCGCCGGGTTGCGGTGAGAGGGTCGCGGCAGGTGTTGCGGGCGGGGGCAGGTTGCCGCTGCGCGCGTTGTTGAGCAGCAGCCCGAGGAGCAATGCCAGGGCGATCACGCCGACTGCGGCCAGGGGCGCCCAGAGCGGCATCAGCGCCGTGCGCACGAACTCGGCCCGGGCCTCCACTGGCGCAACGTCTTCGGCCTCGGCAAAGACGCTGAAGGGTAGCGGTTCGGGGCTGCCAAAGAGCCGCCGCGGCGCCAGGACAGTAAGAGGGATCCTGGCGCTCTGGCCCGGCGCCAGGCGCACGTGTTCCTGCCCGAACTCGTAGGCCAGCAAGAGGCGCGGATCCTCGGCGCTCAACACAAACATCGCCTCCGCATTGCCGTCATTGCGGATGGTTACACTGTACTCACCTTCGGCGCGCCCGCTGGCGCGCGCGGGGGTGATGGTGATGCTTGGCGCGACAAAGGGCGGCACGAAGCAGACGATGCGCGCCGTGGCGCCGCGTTCGGGCGTGATCGTCGAGCGCACGCGCAGCACCGCCGGGTAGTCGCCGGCGGCGCTGTGGTGGTCACGCGGCACATTGATGAGCAGTGACATGCGCGCCTGGGCGTTGGGGCCAAGCTCAACCGGCGGGTCGGTCGCGTGGATCCAGGCTGCCGGCACACCCTCCAGGCTCAGGCTGAACCGGTCGGAACCCGAGCCGCGGTGGTGGATCTGCGCCGAGACGACCGTGATCTGTCCGGGGGGTAGTTCAACGCGCTGGCGGTCGGGAATCACGCTGACGGTCGGCTCCGCCGGCCGGGACGGCGGCGGCGCGGGAGGGGTTTCAAGCAGGCTGCTGAGGAGCGGAAGCGGTTCTGCCACGGGCGCCGGGGCTGACTCCACCTGTCGCAGGGCCTCGGCCAGATCGCCAGCGTTGGCGAAGCGCTCTTCAGGCGCCTTGGCCAGGCAGCGCAGAACAATCGTCTCCAGGGCGGCGGGGATCTCCGGGCGCACCACGCGCGGCGGCACGGGACGGGCGCGCAGGTGCTTCTCGGCGGCCTGGTCGAGGGCGCTGAGGTTGAAGGGCGGCACCCCGATCAGCAACGCGTACAGCAGCGTCCCCAGGCTGTACACGTCGGTACGGGCGTCGGGCGCGGCGCCACGCGCCTGCTCCGGGGTCAGGTAGGCCGGCGCGGCGGTTGCTTCGACCGGTAGCACTGGCGCGATCCCCAGGTCGCCTACTTTGAGCACGGCCCCTTCGCCAGCGGCGCTCAGGCGCAGCACCTCGGGGCGCAGCGCGCCGTGGACGATCCCCTGGCGGTGGGCGTGGGCCAATCCCTCGGCGCTCTGACGCGCCAGGGCAAGGGCGCCGCTGACTGTCAGGCGGGTGCGCGCGCGGCGCAGCCGTTGCAGCAGGGCGTGCACGCTTCCGCCAGCGGGGGCCTCGCTGGCGACGAAGATGCGCCCCCTGGCCTCGCCCAGGTCGAAAACTGTGAGCAGATTGGGGTGGCGTAGCGCTGCGACGCGCCGCAGGCTGTCGAGGAGCTGCGCCCGGATCGCGGGGTCGGCGGTCAGCGCCGGGTCGAACACCTTCACGCTGCACAGTCGCCGAAGTTGCGCGTGACGGGCAGTGTAGGTTGGACCGGTGGGGCCGGTGGCGAGCAGCGCCTCAAGCTGGTAGTTGCCCAGGAGCTGGCCGAGCAGGTCGGTCATACGCGGTGCCCTCTCGGAGAGGAGGCGCGGGCAGGCCTGAGATGCGGGGCGAAACCGGGTCGCGCCAGCATTCCTTTCAGGTTGGTACCAGTATAGCACGGCTGGTTGGGGGCGCAGCGACAGCCCCGGAGGGTCGGGGAACCAGCCTTCCGACGCCCTCCCGCCGGGCAGGGGGATGGGGAAACCCGGTTTCCCCATTTCCCAACTGCTGTTGGGAGCGGCTGGCGCCCCCACAGGCAGGGGGATGAGGCAACCCCGGTTGCCCCAGTTCCCAACCACTGGTGGGAGCGGCTGGCGCCCCCCGAGACAGGGGGATGGGGAACCCCGGTTGCCCCATGTCCCAACCGCGGTTGGGAGCGGCTGGCGCCCCCACAGGCAGGGGCGCGGTTCGACAAGCTCACCACAGGTGGGGAACCCCGGGTTCCCCGTATGTTCATCTCAGCAGCCGGTGTTACAATATGAATCGGAAAGGTGCGACTGGAGACGGCCCCGCCTGCCTGGACCCTTACGCCGGGCTGCGAGTCGGATTCGTGATGCTGCCCCGGTGGCGCTGCCGGCGCGTTCTCGAGCGGCAGGGACCGGGAGAGCGCAGCCCTCTCATACCATTTTGGATTTTAGATTTTGGATTGTGGATTGCCACGCTGGGCTGCACAACGCCTGAAATCGGTTCAGGCAATGCGGCATCATCAACGGTAATTGGTATCAGACACCCTCTTCCCTGACAATGCGCGAAATCGAAGTTGCCGGATGCACCACTTAGCGAGGAAGCGCTGTGACAACAACTCGCCCCGGCTTGCCCTACCCTCTTGGGGCCACGTGGGACGGATCGGGCGTCAACTTCGCCCTCTTCTCCGAAAACGCAACCGCGGTCGAACTCTGTCTCTTCGACTCTCCCGATGCGCCGCGCGAGGCGGTGCGCGTCCCGCTTACTACGCAGACCGACCTCGTCTGGCACATCTACATTCCCCACCTGCGGCCCGGCCAGCTCTACGGCTACCGGGTCCACGGCCCGTATGCGCCCGAACAGGGGCATCGCTTCAACCCGCATAAGCTGCTGATAGACCCCTACGCCCGGGCGCTCCACGGCGATATTCGCTGGCACGATGCTGCCTTTGGCTACACCATTCTCCACCCCGATGCGGACTGCTCGTATGACGAGCGCGATAGCGCGCCCTACGTGCCGCGGTGCGTGGTGATTGACCCGACCTTCGACTGGAGCGGCGACGAGCGCCCTGATCGCCCGCTCCACGATAGCATCATCTACGAAGCCCACGTCAGGGGTCTGACGATGCTGCACCCCGAGATCCCCGACGAGATCCGCGGCACCTACAGCGCCGTGGCCCATCCGGCGATCATCGCCTACCTCCAGGAGCTGGGCGTTACGGCCATTGAGTTGCTGCCGGTGCATCAGTTTACCAATGACCGGCTGCTCATCGAGAAGGGCCTGAGCAACTACTGGGGCTACAACACAATCAACTTCTTTGCCCCCGCGACCCGGTACTCCCGTTGCGCCCACCCCGGCGACCAGGTGCGCGAGTTCAAGCAGATGGTCAAGGCCCTGCACGCCGCCGGCATCGAGGTGATCCTCGATGTCGTCTACAACCATACGGCCGAGGGCAACCATATGGGGCCGACGCTCTCCTTCCGCGGCATTGACAACGCGGCCTACTACCGCCTGGTGCCCGGTAACGAGCGCTACTACATGGATTACACCGGCACCGGCAATACCTTCAACATCGTCCACCCGCGGGTGCTGCAACTGGTGATGGATAGCCTGCGCTACTGGGTGAGCGAAATGCACGTGGACGGCTTTCGCTTTGACCTGGCGGCGGCGCTGATGCGAGGACTCTACGAAGGCGACCAGCTTTCCTCGTTCCTCGATACCATCCAGCAAGACCCCCTCCTGGCCCAGGTGAAGCTGATCGCCGAGCCGTGGGACGTGGGACCGGGTGGCTACCAGGTGGGGAACTTTCCGGTAAACTGGGCTGAGTGGAACGGCAAGTACCGCGACACGGTGCGCCGCTTCTGGAAGGGTGACGAGGCGCAGGTGGCCGAGCTGGCCTACCGCCTCAGCGGTTCCTCCGACCTGTACCAGCAGAGCGGGCGTAGTCCCCACGCTTCGATCAATTTCATCACTGCCCACGACGGCTTCACCCTGCGCGACCTGGTCAGCTACAACGAGAAGCATAATGAAGCCAACGGCGAGAACAACAACGATGGCGAGAGCCATAACAACTCCTGGAACTGCGGCGTCGAAGGCCCCACCGATGATCCGGAGATCAACGCCCTGCGCCTGCGGCAGCAGCGCAACCTCATGGCTACCCTGTTGCTCTCCCAGGGCGTGCCCATGATCCTCCACGGCGATGAGCGGGGCCGCACCCAGGGCGGCAACAACAATGTGTATTGCCAGGATAACCCGGTGGCCTGGATGCGCTGGGATCTGGACGCCGACGGTCGCGCGATGCTGGAGTGGACCAAACGCCTCATCGCTATGCGCAAGGCCCACCCGGTGTTGCATCGCGCCACCTTCTTTCAGGGACGTGAGATCCACGGCGAGGGGGTGCGCGATATCGAGTGGTACCGCCCCGATGGCCAGGAGATGGACGATGATGACTGGAACAACGGCCTGGTGCGCTGTGTGGGGCTGCTACTCAACGGGCAGTTGATGGAAGAGTTCGATGCGCAGGGCCATCTGCTGCGCGATGATGTGTTGCTGTTGCTCTTTAACGCCTACCACGAGCCCCTGGACTTCGTCCTCCCCGGTGTCGCCGGTGGTCCCCTGTGGACGCCGCTGCTGGACAGCAGCGCTCCCGAGGGGCGCGATGACCTGCTGCCGTTGCCGCCGGGCAGTGCGTACCCGTTGCAGGGCCGCTCGGTGGTGGTGCTGAGCCAGGACGGGGCAGCCTGGGCGGCCCGCTACGGTCGGGTGGAAACCGCGGCGCCCCCCGCCACCGCGCCGCTGCTGGGCGGTCCGCCCCCGGAGACGCGCACGGTGGTGGGCAACCTGGTTACCATTGCCGCGTTCCCCAGCCCGCAACTGGACAACCGCCGCGATATCAGCGTCTATCTGCCCCCCGGCTACGATGCGGGGATGCAGCGCTACCCGGTGCTCTATATGCACGATGGGCAGAACCTCTTCGACGCGGCAACCAGCTACGCCGGGGTGGAGTGGCAGGTAGACGAGACGATGGAGGCGCTGGCTCACAGGGGCATCGAGGCGATTGTGGTGGGCATTGCCAATATGGGCGAGCGACGCCTGATCGAGTACAGTCCCTTCGCCAGCCCCGAGCACGGTGTGGGATTGGGTGAAGCCTACCTGGCCTTTATCACCGACACGCTCAAGCCGCACATTGACCGGAGCTTCCGCACCCGGCCCGAACCGGAGCACACGGCGATCATCGGATCATCGCTCGGCGGCCTGATCAGCCTCTACGCCCTCTTCCGCCGGCCCGACGTGTTCGGCATGGCCGGCGCCCTCAGTCCGTCGCTCTGGTTCGCCAACGGCGCTCTGTTCGCCTACCTGGCAACTACCGACCACGCCCCGGGTCGGATCTACCTCGATGTGGGCACCGGTGAGCAGCCGGAGATGCAGAAAACCGCGCGACGCCTGCGGCGCCTGCTTATGGCGCGAGGCTATGACCGCGAGCGCCTGCGCTACCTCGAGGTCAAGGACGCCCGCCATACCGAAGCTGACTGGGCGGCGCGTTTCCCTGCCGTGGTCACCTGGCTGTTGACAGGGGCGACCTCTGGTCCACGCAGGTTGCCGTAGGCGGGGCGTGTCGGCAGGGCGCCGCTGTTAGCCCCGCTTGCTCGATTGGCTTGAGCCTGATACCATGGGCAGCGCCGCACAACGAGAGGATGAAAATAACTATTCCTGGGAGGGCGTAGCCCTCCCAAACCCTCCCCCCAGGCAGGGGCGTGGGGAAACCCGGTTTCCCCATTTCCCAACTGCGCTGCGACGGCCCGGAGGGAAAGTTAGAAACGCTTGACATTCCCCGCAACGGCGGTGTACACTCCAAACGGTTCCATCGCGTCCGCATAGGTCCCCGGCAAGGTATGCGCAAACCGATCGTGTCAACCCCGGCGCCTGAGTCGGCGCTGGAAGAGGTTCGCTCCCCACGGCGGCGGCTCAGGCGTCGGCGCAGCCGGGGCGTCGAATGGTTCGTGGTGCTGCTCGCGCTGATCGCCCTCGGGGCGCTGGCAGGCGTCATCGGTCTACTGCTCGCTGAGCGGGAGATGGCGCGGCGGATCTATCCCAACATCAGTGTGCGTGGCGTGCCCGTGGGCGGTATGACCCTTGACGGCGCATATGGCGCCGTTGAGCGCCACTACGGCGCGTTCCTGTACAACCCGGTCGTGCTTACCTATGGCGAGCGTACCTGGCGCCCCGGCGCCGATGAGCTTGGCCTGCGCCTGGTGATCGACGCAGCCCTGAACGAGGCCTTCGCCTATGCCCGGAACGATACCCGGCTGAACAACCTGC
Source organism: uncultured Chloroflexota bacterium (assembly GCA_937120965.1). Taxonomy (GTDB): domain Bacteria; phylum Chloroflexota; class Chloroflexia; order Chloroflexales; family Chloroflexaceae; genus JACAEO01. Next base: position 18,057 of record CAKZKA010000204.1, read on the forward strand.
GCACCGCTCTGGCTGTCTGGGAGCAAGGGGTGGACCTGCCGTTGCGCCTGGAAGTGGATCAGCGGGCCATGCAGCGGTACCTGGCGCGTATCGCCGCCGAACTGGAAACTCCGCCGCAGGACGCCGCGGTGGCCCTCGATGGCGCCAGAGTAGTGGTCACCCCGGAGCAGTGGGGAGTGCAGGTGCTGGTTGATGAGACGCTGCGTGACATAACTGCCGCCGTGCAGGGGCTCGAGCGCACGACGGTGGCCGTGCGCACCCGGGCCCTCGAGCCGCGCCTGCGCGACGCAAGGGTGGCCCCCGTGGCCGACAGTTTGCAGCTCATGCTCAATGGCCCCCTGGTGCTGGAGGGGGCCACCGGCTCCTGCGCGGCGGGGTGCCGCTGGTCGCTGACTCCGGAGCGCCTGGCCGAGTGGATCAGTGTGCGGCGCGTGAGCGGCGCCGATGGCGCGCCGACCTACGCGGTGAGTGTGGACCAGGCGCGTATCCGCGCGGCGCTGCTTCCGATGGCCGCGGCGCTGCGCCAGGAGGGCAGCCTGCCCACGGTGGCCTGGAACGACGGCAACCTGCGGATCGTCACTCCGGGCGACCCGGGCCTGGGTCTCGATGCCGATGAGTCCCTCGCCGCTGTGAACGTCGCCCTCAACGGCGGCCCGAGGCAGATTAGTCTGCCCATGGAGCCGATCCCGCCCCCGGTGACCGAACGCAACCTCGCCAGTCTGGGCATTACCGAGCGCCTGGGCCTGGGGGTGAGTTCCTTTGCCCGCTCCGAGCAGTACCGCATCACCAACATTCGCGCCGGCGCACGCCGTATGAACGGCGTGCTCATTCCTCCCGGCGCGACCTTTTCCTTCAACCAGCAGCTCGGCCCGGTCAATGCCGCCAACGGCTTTGTTGAAGGGCTGGCTATCGTTGAGAACCGGACCCAGAAAGAGTGGGGCGGTGGGTTGTGCCAGGTCTCCACCACAGTTTTCCGGGCGGCGTTCTTCAGCGGGTTGCCGATTACCGAGCGGCACGAGCACGCCTTTCGCATCGGCTGGTACGAGGAACTCGGTGAGCCGCCCGGTCTCGATGCCGCGATCTTCACGCCGTACAACGATGTGCGCTTCGTCAATGATACCGGTGGCTGGCTGCTCATGGAGAGTTACGTTGACCTGGCGCGGCAGCGCCTGAGTGTGGCGCTGTACGGCCCGCCCACCGGGCGCAGTGTTACCTACACCCACCGTGTGCTTGAACAAACCCCGGCCCCAACAACGCCGGTGTACGTCAACGACCCCTCAAAACCGCGCGGGTACCTGCGGCGCACCGATATTGCCCGCGGAGGCATCAAAGTCGTGATCGAGCGGACTGTTACCGCCAATGGGCAGGTGGTGGCCCGCGATCGCTTCCCCACCGAGTTCAAGCCCTGGCCCAACATTTATGTGCGCGGCACCGGTCGGTAAGGCCAGGGGCGAACCTGGTTTCGCCCCTGCCGAACTCTGCGGCCAGGGTACGGAGAAACCCGGGATTTCAATTTTCACCTTGTACACGCAAGCATAAAATAGTATAACGTAAGCTGAACCCGCGAAACCTGGCCCCGTCCGCAGTGGCGCCCTCCGCCTGGCTGCACGCGCTGGCCCTGCGCGCCAGCGGTTGCGCCGCGTGAGACAGTGACCACGGATTGCGCCTGCCTGAGCGCGCGGGAGGCGGTTAGAGGCTCGCCCGGACGCATTCCGGGGCATGCCAGAGGCGGCCCGTTCGGCAACGATTATTTGTGTCTTCTTTCACGATATTCAACCCGTCCAGCGGAAGGGGGCCATCCCGATGAAAGCGCGTGAAATTATGACCCGTCAGGTCATCAGCATCCTCAGCGACGCCACGGTTGAAGACGCCGCCCGGCTGCTGGCCCGCAACCGGATCAGCGGCTTGCCGGTGGTCAACGCAGAGGGCCTGCTCGTGGGCCTGGTGACGGAGCACGACCTGATCGCCCGCTCCGGCCGCCTGGTGAGCGAGATTATGAGCCGTAGCGTGATCAGCGTCAGCCCTGATACCGAGATCGAACAGGTGCAGCACCTGCTGACCAATCAGCGTATCCGGCGCGTGCCGGTGGTGGAGGATGGTAGAGTGGTTGGCATCGTCAGCCGCTCGGATCTGGTGCGGCAGATCGCGATGCGCTGGGTCTGCGGCGTCTGTGGCGAGATCGTGCGCGGCCTGGAGCCGCCGACAAGTTGCCCGCGCTGCGGCGCGGACTACAAGGCCTTTGTTCACGATGTGGTCCCGCCGGGAATGTGATGGTCCCCTGACGGCGTGGGGAACGCCGGGTTGCCGGTCGCCCCATCCGTGGGGCGCACAGCGCCAACCCTCCCCTCGGGGAGGGGGATGGGGAACCCCGAGTTCCCCATGGCCCAACGGCGGTTGGGAGCGGCTGGCGCCCCCCAGGCAAGGGGATGGGGAACCCCGGGTTCCCCATGGCCCAATCGCTGGTGGGAGCGGCTGGGGCCCCCCCAGGCAGGGGGATGGGGAACCCCGGGTACCCCATGGCCCAACGGCGGTTGGGAGCGGCGGGCGCCCTCCAGACAGGGGGATGGGGCAACCCGGTTGCCCCATGTCCCAACCGCTGGTGGGAGCGGCGGGCGCCCCCGCAGGCAGGGGTGCGGTTCGACAGGCTCACCGCAGGTGGGGCAACCCGGTTGCCCCATTGTCCCAACCGCTGGTGGGAGCGGCCGGCGCCCCCCAGGCAGGGGGATGGGGAACCCCGGGTACCCCATGGCCCAACGGCGGTTGGGAGCGGCTGGCGCCCCCCCAGGCAGGGGGATGGGGAACCCCGGGT
>CAKZKA010000205.1 GCA_937120965.1 uncultured Chloroflexota bacterium
CCCCGCTGGGGGAGGGAACCGGGCGCCTCCCCGCAGGGAGGGGGTTGGGGAAACCTGGTTTCCCCGTATGTTCACCTAAGTTGCACTTGAACGCTCCGCGCGCAGCCTTGCGTCACAGCGCGCCCGAATCTACAATCCGAAATCTACAATCTACAATCTAAAATGGTATTAGCTCGCATTGCATATACGTCACAGCCATGAGCGACACTGCCTCCCCGGTTCTCGCGCCTGAAGAGCGACTACACAGCGATGTCAGCGCCAGCCTGATTGTGCGGGCCGGCGCCGAATTGTACGCTCTGCCCGGCGCCTGTATCCGCGAAGTGACGCGCTGGCGGGCGCCAACGCCGGTTCCAGGCGCGCCAGCGGTAATCCCCGGGATCATCAACCAGCGTGGGAGCATCTTGCCGGTGGTCGATCTGCGGATCGCTCTGGGCTTTCCGGCCAGCGCGCCCGAACGTTCGACCCGCTTTGTCGTCGTTCACTATGCGCCGGTGGACCTGGCCTTGCTGGTGGACGCTGTGCTCGACTTCGTGACCCTCGACAGCGAGATGCTTGAGCCAGCGCCCACCGGGAGAACCTGCCTGCTCACGGCCGTGGGCCGTTACCAGCAGCGCCCCCTGGGAGTGATGGACCTCGGCGCGCTGCTTGCCGCCGTCCAGGAGGGGCCGTAGATGCACACCGCAGCCGCTACCACCCTGGCCTTTGAGGTGCAAACGGCCCGGCGGCGCTACTACGTGCCCCGCGCCCACGTCGATCACCTGGGGGCCGCCCCCCCGCCCGAGAGCAGCGGGGCCCACACCCGGCCCCTGCTGGCCCGCGACCTCGGGCCCTTGCTCGACCCGATGGACGACGGCGCTCCCGGACGGCAGGCCCTCACCGTGTTGCTGCGACGGCGGACGGTTGTTTTACGGGTGCAACGCATCGAGAACCTGGAGCGCATCACTGTCCAACCGCTGGCGCCGTTGCTCCTGCGCCGGCTACGCGCGCCCTGGGTGCTTGGCGTCGTCCTCAGCAATGATCAGCCGGTGATCGTGCTCGATGCGCGCCGCATTGCCACCGATCTGGCCCTTGGAGTCATTTCGTAATGCGCTTCCAGGCGACCGGTTCGGGCATCAGCCCAACCCCGGCCGCGTCCGGATGCGCCAGGCCCAATTTACAATCGCAAAGCTGCTATCTGCAATCGCATTAAGGAACTCGCATGCACCAGTCAGCCGAACGTGTTATGAGCGCCCTTCCCGAGCAGTCCCTCCTGCGTGACAACCTCGGGGTAATGCGCCTGCTCATCGCCAGCGGCATCGTCGTGGTTGGCCTCTTCTGGGCCGTAACAATCGGCCTCTGGCTGTTCCAGACCGTTGGTAGCGTCGTGAGTGTGGTGGCCTCCCTGATCGCCGTCACGGCCCTGCTGGTGTACCTGGGCGCGTACTACCTGCTCCGACGCGGGCACACCCTCAGCAGCCGGCGCGTGGTCTTCTACGGCATGCTCCTCGGCGCCGCCTTTGCAGTCTTCTTGCTCGGGGGCGCCACCGGTCCTCTGGCCATGCTCTTCTTCGTTCCCATCGTCAGCGCCGGACTGCTGGGCCACGGTCGCGACGGGCTGCATGTCGCAGCCGGGGCGCTCGCCATCTACACGCTGATGTTCGGGCTTGAAATGAGCGGATGGCACCAGCCCATCCGGCTGCCGAACTGGATCGATCTCGCGACCTTCCTCATTACCGGAGTCTTTCTGGCAGTGGGCGCCTGGCTCAGCGGGCGCGATCTGTTGCAGGTGATCGCCCAGTCGCAGGAGCGGGCCGAGGAACTGTTGCACAAGACGGAGCAACTCATCGAAAAGAACATCCAGCAGGTCGAACTGGGCAGCGAACTGGCCGCCGCGGCGCAGGAGTTGCAGGTAGCTTCACAGCAGCAGGCCAGCGGCGCTACCGAGCAGGCCAGCGCAGTGGCCCAGGTTTCCACCACCATCGAGGAACTGGGCAGCACCGCGCGACAGATCGCCCAGGCTGCCGAACAGGTCGCCCAGGCTGCCCAGCAGACCCTGGAGAACCTGAGCAGTGGTCAGGACGCGGTTGACGAGAGCATTCACGCCATGGAGCGCATTCGCGGGCGCGTCTCTGACGTCACCACCCGCGTGCTGGGTCTTGGCAAACGTTCGCAGCAGATCGGCGAGATTATTGACTTGATTGACGACATTTCCGACGAAACGCACCTGCTGGCCCTCAACGCCGCCATTGAAGCAGCCGGCGCGGGCGAGCACGGCCGGCGCTTCGCCGTGGTCGCTGCCGAGGTCAAGAGCCTGGCCAACCGCACCCTGGCCGCCGCCAAGGAGGTCAAGGGAGTGATCGCCGAGATCCGCCAGGCCACGTCGGCTGCGGTGCTGGCCGCCGAGGAGGGCAGCAAAGAAGTTGAGCGCGGCGTCGAACTAGCCCACCGCGCCGGGCAGATCATGGACAACATCGTCATGGTGGCCGAACGCACCGCCCAGAGCGCCGCCGAAATCGGCCTCGCCACCGCTCAGCAACAGAGCGCCAGCGAGCAGGTGGTGGAGACCATGCGCGAGATCGCCGAAGTGGCGCGCCAGACGGCCCTCGGCTCGCGCCAGATGGCCGAATCGGCGGCCACGCTGACCGCCATCGCCGATCGCTTGCACGGGATCGCCGTTGAAGACCACCATGCGTAGCAGCGGCAACCCCGCCGCGCGCTACATCCCGTGAGAAATGCATGGATCTGGCTGCGTTCCACCAGCAATTTCGTGAAGAGGCTGCCGAAAACGTTCGCGTGTTACAGGACGGCCTGCTCGCCCTGGAGACGGAGGCCGATGCAGGCGTTCGGCGGGCGACGGTGGACCGGGTCTTCCGCGCCATGCACACGATCAAAGGCTCGGCCCGCGTGCTGGGATTCGAGCCGATCAGCCGGGTAGCCCACGCGCTTGAGAGTCTGCTCGGCGAGGTGCGCCAGGAACGGCGCCCGTTCGATCGCCCCTTAGCCGACGCCCTGCTGCGCGCCGGTGACGCCTTGCTTGCGCTGAGCGACGCCGCTGTAGCGGGCCAGGCCCCGCCGCTCGATGTGGAGGCGCTGATCGCCAGCCTGCCTGTGAGCGCCGATGCCGTGGCTCCTGCTACGGCAACCGCCCCCACCGCCGCGCCCGCCAATCCCTCCGCGGCGCCGCCCCGCGCCGCGCGGCAGACGGTGCGCGTACGGGTAGACCGGCTCGACCGTATGCTTAACCTCGCCGGTGAACTGGTTGTAAGCCAGCAAGTGCTCTCCAATCACGCCGACGAACTGCGCGCCCTGCACGCGGCAGTCGAGCGACAACTCCAGGCCCTGGCCCAGCTCGAAGCCGAACTCGGGCGTCTGCGCTTCTCGCCGTTGCAACGGCAGGCCCTCGACCGGCCGCTAGCGGCGGCGCGCGAGGCTGGCGCCCAGGTCTCCGCGCTTGCCCAGCGCCAGGCCGAGCGTTTCTGCCGCTACACCGGGCAGTACGAACTGCTCGTGCGCGATCTCGAACAGGAGGTGATGGCGGCTCGCCTGCTGCCGATCGCCACCGTTTTTGGCGGCCTGCCGCGGGCAGTGCGCGATCTGGCCCTGGCTACGGGCAAGCAGGTGAGCCTGTCGCTGCAAGGCGAAGCCGTGGAACTGGATCGGAAGGTGCTGGAGGCGATTGCCGACCCGCTGTTGCACCTGGTGCGGAATGCGGTGGACCACGGCCTCGAAGCGCCCGACGAGCGCCAGGCTGCCGGCAAAACGCCCCAGGGCCACCTGACGGTCCGGGCCGAGGCGGCCAGCAGCGAGGTGCGCGTGGTGGTGGCCGACGACGGGCGCGGGATCGATCCGCAGCGGGTGCGCGAACAGGCGGCGCGCCTCGGCATCATCAGCGCGGAGAGCGCCGCCCGCCTGCCCGACCACGAAGCCCTGGAACTGATCTTTGCCCCTGGCTTCTCCACCGCCAGCGTCATTACCGACATCTCCGGCCGCGGCGTAGGTATGGACGTGGTACGCCAGAATCTGGCCGAACTGGGCGGGCGCGTGGAAGTCGACTCGCGCCCCGGCGCGGGCACCAGCGTGACGCTGGTCCTGCCGCTTACCCTGGTAACCACCCGCATCCTGCTGGTGGGGGTGGGGCATGACCGATTTGCCCTGCCGGCCAGCGCCTGCCGGGGGGTTATCTGGGTAGATCGGCAGCAGGTCCAGGCCCTGGAGGGCCAGCCTGTCATCGAGCATGCCGGGCGCATGGTGGGGGTGCTGCACCTGGCTGAGCTTCTTGGCATGGCATCGGCGGCGCCTGTCAGTGGCGTCGGGCGAACGCCGGCAGTGCTGATCGGCGGTCCGCAGCGCCTGGTAGCGCTACTGGCAGATGAGTTGCTCGACGAACGCGAAGTGGTGGTCAAATCGCTGGGGGCGCTGCTAGCTTCGCAGCGGCGCTTTAGCGGCGCCGTGCAACTTGGCGACGGCAGCCTGGTGTTGCTGCTCAACCCTCTGCACCTGATGCAGCCCGTTCGAGGCGCGCCTCTAGCTACGCCCGCAGCGCCGCCCCGCGCGCGACGACTCCTGGTCGCCGACGACTCATTTACCACCCGCGAGTTGATCCGCAGCATTTTACAGTCTGCCGGCTACGAAGTCGTTGTGGCCGTAGACGGCGCCGATGCCCTGGACGCGCTGCGTAGCGGGCCGATTGACCTGGTGGTGAGCGATGTGGAAATGCCGCGCCTCAACGGGTTTGAGCTGGTTACGCGCATCCGCGCCGAGCACCGGCTCCACAACCTGCCGGTCGTGCTGGTCACCAGCCTGGCCTCGGAGGAACATCGCCGACGGGGATTGGAAGTGGGCGCGCAGGCCTACATCGTCAAGAGCCAGTTCGACCAGCAGAGTCTGCTCGATGTTGTGCGCCGGCTCCTCGGCGACGAACGCTAGTTCGATTGACTCCGGGAGGGGCGTGGGGAAACCCGGTTGCCCCGAGCATCACAGATGAACATGATTTTTTTTCTGGGAGGGCTGCGCCCTCCCAAACCCTCCCGGTGGGGAGGGCTTGCCGCCCACACAGGCAGGGGTGCGGTTCGACAGGCTCACCGCAGGTGGGGAAACCCGGTTTCCCCATATGTTCACATCAGTTCTCCATAGCTGAGATTGAGAGGCGCGCATGGCAGGGAAAATCCTGGTGGTTGATGATAGCCGACTCGTCACTGATATTGTCAAGCTCCGGCTGGAAATGTGCGGCTACGAGGTGGCGCTGGCCCACAGCGGCGAGGAGGCCCTGGAACGTATTGCGGCAGAGGCTCCCGATCTGCTGGTGCTCGATGTGCAAATGCCGGGCATTGATGGCTACGAAGTGTGCCGTCGGATCCGCGACGATCCCCGGTTGGACGCGCTGCGCATCATTATGCTCACCTCGACCGACGACAAACACGCCGCTTTCGAAGCGGGGGTTGATGACTATCTGAATAAAGACATTGACCTGCTGAACTTGCCGAACCGGGTGAAGCTGGTGCTTGAAATGTTGTGAGCAAGCCATGGGCGCCTCATTGCGCATTCTGATCGTTGATGACTCACCCCTGATGCGGCGGGTGTTGCATGAGTTGCTGGAGTCGG
>CAKZKA010000206.1 GCA_937120965.1 uncultured Chloroflexota bacterium
CTCCCACGGGCGGGCTATGTTCACCTCAGCCCTTTACACGTGTTATGTTAGAATTGACAATCGTCACTGGTTAGCTTATACTAACATTCGCTCAGATGGATGAATAATTTCCGGGAGGGTGCAACCCTCTCAAACCCTCCCGGCCAGACAGGAAGGGGCGCGCCCTATGCAGAGGTTTCACCGTGCCCTGCTCGTGGCGGTTGCGGCGCTGATGCTGGCCGCCTGCACCGGCCAGCCGGAGGGGCGTCCGGCAGAGCGTCAACCGGAAGGGCCGCGCAAGCTAGTGGTCTACTCCGGTCGCAGCGAGAGTCTGGTTGGGCCGCTATTCGAACAGTTTACGCAGGCCACGGGCATCAGCGTGGAGGCGCGTTACGGGGACACAGCCGAGCTAGCGGCGACCATCCTCGAAGAGGGTCAGAACAGCCCGGCAGATCTGTTTTTCGCCCAGGACGCCGGGGCCCTTGGCGCGCTGGGGGCGGCAGCGTTGCTTGCCCCTCTGCCCGAGGCCACCCTGAACGCCGTGGAGGCGCGCTTCCGTTCCTCGCGGGGCGACTGGGTCGGGGTGAGCGGGCGCGCCCGCGTGGTGGTGTACAATACCGAACGGCTGGACGAGAGCGACCTGCCGGCCTCGATTACCGGCTTCGTGGCGCCGGAGTGGAAGGGCCGTATGGGATGGGCGCCCACCAACGGCTCGTTCCAGGCCTTTGTTACCGCTATGCGGATGCAGCTCGGTGAGGACGCCGCCCGGCGCTGGCTGGAGGGGATGCTCGCCAACGAGACGAGGGTCTATGAAAAAAATGCGGCCATTGTGCAGGCCGTGGCCGCTGGTGAGATTGACGTTGGCTTTGTTAACCACTACTACCTCTACCAGCTCCAGCGCGAGGCCGGCAACACGCTGAAAGCGGCCAACTACTACCCCCGGGACGGTGACGTGGGGGCGTTGATCAATATTGCTGGCGCGGGGATCCTCAAGACGGCTGCCAACGCCGCTCACGCTCAAACCTTTCTGGATTATCTGCTTTCCAGCGATGGGCAGCGCTACTTCGCGGAGCAGACCTTTGAGTACCCCCTCGCAGCCGGGGTGAGCGCCGATCCCAGGCTCAAGCCGCTGGCAGAGATCGAAACCCCGGCGCTCGATTTAAACCAGTTGAGTGATCTTCAGGGCACGCTCAAGCTGTTGCAGGAGGTGGGCGCTCTGTAGTGGCCGGCCAGCGTGATTGTGCAGGATCGCGCCGCTGCGGTACCTTGAGGGCGTCGCCCTCCCAGGAAAAGCTATTTTTCATCGTCAAAGCATAAGTATCTAGCAAAAAAGCAAATGTGAGTCTCAAGGCGAAAATGGCTGCAACCAACCGCGTCCTTGCAGGTGCGATTGGGGGCTGGCCCGGGCGGAAGGCGCGCCCCTGGCTGCTGATCGCCCTGAGCGCGGCGATTGTCGCGCTGGTCACGCTGCCAATCGCGTATCTGGCCGTGCGCGCCGCCGGGGCCGGCCCGGAGGCCTGGGCGGCGCTGCTGCGCCCACGGACGCTGCGGGTCTTTACGGGCAGCGCCGCGCTGGCTCTCGGCGCGGCAGCGCTCAGCACGCTGATCGCGGCGCCGCTGGCCTGGCTGACCGTCGCCACCGACCTGCCGTTCCGACGCTTCTGGGCCATTGCTACCCTGCTGCCTCTGGCCGTACCCTCCTACATCTTCGGCTTCGCTGTGATCGCCGTGTTCGGACCCCGGGGCCTGCTTCAGCAGAGCCTGGCGCCCCTTGGGGTCGAGCGTCTGCCGTCGATCTACGGGTTTGGCGGGGCGCTGTTCTCGCTAACCGTCTGCACCTATCCTTACGTGCTCCTGACGGTACGCGCGGCCCTCCGCCGCTGCGACCCGGCAATAGAAGAGGCCGCGCGGAGTATGGGCGACCGGCCCCTGACGGTCTTTGCGCGGGTGCTCCTGCCGCAACTGCGCCCGGCCATCGCTGTCGGCGCGCTGCTGGTGGCGCTCTACGTCTTGAGTGACTTCGGTGTGGTTTCGTTGTTGCAGTTCGACTCATTCACCCGCGCGATCTACGTGCAGTACCGGGGATCGTTTGATCGCAGCGGCGCGGCGTTGCTCTCGTTGATGCTGGTCGCGCTGACCCTGGCCCTGCTCGGGCTGGAGCAGGCGATTCGCGGTCGCCCGACCATGAGCCGCAGCAGCAGCGCCGTGGCGCGCCCGCGTCGGCTGGCGCGGCTGGGGCTGTGGCGCTATCCGGCTCTGCTGTATTGCGCGGGGTTGACGCTGGTAGGCGTGGGGGTGCCGGCGCTGGCGCTGGGCTACTGGTTGCTTCGCGGGCTGAGTAACGGTCAGGAACTGGTATCGCTGTGGCGGGCAGCCGCCAACTCGCTCCTTGCCGGCGCCCTCGCGGCGGGCCTGACGCTGCTGTGCGCCCTGCCGGTGGCCCTCCTGGCCGTGCGCCATCCTGGCCGGCTCAGCGCGCTGATCGAACGGGGGGCCTACCTGGGCTATGCCCTGCCGGGGATCGTGGTGGCCCTGGCGCTGGTCTTCTTCGGGGCTACCTACGCCCCGGCGCTCTACCAGACCCTGCCGATGCTCATTATCGGCTATGCGGTGCGCTTTCTGCCCCAGGCTGCCGGCAGTGTGCGCGCCTCACTTCACCAGTTGAATCCGCGTGTCGAGGAGGCCGCTCGCTCTCTCGGGCGCTCGCCGCTGCGCGTGCTCGCCACCATCACCGCGCCTCTGGTCGCCCCGGGGATGCTCGCCGGGGCCGCCCTGGTGTTCCTCACCACCATCAAGGAGTTGCCGACCACCCTCCTCCTGGGGCCGAGCGGCTTCCCCACCCTGGCGACAATGGTCTGGAGCGCCGCGAGCGAGGCGATGTTCGCGCGCGCCGCTGCGCCGGCGCTGCTGCTCATGCTGCTCTCGGCCCTGACTATGGGCTTGCTGCTCTGGCGTGAACCGGCTGAGGGATGAACGGGCAGATTGCGGTATAATGCCGGTTATGAGTGTCTTGCAACTCCCGCCACACACGCGCGCGGCTGCCCTGACCGTCCAGGGCCTGACCAGGCGGTACGGTCAGGTGGCCGCTGTCAATGCCGTGGATCTGAGCGTTGCCCCGGGCGAACTGCTGGCCCTGCTCGGCCCAAGCGGCTGCGGTAAGACGACCCTGCTGCGGCTGATTGCCGGTTTTGAGCAGCCCGAGGCGGGGATGATCACCATCGGCGGACGCGCCGTGGTGTCGCCGTGTGGCGCGGGTCTGCCCCCCGAGCAGCGCGGGGTAGGGATGGTGTTTCAAGACTACGCCCTCTTTCCGCATCTTAACGTTGAGCAGAACGTGGCCTATGGCCTGGGCCGCGGCCCCGGTCGGGCCGCCCGCGTGGCCGAGCTGCTGACCCTGGTCGGGTTGGAGGGTCTGGGGCGGCGCATGCCCCACGAGCTATCGGGCGGCCAGCAGCAGCGTGTCGCGCTGGCGCGCGCCCTGGCGCCCCGTCCCGCGCTGCTGCTGCTCGACGAGCCATTTTCCAACCTCGATGCCGGCTTGCGCCAGGCAGTGCGGGCCGAAGTGCGCCGCATACTGCGCCATGAAGGGGTCACGGCCATCTTCGTGACCCACGATCAGGAAGAGGCGCTGAGCCTGGCCGATGTGGTCGCGGTGATGCTCAACGGGCGCATTGCCCAGGTGGCCCGCCCCCGCGAGTTGTACGAGCGACCCGTCTCGCGGGAGGTGGGGGCTTTTGTGGGCGCGGCTAACTTCCTCCCCGCCGAAGCTGACGGGGCGGTTGCCTACTCTCCCCTGGGCCGGTTGACGCTGGCACGCCCGGCCTGCGGCCCGGTTGAGGTGCTCGTGCGCCCGGAGGTCATTGCGCTGACGCCTGATCCCGCCAGTCCCCACGAGGTCGCCGAACGCAGTTACTACGGCGCCGACCAGATGGTCGAGGTGCGGCTGGCCGGTGGCGCCCGGGCGCGGGCACGCGTGCCCGCCTGGCACGATTTCACTCCTGGCGAGCGGGTTGCTACCGAGGTGCGCGGGACGGTGGTGGCGTTTGCCTGCCACCGTTAGCTGCGCCGCAACGGGGCGCAGATCGCGAAGCCAGGGAGGGTTGCGCGTGCCCGGGCCCTCTCGCAAAGGGGGAGAAACGGGGTTTTCCCAGCCCTCTGGCCGGGGTTTGGGGGCGAACAGAACGTATGAGCGCCGACGGGCGTTATGGCGTTGGGATGCGCTGGGTGGTCCTCACCCCCTCCCCTCTCCAGCTTCGCTGGAGAGCCTGCGCTGAGCCTGTCGAAGCGGGGAGACCAGAGCCATGCGCCGGGGCATTCCAAAACGGTATACACCACGTTGGCTCGGATGTTCTGTCCGCCCTTAAACTGGCCGGGGGAGGAGTGGGGAGGGCCGTGCCCTGCCGGGCTGCCCCTGGCCCTTCCGGAGCGCAGTCGGCCCCATCTGCGCGCCGCCGAAACAGTGTGTTACAATCAGCATGAGCGGGCATTGCGCCGGTTCAGTGTATTCGCCGACGTTGAGGAGCACACTGATGGTAAAGGTTGAAATCAACGATGAATGGATGGAGGCGCAACTTGGCGAGCGACTGCTCACCATTGCCCGACGGAACGCGGCGCATATAGGCTTCTACTGCGACGGAAACGGCCTGTGTACCATGTGCGAGTGCCGCATTCTCAGCGGCGCCGATCAACTCAATCCGCCCACCGACGCCGAGTTTACCTGGCTCCCTAAGTCGCGCCTTGCCGATGGCTACCGTCTTGGCTGCCAGGCGGCCCTGCGCGGCCCCGGCCCGGTGCGGGCGCTGACCCGCGCGGAGGAGTTGCGTCGCCAACTGCTTGCAGTGATCAACCCGCCGCCGGGCACGAGCGCCGCCGATAATCTGCGCCCGTTTCTGTCGAATGTGGCTATGGTCAACTGGGAACATATCGGCACCTTTCCCTTTAACCTCCTGCGCACCCTCAACCGCCTGGGGCCAGTGCGCTTCATCTGGCCGGTGAATGACCTGGGCCTGCTGATCCGCGATACCGTGCGGATCACCCGACGAATGCTCAGCGGCGGCCAACCCCTATCGGTCAGGGTCGTCGATCCGCCAACATTGCCTCGCGAGGGCGAATAGACAGTCGCGCCGCTCTGCGGCAGCGGAGCGGATGGCGTCCTGATGCGCTGCTGGTCCTCACCCCCCCATCCCCCCTCTCCACCGTAGGCTGGTCCTCACCCCCCCATCCCCCCTCTCCACCTACGGTGGAGAGGGGGGCGGGAGCAGCCTGATACCCCCGCTCCAGCTTGGCTAGCGCGGGGGGCAGGGGGGAAGTACTCCCCGTCTCTCCGTCCAGTTTATGCATTGCCCGCAACGTTGCCGATGGCTTCCTCATGCGGTACAACGCAGACGCGGTGTTGCCCCCGAGGTGAGGGGCTTGCCGAGGGCCAGGGCTTGTTACCGCATTGGGACGCGTTCCGCGACATTCGATTGCATGATGCAGTGCAACATGGAGGTAATGTATAGCCCTGAGCGGGAGAGGGGGGGCGGTTGTTGGCGGATCGCGTTCTGATGTCCCCCTGAGCGGGTTCAGGGGCGGACAGAACGTATGGGCGCCGACGGGCGTTATACGGGCGGGTTGTTTCCTGGGAGGGCTGCGCCCTCCCGAACCCTCCCCTCAGGGAGGGGGTTGGGGAAACCCGGTTTCCCCGTATGTTCACCTCAGAACACCCCCACCTCCTGGTTTTGTCAGGCGAACGGGAGGCGCCCGATCTCTCCCTGACGGGCCTCCAGGACTAGACTGGTCTCAGACGAGCAGCTCAGAGTCCCGGAGGAGGCTCCCGATGAACCCCCAGACGACCGTTCTCTCGCCTGAGACGAGTTCGATCACCTCCACCGTCGCACAACTTGATGTAATGGATGTTTCGAGCCTGGCTCGCCGCGCCCTGAGCGAGAGCCAGCGCTTCTACCGGCGCGAGGAGTACGATCAGCGCTATGCCTATGAACTGTTCCGCCGCGCCCTGGTCGAAGGCGACAACGCTGCCTGGGGCTGCATCTTCGAGCAGTACGCGCCGCTGGTGGAGCACTGGGTGCGTCGCACCGGCGCCCTCACCGTCAGCGGCGAGACGAGCGATTACTTTGTCGGCGCCGCCTTCATTCGCTTCTGGCGGGCCATTCCACCGGAGCGCTTCAACACCTTCCCCAGCCTGGCCGCGTTGCTCAACTACCTGCGCCGTTGCGCCGCCTGCGTGGTGATTGACGCGGCGCGCAGCCAGTCCTTTGCCGACCTGCTTTCCGAAGACGAGATTAACTGGAACCAGCAGCGCCTGGGGTATATTGACGAGGAAGCGATCGGGCGGATCAGTCGGGAGGAGTTCTGGCGGATGATCGATAGCCTGCTGACCAGTGAGGCCGAGCGAGTGGTCGTGCGTTGTTCATACCTGCTTGGCATGAAACCCGCGGAGATCTACGCCCGGTGGCGCAATCTCTTTGCCAGCGTCGAGGAGATCTACACCCTGAAGCGCCACATTCTAAGCCGCCTGCGACGTAGCCCCGAGTTGCAGCAGTTGCATTGATGCGATCACGCGAGTTCCCCACCACCCCCGCGCGAGAGAGATAGGACGGCGCAGCCCTCCCCCACCCTCCCGGTCGGGAGGGCTTGCCGCCCTCACAGGCAGGGGGATGGAGAAACCCGGTTTCCCCATGTCCCAACTGCTGTTGGGAGCGGCTGGCGCCCCCACAGGGAGGGGTGCGGTTCGACAGGCTCACCGCAGGTGGGGAAGCCCGGTTTCCCCGTATGTTCACCTCAGC
>CAKZKA010000207.1 GCA_937120965.1 uncultured Chloroflexota bacterium
CCCCCTCCCTGAGGGGAAGCGCCCGGTTCCCTCCCCCAGCGGGGGAGGGCCAGGGAGGGGGCGGCCCTCCCAGAGATACCCCATGGTCATCGGGGTGTTGTGCGCCTCGCGCATGGGGCCTGACGTGAACATGGGGCAACCGGGTTTCCCCTTGCTCTGCCCATCGGGGCGCCAGGCGCCCCTGACCACAGTCGGAGGATGGGGAAACCGGGTTCCCCCAGTCCCCTGCCTGGCGGGAGGGTGTGGAGCGAACGCACCGACCGCGCCATCAGAACCTCGAAGCGCAATGGTATGCTACAATAGTTCGCGCCGGGATAGTTCCGCAGAAGGAGATCCCCTATGAACAAAAAGACCATCCGCGACGTCGAGTGGGCCGGCAAGCGCGCCCTGGTGCGCGTTGACTTCAACGTGCCGCAGGATGAGGCGGGCAACGTTACCGACGATACCCGCATTCGCGCCGCGCTGCCGACGATTCGGTACCTCCTGGACCATGGCGCCAACGGGGTGGTGCTCATGTCGCACCTCGGCCGTCCCAAGGGCAAGGTCGATCCCAAGTACAGTATGCGCCCGGTCGTCGAGCGGTTCTTCGAGTTGCTCCCCGAAGCCCAGGAGGTGCGGAAGACCGAGGCGATCACCGGTCCCGCCGCCGAGGCTGCTGCGGCCGATCTCAAGCCCGGGATCGTCTTGATGCTCGAAAATACGCGCTTCGACCCCCGCGAGGAGAAGAACGACCCCGAGATGGCCGCCGAACTCGCCCGTCTCGGCGATGTCTTTGTTAACGATGCTTTCGGCGCGGCCCATCGCGCCAATGCCTCCACCGAAGGCGTGGCCCACTTTCTGCCCGCTGTCGCCGGTTTTCTGCTCGAAAAGGAGCTGGAGTTCATCGGCGGCGCCCTGGAGAACCCCAAACATCCCTTCGTGACCATTATCGGCGGAGCGAAGATCAGCGATAAGATCGGCGTGATTGAGAACCTTCTCGGTAAGGTGGACGCCCTGCTCATCGGCGGTGGTATGGCCAATACTTTCCTCCTCGCCGAGGGGAAGGCGGTGGGTGACTCGCTGGTCGAGCCGGATAGTCTCGAGGTGGCCCGCGATTTGATCGCCAAGGCCCGCGCGGCCAATGTGCGCCTGCTGCTGCCGGTTGACGCGCTGATCGCCGACGCCTTCAGCGCCGATGCCCAGACGCGCACCGTCAGCGTTGATGCTGTGCCCGAGGGCTGGCGCATTCTGGATATCGGCCCCGAAACCGTGAAGCTCTACAGTGACGAGATTGCCCGCGCCCAACTGGTGATCTGGAACGGGCCGATGGGTGTGTTCGAGATGGAGCCTTTCGCTGGCGGTACCCGCGCCATCGCCCAGGCTATGGCCGAAGCCTCCGAGCGCGGCGCAACGACCATCGTCGGCGGCGGCGACTCGGTAGCCGCGGTTGAACAGGCTGGCCTGGCAGAGAAGATGTCCCACGTTTCGACCGGCGGCGGCGCCTCGCTCGAACTGCTCGAAGGCAAGGTGCTGCCCGGCGTGGCTGCCCTCCAGGATAAGTGACCGCTCCCTGAGGGGAGGGCTTGGGAGGGCTACGCCCTCCCAAGAACAAATATGTTCATTCTGGCGTTGTGCGGCGCAGCCGCATGGATGGCTGAGGTGAACATACGGGGAAACCGGGTTTCCCCATGCCCCTGCCTGTGGGGGATGCCAGCCGCTCCCAACAGCGGTTGGGGCATGGGGAAACCGGGTTTCCCCATCCCCCTGCCTGTGGGAGGTTTGGGCGTAGAGGCGCGGCGCTGCCGCGCCTCTACTGCGCCCTCCCGGGCGTGATTCGAGCGTATTTGTTGGGAAGGTATCGGGGCGCGCGCTCAGGTCAGCCCTGCGGTGTTGCCTGCGTCGTGTCCATCTGCGCGCCTTCGGGCCACGGCTGCACGTTCCCCGCCCGGTCGCGGGCGCGCACCCGAAAGGCAAAATGCTTGCCTTCATCCGGGCCGAACCAGGCCGTGGTCGTTTCCACGTCGCGCTTCCAGTCCGTCCAACCGCCACGGGGCAGCATGCGCACCTGCACATCGTAGCTGGCGATGCCGCTCAGGTCGTCTGTTCCGCCCCAGGTGATCTGGTAGCCGTTGTCCTTGCGCTGAATGCCGGTTACCTGCGCCGCGGGTGGCGCGCTATCCTGACGTAAGGTCCACGCCAGAACATCGAAGCGTACCACCCGGCGGTCATCACGGGTCAGGGCGCTCAGTTCAACCCTGGCCGACGCGCCGGCAATCCCCCCGAAGCGAAACGTTCCCAGCCCCACCCACGTGCCGGCGCGGGCCTGTTGATCAACCTCCACTTCGCGCACCCCATCGTCGTGGTACACCACATAGCGGGCGGATGTCGTGGCCCGTTCGCCGCACTCGGGGATGTAGGCCCGCAGTTCGTAGAACCCTGCGCCCGGAAGCTGCGGCGTCCAGGTCGCCATAGTGGTCGCCCTGGCCGCGTCGCTGGTCGAGTAGGTCCAGCTATGGGCGCCGCCGAGACCGCAGGCGGCTTCAGACCAGGGGCTGCCACTGGGGGCGAAGCCCGGATCGCCATTGTCAACCGTGATCGCGCCTGGCTCCACCGGAACCGGTTTGGGAGGGGGACTGGCCGGCGGGGGAGCGGGCGCAGGCGCCGGAACATCAATTGGCACAGCATTGCCGGGACCCGGGTCGGCGCCAAGCCAGAGAAAGGTGACATCTACCCAGTCATTGCGGGTCATCCGCAGATCGTCCCAGAACGTGCCATCGGCGATGTCAATGCCATTGGGATCCTGGATACGCCGTCCGAACTCATCGCGGCCACCATTATAGCCGTGCAGCACCGCAGCCTGGGCCATGGGCATGCCTACCGGCAGATCTTTGTAATGTCGGTTGGGGTTCCAGTAGTCATCGTTGGTGTTCCAGGGGCCCACATCCCAGACCGGCACAACCACAGTGCGACCGTTGTAGGTCAGGCGCACACGAAACTTATCGGAACCGCGGGGCGAGAGCACGGTCCACGATGGCAGGGCAACAAAGCGGTCACGCGGCTGGATGGTGTGACCATTGGCTGTGCGACGGCCAACCAACCCTTCGCGGGTGGCAAAGATACGGTAGGTCGGAGCAAGGGCCGGCCGAGATTCCTCGCCAGCCGGGCCGGCCTCCACGCGGGCGGTCAGAGCAGCCATCAGGGTGAGGATGGCGAGGCCAACGAAGCGACGGAGCTTGCCTGCGGTCATGCTCTCTCCTGGCGGGGGCGCCTGACACCCCCGAAGGACGCGGAGCGTGGAGGCGCCGGGTTGCCCCATACTCCTGTCAGAGGGGAGGGCGGGGAAAGCCGGTTTCCCCACCCTACCTTACATCAGACAGACCTGCATTATTCCACACTGAGATTCTCCAGCGATGGAATCGCAGCAAACCAGATCGGCCCGCTATTGAGCGGGAGTTCACGGTCGTAGCGGTCGAAGAGCCGCAACTGGGCAAAGCCGGCGCCCTTGCGCCAGGTAGCCTCGATCATCCGCCCGTCGAGGAACACCCGCGCTGGCCCCTCACCGATCACGTCTTGCTGGATGCGCTGCTTGGGATCGCCGGGAATGGGCCGCTCAGGCACTTCGAGCACCACGACATTCTTAAAGCGCAGTTGCTCGCCGGTGGCGGCGTCAACGTGGGGGCGTTGCTGGCGGAAGTAGAGATAACTATTCGTGGCCCGGTCATAGCGCCAGCTTACATAAGACTCTTTGTATATGAAGTAGTAGCTGAAGCGCTGGGCAGTGGGCGTTGAGACGGGCCGGTCACGCTTGATGCGGAAGCCGATCTCGCGCAGATCGGGCTGTTCGGCCCCGCGCGTGGCGAGGAACGCGGCGATTCGCGCGCTGGAGGTGTAGAGATTGTGCGGCGCAAGACGGTCGGCGCTGCGCACAAACGCGGTGCTGGCGTTGTTGCGCAGCGCGTCCATATCCACAATCTCGACCGAGGTGGCAGCCATCGTCAGCGCGTCGGGGGCGCCGCCAGCGTGCACATATACACCCCGCAGGCCGCGGGCCCATTCGACAAAGTAGGCGCGGGCGCTACGTACTGGCCCGATGGTCGCCAGTTCGGGCGTGATGCCGGGGAAATAGACCGCCATGTAGCGGGTGATACCGTACTCGGCGAGGGCCTCGAAGACGATGGCAGCCTGGTTCAGGCCGGTTTGAGGATAGGCCCCGGGGTGATTGTCGATCATCACCGCATACGGCCGGCTGGTAACGCTGCCACGCGGGATGGAAATTTCTGCCGTGCTATGGGGAGGCAGGGTACGCGCGGCGAGGGGCGTTCCGCTGGTCAGGAAGGCAAGCGCCAGCACTATCAACAGGGCGGCGCGGTACGTGGTTCTGAGCATGCCGTCGTTTTCCTTCTGCATCCGTGGCAGGGTGCGAGAACAGCGCTATTCTAGCATAAATCCTGCTTCAGAGAAAGAAAAAAGTTTGTTAGCAGGTTGTAAGTCCCCTGTCATCCTTCCGTCACCTACGACTTTCCTTCGGATCGGGGTGCGTGACGTAGTCTGACACCAGGTAACGATGCGCGTTATGCGCCAATGGCTGCGATCTTCAACCCCCGAGCAGAAGTCGCGGCGCCTGGAGGTGAACTGGCAACACACAAGCACCCTTACGTACTGTAGCAATTCCATCTCAGCACAGGAGAACGGCTATGCTCAAACGACAGCAATTCGTTGTACGGATCTTTCTTGCCTGCTTCGTTGCTGGTCTGGCACTGCTCCTCGGGTTGTGGACCTGGCAGAGCGCCGCCAGTTCGGCCACTCTGATCGCCACTCCCGCAACGCCGCGGCAAAACGACACGGTGACCCTGATCGGCGCCGGCTTTTCACCCGGCGAGACGGTGTCTATCTGGATCACCTATCCGGACTTCTCGGTCTTCGGCGTAGCCGAGGTCGTGACCAACGGCGACGGCGCCTTTAACTTCCCCTACGTGCCCGACTTCCTGGGCGCCACGTTCACCCCGGTTGGTCGCTACACCTACACCGCCTTCGGGCAGAGCAGCGGCCGCGAAGTCTACGCCTCGATTGAGGTGAGCATCGGCCAGGCGCCCGGGCCGTCTCCCAACGTGACGTTGAGCGTCGAGCCGCCGCGCGATCGCCAGGGCCGCACATATGTCTTCCGCGGCAGCGGTTACCGCACCAACGAGCCGGTGGCGGTCTGGCTACGCTACCCGGATGCCACCGTGGAGGAGCTCGGGCGCATTCAGGCCGGGCCAGGCGGGCAGATCGAGTATGTGCTGCAAGTCACCGGCGCGCCGGTGGGACGGTACGCGCTGACGGCGCGCGGCGTAGACAGCGGCGCCAATGGCATCGCCGAGTTTGACGTGCAGGTAGCCGACCTGACCGTGCCTTCGGGTCGCGCTAATCTGCGGATCGAGGCCTCGCCCGATGACCAGCGGAGCTTTGCTATCTTCAGTGGTTGGGGCTACCAGCCGGGCGAAATCGTGACGATCTGGGTTACCCTGCCCGACGCCTCTACTCTCTGGATCGGGGATGTAATTGCCGACACGGGCGGCGCCTTCGTAGCGCGACTGTACTTGAGCGAACAGGAACCGGTTGGGTTGCGCACCTACACCGCCTATGGCAACACCAGTCGCCTGCGGGCAACTGCTGAGTACCGGCTCGTGCCGGGCGGTGGTCCTGGTACGACGCCCGTTGTCACCCCGGTACCGGATAGTGTGTGTGGTGGCGCCGGCTGTATCTGAGGTGAACATAGCCCTCCCGACCGGGAGGGTGTGGGAGGGCTGCGCCCTCCCACGCTTTCCTTTGGACCAGGTGGAACACGCGGCTCGGCTGCATCGCGCTATCCGTCACCCGCCTCGAAGGTTTCGGGGGGCGGCACGGGCAGTTCGCTCAACCCCGCCGAGATGGCGGCTTCCAGGCGGCGCTTCAGGTCCCAGAGATGTTCCAGTTCTTCATTAATCAGGCTGAGGCGGGGGTGCTCGAACTCATCTACGTGGCTGTCTTCGTAGATGATCCGGCGCTCCTCCTCGAGGGCCTCAATTTTTGCGTTGATCTCGATAAGGCGGCTTTTTAAATCAGACATCAGGCTCCTCCTCGTTGATCTGCGAGCCCGGTTATGCTCCCCATCTTAACACGCTTCACCCTGCGGAACAATGCCCCGCCCCCCGGGAGGGTCTGGGAGGGCTACGCCCTCCCAGGAAAAAACTAAGACACAGAACTTACTGGACGCGCCACCATCAGCGCTCCGGCACCAGCAGGGTCGCCTCCATCGAGGCCTGGTAGCGCTCGCGGTTGCCCACGATCCCGATCTGGCGCGGCTCACCCCCGTAGAGATAGACCAGGCTGCCCGGCGCAATCCGGGCCTCGCACTGGCAATCCTGGCGCGCCAGGGCCAGAAAGGCCGCGGCGAAGGCGGAGTCTACCGTCTCACGGCTGGCGCCGTAGGGCACTTCGATCTCCAGGTCGCGCACGCTGAACGGTCGCGCCACCAGCACCTGCGGCGTCGCCGTGGCTCCCGGCGCGGGCGTCAGCCCGGAGGAGCGGAGCAGCACAAAGGCGCCGGCAGCGCCGGCCAGCAGCAGTACCACTAACCCCAGTACCCAGGGGAGGCATGCCCCCCGCCTGGTCGCTGGCGCGGGTGTGGGCGGCGCTGCTGCGGGCGCAGGCGCCGGTGCCGGCGTGGGGGGCGCAGCCGCTGGCGCGGGTGTGGGCGGCGCTGCTGCGGGCGCAGGCGCAGCCGCTGGCGCGGGTGTGGGCGGCGCTGCTGCGGGCGCAGGCGCCGGTGCCGGCG
>CAKZKA010000208.1 GCA_937120965.1 uncultured Chloroflexota bacterium
ATATCTCCCGCCGTCTTGCTGACCTTGATCACCACCTCGCGCCGCTCAGCGGTGTCGAAGGCCAGATAGGTGGCGCCAAACCCGCCCTGTTCGCTGATTGCGCGGCGAATGGTGTAACGCTGGTTCAGGGTTAGGCCTGGCTGAATAGTCATGCGTCGTTAAAGCGTTGGATTCGATGAGTCTGATATCAGCAGCGGGGAGACCCGGTTTCCCCGCGCCCCTCCCAGTAGCGCGATCCGCAACCTGCAATCGAAAACCGTATTACCCTTCCAGATTCAGCACATAACCCAGCCCACGACGGTTCACGATCAAATCCCTGGCGGCCTGGGGGTCAGCGGCGCGGAGGCGACGGCGCACCTCGGCGAGTTGCTGGTCGAGCGGCGCAGCCTCATCGCCCGAGCGATAGTCTGCGCCCCAGATCGCCTGAGCGCAACTCTCGCGGGAGCATACCTCACCGGCGTGCTCGTAGAGGAAGCGCAGCAGGCGCACCTGCATGGGTGTCAGATCCACGACGCGATCGCCGAGCAGAAAGCGCATCTGACGATCATCGTAGCGCAGATGACCTGCGGCAACCTCGGTTGCCTCGGGATCATCGAAGCGCAGGAGCGGCCGGGCGCTGCCCAGGCCGATCTCATCGTCGTGTCGCAGGAGATGGGGGGCGCTCAGACGCCGCCCGTTGACGAAGGTGCCGTTGACGCTGCCGGCGTCCACCAGCAGAAAATGGGTTCCGTTCCGCTCGACCCGGGCGTGCAGGCGCGAGACGAGGGGATGTTGCACGACCAGGTCACACGTCGGGGCTCGCCCCAGTGCGCAGCTTTCGCCCCTCAAGACATAGCTGCGCGTTGTGACGATGTCGGAGTCGAGCGCCAGCAACCTGGCGCTGAGCGCGTTGCTGGTCATACGCTGCTCACCTCCAGGACGGCGGGGAAATCCGGTTTCCCCCTCCCTGACCTGGCGGGGCGACAGGCTCCCTCACGCCGGCTGGAAGGCGAGAGGCCCTGCCGGCTCCCCGATGAGGGGCGTAGCGTCCCTCCAGCGCGCCAGGCTACCTCAAGCATAGCATGCAAAACGCAGTTATGCCAGAGGAAAGATTTAATCACGGGAACCACAACGTGGTTTACTCGTCTGTAAACAATTCTTCACCGATGGCGCCCACCGGCTGAGCCTGGCCGGGCCAACGGGCGCCGGTTCGGACAGGCACGCCTGCGGCAAGCTCAACCCCTCCCGTGGGCCGTTTTATGAGCAAACGCAAAGTCTCTCCTTAGCCAGCGGCTATAGCGCCGCGTCCTCCTGTTACCCTATCCTTCCTATTACTAGAGGTAATGGGAAGGAGGGCAGGATGGGCTGGTGTCTCTGGAGTGGAGCAATCGTCCTGGCGCTGCTGGGCGTGAGCGCCCTGCTCCTCGATCCGCGCCGCGTCCGTTTCCCGCGTCTGTCGCCGCTGCGGCTGCTGCGCGGCTGTCTGGCCGTGCTGCTGCTGCTGATCGCCGCGCTCCTCGGGAGCCTGGCCTGGGTGTTGCAATGAACCACTCCTTGCTCCTGGTGCAGGTAGACGGCACGCCGGGTTTTCAGCCGCGGGGCGTCGCGGGTATCGGTGTGGTCGTGCGCGGTCCGCGGGGCAATCTGCTCTGCACGCGCTGTCTGCGGGCGCCGGCGGCCACCAATCACGAGGCCGAGTATCAGGCGGTGATCGCCGGTCTCGAGGTCGTGCTCGCCCACTATCCGACCGCTGCGGTGTGTTGCATGAGCGATAGCCGGGTGGTGATTGACCAGCTCTGCGGGCGCGCAGCGGTGCGCGCGGAAGGGATGCGGCGGCTGTTCGAGCGGGCGCGGGCGCTCTGCGCGCGCCTGAGCACACTCGAGCTGGTGGCCATCCCGCGCGAGTTGAACCGGCTCGCCGATGCCCTGGCCTGGGAAGCCCTGGACGGACGCCAGGCGATCCTGGGCTTTCTCCACCAGCAGGTGTAGGGGTGTGAAGGTGATTTCAAATCTTCCTAGACATTCATAATTTAATACAACTTCACATCTCCACAGCTCTACAGATCGAGGGAATCTTAGACTCAGACAAGGAGGACAGCTATGAGCAACCAGATCGTTACCGAGGCCTGCGCTGCGGTGGAAGAGGCGATTGTTGAGGGGCTGGTAGTTGCCAGGGGCGAGGTGAGCGCCGAGGGGATGGGCCGTGATCTGCCGTTGCCCCGCTTTGTGACGGGCCTGGTCACATTGCCGCAGGCGCTCCCGCGCCAGATATTCGGCCTGGCGACGCAACTGGTGGTGCCGCCAGGCGTTCGGGCCGTGGTGCACCTGCCTGGCGGGGAGCCGGTCGTGTACGAACCGGGGAGCTACTGGCTGTGGAGCCAGCCGGGGGCGGTGCTGGTGCAGTGGGTTGATGTGCGTCGCCGGCAGGTGCAGGTGGGGCCGATCGAGGGCTTCAGTTGCGACAAGTGGCGTGTGCGCTTCTGGCTGGTAGTGGACGTGGCGGTGAGCGACCCGCGGCTGATCGCCGCCCATCGCCAGCCGCTCGATGCCCTGGCGACAGCGGTGCGCGCGGCGACGCTGGCCTACATCGAGCGCCACAGCCACGCGGCGCTGACCGGCCACGAGGGTGAGCAGGGCGGGATGGACGGGCCGGCCCTGGCGATCCTCGAGCGACTGCGCGCCGATCCGGCGCTGGCGGGGCTGGAGATCGTCAGTGTGCGGGTGGTCGAGCGCCAGGGTGATGAGCGGCAGATCGAGGCGGCCACAGCGGCCACCGTGGCGGCCGCCCGGATTGATGAAGCCCTGCGTGTGGAAGCCGCCGAGCACCGCGCCACGCTGCAGCGGCTGGAGGCGCGCTCGGCAGTGGAAGAGCGTGAGCACAGCCTGCGGCTGGCCGCCACCGCCGCCATGGCTCGCGAGCGCCTGCTGGCCCAGCAGGCCGAGGTGCAACAGGCCGCCCTGGCCGCGCGACTGGAGATCGTTCTGGCGCAGATCCGCGCCCAGACCGCCGAGATCGCCCGCGAGGAGCAACTCTGGCAGGCCGAGCAGGCCCGGCTCCAGGGCGAATGGGAGCGCGTGCAACAACAGTTGCTCGAGGCCCATCAGACTGACCAGCAGGTGCGGTTGCTCGAGGCCCAGCAGGGCGTTGCCCGCGCTGAAGGTGAAGTGGCCCTCGCGGCCCAGGCCCGCCAGAACGAGCATGCCCTGGCCCTGGCCGCCGTGCAACAACAGATCGCCGAGCAGCGCGCCCGCCAGGCGGAGCTTGCCGCCGAGCGCCGCGCCCAGCACGACCAGGCCTTGCTCGAGCTGCACCTGCGCCACGAGGCCCTGATGGCCGAGCAGATGCAGAAGCTGGAGGCCTGGCGCGCCCAGCATGCTCCAGCCGCATCGCGCATTCTGGGGGTGGTGGGGTTGGAAGTGGCGGAGTGAGTTTCGGGGTGAAATCTATTATTGACACTGCAGAACCAACCGAAACGATATGCCCTCCAACTCCACAGCTCCACACCTCCACAGCTCTACAGACGAAAGGAGCGCTCACATGCCAATCTTTCCCAAATACACCGGCCCGGCCCTGCTCGACCAGGTCGTAAGTGTCGAGAACCTGACCCTGGCCTGGCGCAGGGTGCGCGGCAACATCCAGGTGGCCCGGCGCGGACGCAGCGCAGGCGTAGACACGGTGACGGTTCGTGATTTCGAGTCGGACTGGGTGGCGCAGATGCGTTGTCTGGCCGAGGAGTTGCGCACAGGGGTGTATCGCCCGTTGCCGGCAAAGCGGGTGAGCATTCCCAAGGCCAGCGGCGGTGAACGGGCGATCGCCATCCTGGCGATTCGCGACCGGGTGGCCCAGCGGGCGGTTCAGCAAGTGTTGCAGCCGCTCTTCGAGCCGTTGTTTCTCGATTGTTCCTACGGCTGCCGTCTCTACGTCGGCGTGCCCGAGGCCGTAGCGCGGGTTGCGCGCTACGCCGATCAGGGGCTGGGCTGGGCAGTTGACGCCGACATCGCCAGTTACTTCGATACGATTGACCACCGCATTCTGCTGGGTCTCGTCCGCCAGCGGATTGACGAGCCGGCCATTCTACAGCTTATCAGCCACTGGTTGCAGGCCGGGGCGCTCAGCACCGACGAGGGGGCGGCGCTCGCTCCCGAGGCCGGCGGGCTTAGCCGGCTCCTGCGCCAGGGCGGCCAGGCCCTGCGGGGCGTGCTGGCCGAGCCGGCGGCTGCGCCCGGCGCGCCCATCCTGCCGCCGGCCAGCGATCCCTATGCCGCAGCCGCCTGGGAACAGCCCGATCCCGCGGCCTGGGGCGCGGTGCGCCGCTCCGGCCTCGATGCCGGCGGCCTCATCGCCGCGATGAGCCTGGCCCAGCCGGCGATTGAAGGCGCGCGGCGTCTGGCGCCCCACTTGCAGCGCATCGGTACCCGGCGCCTGCTCATCGGCGGGGCGCTGGCCGCAGGGGCCGTGGCGATGGGCGAACTGGCGCTGCGCGTCAGCGCGACGGCAGCGGCCCGCGGCGCGCCACAGGGCGGCGCGCTCTCGCCGCTGCTTGCCAACATCTACCTCCACCCATTCGACCTGGCGATGACCAGTAACGGCATGCGACTGGTGCGCTTTATGGATGACCTGGTGATTATGTGCGCCTCTCACGAGGAGGCGGAACGGGCCCTTGAATTGACCCGCCGCCAGCTTGCGACACTGCGGCTGCAACTCAACGAAGCCAAAACGCGCGTCGCGCCCTACGCCGAGGGGCTGGAGTTCCTCGGCCAGGCCCTCGCCCCCCGCGCCTCCGGACCACGCCTCGCCCAGGGGGTTGCGAGCTTCGAAGAGGCGGAGCGCGCGCTGCGCGCGGTGTCGCAGCAAGCGGGGAACCGCATCCGCCAGGGCGCCGAACGGGTCCGGCGACGGGTAAAGGGGTGAGGGGGCTCTCCATAGCATCAGAAAGGGGCGTATCGAATGCCAACGCTCTACATTCAGGAGCAAGGGGTGACAGTACGGAAACGGGACGAGCAGGTGCTGATCACCCGCGAAGGCAAGACCCTGCAGGAGATCCCGCTCAACAAGATCGATCAGGTGGTCCTCATGGGCCGTGGGGTGCAGATGTCAACGGCGCTCCTGGTCGAGTTAATCGGGCGGGGCATCCCGGTGATGCTCACCAATCAGCGTGGCAGCCGTCACTATGCCACCCTCACAGCGGGGCCGTCATGTTTCGGGGCTTTGCGGCTGGCCCAGATGCAACGGGTGAATGAGCCGGCCTGGGGGCTCGACCTGGCGCGCGCCATCGTGCGAGCCAAACTGAGCAATCAGCGCGCCGTGCTGGCGCGGGCCAACTGGCCCGCGGCCACCGCGGCCCTGGGGCAGCTCGATGCCGCCCTGGCTGCGGTAGATACCGCGGCGGACATTGACGCCGTGCGCGGCTACGAGGGCGCGGGCGCCGCGGCCTACTTCGGCGTCTGGCGGGTCATGTTCCAGCAAAGCTGGGGCTTTCAGGGGCGCGCTTTTTACCCTCCGCCCGACCCGGTCAATGCCATGCTCTCCTTCGGCTACACCCTGCTGCTCCACGACGTGCTCAGCGCGGTGCAGTTCACCGGCCTGGACCCCTATCTCGGCGTATTTCACGTGATCGAGGCCGGTCGGCCTTCACTGGCTCTCGACCTGATGGAGGAGTTTCGTCCGCTGGCAGTGGACCGCATCGTGCTCGAACTCATTCAGGCGGGGGCGCTCCAGCGCGACCAGTTCGAACGGCCGGCCCAGCGACCCGATGCAGTCTACCTTAATGCAGCCGGGCGGGCGTTGCTCGTCGCCCGCTACGAAGCGGCGATGCAGGCCCCGGTCCGGCTGCCCACCGGCGAGCAGACGCCACTGCGCCGCGTGGCGCTGCTCCAGGCCCAGGCAGTGGCGCGCGTCGTGCGTGGCGAGCAGGCGGCGTATGTGGGCTATGTCGGGGCGTGACGCGCCCGGCCAGACCGGGGGATGGGGAAACCGGGTTCCCTATGTTCACGGTAGACGCTCATTCGCGGGGCGCACAACTCTTGGGAGGGCTTTGCCCTCCCACACCCTCCCGCGGGCGGGCTATGTTCACCTCAGA
The DNA here is from genome assembly GCA_937120965.1 of uncultured Chloroflexota bacterium. Classification (GTDB taxonomy): domain Bacteria; phylum Chloroflexota; class Chloroflexia; order Chloroflexales; family Chloroflexaceae; genus JACAEO01. The sequence goes on from CAKZKA010000208.1 coordinate 6,060, forward strand.
GTCAGGCACACCTTGAGCATTCGTTTATTCGTTTCCCATTCGTTGGCCCATTTCCCCTTTGCGTCCCAGGAAGCCCATTGCAGAGCAGGTGAAACCCTTTGAAGGACCTGGCCCTCCCAAACTCTCCTGCGGGCTATGTTCACCTCAGTCATCCATGCGGCTGCGCCGCACAACGCCAGAATGAAAATATGTGTTCTTGGAAGGATGTAGGGGCGCGGCGCCGCCGCGCCCCTACGCCCAAACCCTCCCGCGCGCGGGTTATGTTCACCTCAGAACAAAGGACCGCCATGTTCACCATCATCAGCTACGACATCGTAGACGACAAACGACGCACAAAGGTCATGAAACTGCTCAAAGGCTACGGCACGCGAGTGCAGTACAGCGTCTTCGAGTGCGACCTCAACCCTGCCGAATTCTCGCGCCTGGGACGGGAACTGCGCGACCTGATTGACCAGAACGTTGACAGTGTGCGTTGCTACCGCCTGGATCAGGAAGCCGTCAGGCGCATTGCGATCTACGGCATCGGCCAGGTGACGACCGAGCCGGGTTACTACTGGATATAGGGAACCCGGGGTTCTCCGACCTTCACAGTGGTCGTCTATGCGTCGCCGCCGCGCCTCTGCGCCCGGCGGGGAGGGGCGAGGGGAAACCCGGTTTCCCCATATGTTCACATCAGCCACACCCGCAGCGCCCCCGCTTCGCGCGGCGGCTCCAGCGCCAGGAGCCCCTGCGACCGCACCGGCGCAGTGCGCGCTGCGCGCGCCGGGGGACGGGCGGGGTGAGCCGCGTCGGCCTTTGCTCCTTCGATCCCTACGACCCGATCCAGCCGAAAGCAGCGCTCCGCCTGCGCCGTCAGGCAGTAGGCGTGCAGGTAGGTCACCGGCCCGTGCGTCTCCAGCCGCAGCGGACACACCAGCCGCTCCCGCGGCGCCGCATCGCGCGCCCCGTGGTAGTACAATCGCGCCACGCCCCGCTGCCGCAGCGCCGCTTGCAACACCCGCAGCGCCTCGGTAATTGGCACGGACGTCGGGGCGGGGGGTGAAGGGGTGGAGGGGTGGAGGGGTCGAAGTGTGAGGGTGTATGCGGATCCTGATTCGTCATCACAGGTCCATGGTTCCGTGCTTGCAGAATGCCCGCCCTCCCCGGCAGGCTGTGGAGGCAGAGCATCTACCGCGGGGGGCGGCTCAGCTCCGGGCGTGACCGACAGGGATCGTCCGGTACGCGCCAGGGCCCGTGTCAGGGCCGCCTCGCGTCCTGGCGCCACCAGCGCCACCCCAGGGGCGAGCTGCGCCTCCAGCGCCTGCCGCGCCGCGCGGCTCGCCCGCAATGCCCGCGTGAGATCGTCCGGGTCGTCGCTCAGCAGCACAGCGCGCCGTGTCAGCCGCAGCCCGCCCGTGGCGCGCAGCGTACCGGCCAGATGCGCCGGCACCCCGCCGTGCCGGCGCAGCGTCGCCGCCAGACGCGCCGGGTCGTGGCCGTGGCTCGTGGCTGCCGCCACTTCAGCCGGCCCCAGCCGGTAGACCAGCGTCGTAGCGGTGTTGCTCTCCCAGCGCCCGAAGGCGGCCACCGTCAACGCCTCGGGCAAATCACGCGCTCGCGGCAGGTGCAGGCGCCCGTCGGGGGTCCAGGTCCAGGCTTCCGGGGCGGGGGAGTGGAGGCGGGATAGCATTGCAGATTGTCGAGTCTGGATTGCGGATTGCGGCGCAAGGCGACCAGGCGCGCTGTGACGTAACGCTGCTTGCGGAGCGTCTAAGTGAACATGGTGTGAGGGGGTGGTGGTGCAGGCGGGCGGAGGCGCGGGAAGAGCGGCAGGCGTCACACTGGCCACGGCTGCCTCCAGGCAGCCGACCATCCAGCCGACGGCCACGTTCGCGCTGGCAGGAGCGGCTGGGCAGGTTGCCGGTGAGACAGCGTCTCCTCCAGGCGGCTCCGGGGCGGCGGCATAGCCGGCCGGCAACACGCCCAGCCAGCGCAGCGGTCCCTGGCAGGCCGTAGCCCAGACCGCGGCCGCGCGCCGGGCCGCCCAGGGGCCGCGGCGAGCAGGGCCACTGAGGCTATGGGTCGTACCATCGGCCAGGGGCCCCAGCGCCGCCGCCAGAATCGCGTAGCCCCGATCCGGCTGCTGCGCAGCCTCGGGCGCCAGATAGCCAGCCCAGGTCAGCAGGCGTCGGCGCAGCGCCGGGGCGTCCAGACCGCGGACACGCACGCGCAGGGCGGTTAACCAGGGCTCAGGACGGGGCAAACCCGTCCAGGCGGCGCGCAGGCGTTCCAGGTGCGCAGCGGGGGGCAGGCTGAGCAGGCGCGCGGCGGCGGGTCCGGGGACGAGGGCGGCGCCGGCGGGGACCAGCGCGCCGAGGGCCACAAGGAGCGGCAGAGTCCAGTCGGCCAGGGTGGCGGCCTCAGACGGGGCCAGCGGCGCCAGGCGAGGGGCGAGAGCGCGGCGGGCCGCAGCGGTGAGCCGGCCATCGCTGCGCACCGATAGGGGGCGTTCGGCGCTGGCGAGCAGCAGAGCGCTAGCCGCGGCGAGGGCGGGAAGGTCGTCGCCGACGGGGGCCGGGGCAGCGGCGGCGGGCGAGAGGGGCGCCGGCAGCCAGGCGCGCACCTCGGGCGGCACGAGATAGCGTGGGGGATGGAACGGAGTAGCCGGGCGGGGCAGGAGCAGGCCCAGGAGGAGCAGACGTTCACTAAGCGAGCGCGGCGTCGGGTCGGCGCGGAGGACGTGGAGCGGGCGCAGGGGGCCAAAGCGGGCAGAGAGGTCATCGGGACGCAGCCCGCCAGGAGTGGCGCGCAAAGACTGCAGCGCGGCCCGGGTCGCAGGGTCGAGCGACCAGTAGAGAGCGCGGAGGGCGGCGGGGCGACAGAGAGCGGCGCGGAGGCGGCGGAGGCGCTCGGCGGGGGTGCAGCGGCGAGGCAGAGAGACGCGGTGCGTCGCAGCGATCAGGCGCAGGAGGGTAGGGGGCGACTGTGCGAGAACTGAAGCCCAGCGGTTCATACGATTGATCTCCGACCGATGACCTGGTATACTGCGGGTATTGAAAGTCATGGTACGCGACAGAGGCCGGAACGGCAAACTGCAACAGCGACAGGGGGCGCTGGCCGAGAGCGCCGGGAGCGTACCGACGCCTGAGAACCGCATAGCCCGGGTGTGAAGGTAATTGTCCTCCCGCCCCGCTCTGAAGGGGTTTGAAACCTCATTGCCGCCAAGCCAGTACTTCCCAGCCGCCCACAATTGTCCTCCCGCCCCGCTCTGAAGGGGTTTGAAACACCAGCATCTCCTCCGACTCCCTTCTTGAGCGTTTCCAATTGTCCCCCCGCCCCGCTCTGAAGGGGTTTGAAACTCAGTTCCGACGGTGTAGACGACTCCCCCAATGTTGTAATTGTCCCCCCGCCCCGCTCTGAAGGGGTTTGAAACCTTCTCCTCGGTCTGGGCGAGGGCCGCGTTGCGTTCGAATTGTCCCCCCGCCCCGCTCTGAAGGGGTTTGAAACATCCTCCTTGCTGTTGCTTCTTCCTCGCAAGCATCTCAATTGTCCCCCCGCCCCGCTCTGAAGGGGTTTGAAACAGAAAAGCGACGACGACGCCGACTTTCGCGCCGCATAATTGTCCCCCCGCCCCGCTCTGAAGGGGTTTGAAACATGCACTCCGCCCGGCTCATGGTTAAGCCGCACCTGAAAATTGTCCCCCCGCCCCGCTCTGAAGGGGTTTGAAACATCGTCTTGCCTGCTCTTCACTGTCCACCATTTAGCCAATTGTCCCCCCGCCCCGCTCTGAGTACGTGTTCACTCCTGGGGTAATACCAATTACCGTTGATGATGCCGCATTGCTTAAAGCGGTTTTAGGCGTTATGCTGCCCAGCGTGGCAATCCACAATCCACAATCCAAAATCTAAAATGGTATAAGGCATCACCCCGGGTGCGCGGGCGTCCCGCCCCGCACATGTGAACACTATCGAGCGAGAAGTGTCGCACTACCTGGCAAGCCGGCAGCGACCGTGGCAACGCGCAGTGCAAACCGGCGGTCGGA
>CAKZKA010000209.1 GCA_937120965.1 uncultured Chloroflexota bacterium
ACCGCAGGCGGTTCGACAGGCTCACCGCAGGCGGTTCGACAGGCTCACCGCAGGTGGGGAAACCCGGTTTCCCCGTATTTTCACCTCAGGTAGCATCCGCATTGCACTGCTCAGGTTCCAGGTATGGCAAAGCGGCAGGTATCACTCCACGATCGAGTGGCGGTTATTACTGGAAGCACCCGCGGCATTGGACGGGCGATTGCCGAAACCTACGGCCGCGCTGGCGCGCGTGTGGTGGTCTCTTCCTCGCGGGCCGAGGCCGTAACACGCACGGTTGGCGAGTTGCGCGCGAAGAGCATTACCTGCGAGGGGATCGCCTGCGACGTGAGCGACCAGGAGCAGGTCTGCGCCCTCTTCCGTCACGCCATTGACGCCTTTGGCAAGGTAGACATCTGGGTCAATAACGCGGCTATTTCCGGGCCATTCGCTTACACCCTCGACGTCCCTCCCGAGGAGTGGGAGCGCGTGATTCGCGTGAACCTGTTCGGCTGCCTGTACGGTTGTCGGGCGGTGCTGCCGCATATGTTGCAGCGGCGCTACGGCAAGATCATCAACGTCACCGGCGGGGGGTACAAGCGCGCCCAGCGCTTCCTCAGCGCCTACAGCGCCTCCAAGGCGGGGATCGTGCGGCTCACCGAGGGGTTGGCCCGCGAGTATGCCGACCAGAAGGCGTTTCTCTCGATCAACGTTCTCGCGCCAGGTATTGTGCCGACAGATATGACCACGCAGTGGGAGCCGATCGGGGCGGCGGCTGAGGCGCTTACGGCCTTCCCAAGGGTAATGCGGATCTTCGGCACCACTGCCGAAGAAACCGCGGCCATGGCGCTGCGTATGGCCTCTTCGGCCACCGACGGGGTAACGGGGAAGGTGTACGAACTTATGCCCCGGCGCCGCGCGCTGTGGCGCGTGGCCCGGGCCGCCATCGGGCGGTGGTAGGAGAGCAACGCGCTCCCCCTCCTCCCGGTTACGGATTGGTTCGGCTGCAACGCTACAATCCGCAACGACCAGGTGTAGGAATGCGCGTGACGCACAATGCAAGAGGAGGGCTGCGCCCTCCCAGATCCTCCTGCGGGGCAGGGGGGAGAAAACGCCGGGTTCGCCTGATTTTCAGTACGGGTGGCTTAACCGCATCGCAGCCAGCATCGCAGGAGGTTTTGCCATGGAGGTGTTCACCGTTCTTGTCGCAGTTGGAGGAGGGGTCGCCATCGGCACGGTCGTCACCTGGCTGATCGTCGCTCGCATCAGCTCCAACGGGTTTTCCGAACAGCGCATCCGTGACATGTTCGCCAGTATCGGCCAGGAGACGCTTCGCGCAAACAGCAATGACTTCAACGAGCGCGCCCGACAGGAAATCCAGACCCTGACCGCACCACTCAAGGCGGCCCTGGATGAACAGCAGCGCAAACTCGAGGAGCTAGAACGGGAACGGCAGAAAGCCTACGGTGGCATCGAGCAGATGGTCCGGCAGGTGACTGAAGATCAGCGACTGCTAAAGCAAGAGACTGCAAAACTGGTGAGCAGTCTGCGCCAGCCTCAGGTCCGTGGACGCTGGGGTGAGATCCAGCTTCGCCGAGTGGTCGAGCTGGCAGGGATGAAAGAGCACTGCGATTTCGTGGAGCAGCAGAGCACAACTGCTGATGAGGGAAAAACTCAGCGTCCAGATTTGCTGATACGCCTTCCCAACAACCGGGTAATTGTTGTGGACGCCAAGGTGCCTCTGGAGGCCTATCTTACGGCTCACGAATGTCATGATGACCAGGAAGCCAGAAAGCATCTCAAGCAGCACGTGAGCCATATTCGCAACCATATTACGAGTATGGCGAAGCGAGACTATCAGCGCAGTATTGGCAACGCCTTTGATTTCCTGGTATTATTTATCCCCGGCGAGTCCTTCTACCGCGCGGCCGTGGAGCAAGATCCGCAACTGATCGAGTTTGCGTTCGAGCATAGCATCGTTCTAGCCACCCCAACCACACTCATCCCTCTGCTCAGAGCAGTTGCCCTCGGCTGGCGTGAAGCTCGTGTGACCGAGAATGCCCGTAAGATCAAGGATGAAGGTGATAAGGTTTACCGGGCATTGCAAGGCATAGCTGAGCATGCTGGAAAGCTCGGCAAAACATTAAGCGATAGCATCGCGAAATACAACGATATGCTCGGGAGTTTCGAGCGCACCCTGTTCACTAGCGCAAAGCGCCTGCACGAGTTAGATGTCGGCAGCGCTGAGCTTGAGACCCCCCAGCCGCTAGACAGTACCCCTCGCTCATTCAGCCGCCCGGAGTTACTGCCTGTGTCGTCCAGTGGCGAGCGTAGCGTGTCGCCACGAACCACGAATGGTCATTCTGTGTGAGACGCCCATGCGGCTGCGCCACACTTTGACAGGATGTGATGTGGGAGGGCTATACGCCCTCCCCTCAGGCAGGGGCGGAAACCCGGTTTCCCCGTATGTTCACGCTAGACGGTCATGCGCATGGCGCACAACGCCGGAATGAAAATAGTTCTTGGGAGGGCTGCGCCCTCCCAAACCCTCCCCGCTGGCGGGTTGTTTCCTGGGAGGGGGTAGGGGGCGCGGCGGCGCCGCGCCCCTACGCCCAAACCCTCCCGCGGGCGGGCTATGTTCACCTCAGGGCGAAGGGGTCTCCCTACGGGCTTACCGTGATAGCGCCGAGGGTGATCCAGGGGCCGGCATTCCCCGCCACGTCCAGCGCCTGGACGCGCACGAGGTAGCGGCCGGGCGCCAGTGGCTCCGTTTTCACGGCAGGCTCGGCGGTGAACCAGTCGGAGGCGCCTTCCGGGTTGGCGCCGACGTAGATGCGGTAGCCTTTGACGCCTGAGTGCGCGTCGCTGGCAGGCTGCCACTGGAGCGCCACCGGGCCTGCGGGGGCGCTGAGATCACCGAAGGGCGCAGGCGCGCTGGGGGGTGTGACATCGTAGCCGATCGGCCCGAACTCGGCCAGGGTCACCCGCCCGTCTGGCCCCCAGGCGCGCACCTTGAGCGTGTGCATGCCCTCCCCTGCGTCGGCAATCTGGGCGTAGCCGTCGGTGACGCGGGCAAACATCGGGGCATCGCCGGGCGGCTCCCGGTTCCAGGCCTGGCTGAGGCCGCCTCCGCCCCAGGCTACGACAAACTCGATCCGCTGGTCTGTGGTATACCACTGGCCCGGCTGTGCCGCGCTCCGGAAGGCTACCTCGGGGGCCTTGATGGACGCGGCGCGCAGGATCTTGCCGCCGTGCTGGTTGCACCCGCCAATCTCCGGCAGATCGTACCCTTCGGCGAAGCGCAGCGGCACCGACTGCTTGCCGCTCCAGCCGTCGCTGCGGGCTGTAAAGGCGGTAAAGTGCAGATGGGGCACCCCTGGCGAACCACGATCTCCGGCGAAGCCCAGGGTCTCCCCGGCCTGGAAGTAGCGCCCCGGCTGGGTAGACACGGCCCGGGCCAGATGGGTGTACATGGTGAAGAAGTTCCCACCGTGGCGCAAAATCAGCGTGCCGCTGCCGCTCTCCCAGTACCAGACTGCGCCGCCGGCCGCGGCGCGGATCGGCGCGTTGTAGGTTGGCCCGTTGACCTGGGCCAGATCGAGCGAATAGCGATCCCAACTGTTGTGCGTGCCGCAGGCATAGCCCTGCAGGATGCGCCAGTCCTCTCCCGGTGGGGTTGGCAGGATCAGCGACGGAGCGGCCTGGAGCGGACGGGGAATAAGGATTGTGATCAGGAAGAGGCAGAGTGCCAGCAGCCAGAGAAGCAGGTGGAACGTTGTGGCACGACGCTCGTTGCTGCGGCATGGCAGAAACGCATGCGAACGTGGCAAGGGCAACCTCCTGGTCAGCGGGAGCAAGGCTCCCTGGCGATCGACGTGGATCCGGCTGGCGCGCGCAGAGGGCCAGACCGTGAGCGGAACCGGTCCGGTGCCAGCGCGGAATGGGCGACGGTGCCCGAGGCCGCGCCTGGCGCCTCACAAACAAAACTTCCTGGTCTTTGGTCGCGCCCGGGCGACGTGATACACGGCAACGGTCATGGTTGCCGGCGGTGCGGAAGGATAGCATAGACTCCCAAAAAGGTCAAATTTTTCTGAAAGGTTGCTGATAGAATGGTTGACAGTCCCCCGTCGCGCGCCTACAATCCAGGCGAGTCGTGGCACAACAGGTTGCACAGCATGGACGAACCTTTCGTGTTGATTGTCGGCGCTGCCGACACCGGGCGCGCGCCGATGGCCGTGGCGTTGTTGCGTCGGCTCGCTGAGCAGCGCGGCCTGGCCTGGCGCATCGAGTCGGCCGGGGTGGTCGGCCACGATGATGATCCTGCCGAACCCGAGGCCCGCGATGCGCTGCTGATTGTTGGCCTCGATGTGAGCGCGCATCGCGCCCGCTCGCTAACGGCCGGACTGGCGCAGGCAGCCCGGGTGATGATCGCGGTTGACCGGGGCGTGGCCCGGGTTGTGCGCGCCAGGCATCCTGCCGCCACTGTCGCTACCCTCGGCGAGCTTGCCGGGCGCGAGCGTGACGTTCCCGATCCCTTCCGCATGCAGGTTGGCGCCTGGGTACAGTATGCGCGGGAGATCGAGGCGCTGCTGCTGGCGGGGTTGCCCCGCCTCCAGGCGCTGATCACCGGTGAGGCGGCGCTGCCAGGCGAAGGGCGCGCGCCTGCTGTTCCCGCGGCGCCTTCGGACCACCGCAGCGGTGAGGCGCGCGACCTGCCCGGGTCGTTTGCGCCGACCGCTCCTGAGCCGCGACTGGCGGCGGTTGCGCGCGTCGCGCGCCTGCTGGAGCTGAGCGCCGAGTTGCCCGGTGTGATTGATTGGGCCGGCGCCCGCCGCCAGATCGAAGCTGACCTGAGCGTGATGGAACAGCCCCTCGCGCCCGGTGACCTGGCGCGCCCCTACGTCGCCGTGCTGCGAGCTATGCTCGGTCTCTGCGCCGAGTCCCCTACCGCCGACCACTGTACAGGGCTGCGTTCCGCCGTTGTGCGGCTTCAGGCCCCTATCACCAGCGGCGATCTTGAACAACTCTCGCGGGAACTGGCTGCCTTCGGCTGAGCTTCGCTACCTGGTAGCCTGTCCACGCGAACGTGAACATATGGGGAACCCAGGTGTCCCCACGCCCCTGCCCGGCGGGGCGCCTGGCGCCCCCACCACCGGTCGGGATGGGGCAACCGGGTTGCCCCACGCCCCCGCCCTGTGGGGAGAAGCGGGGCAACCGGGTTGCCCCACGCCCCCGCCCTGTGGGGAGGCAAGCCCCCAACGCCGGGAGGGTCAGGGGAAACCGGGGTTCTCCTGACTTTAGCAATTGGCCGTGATCGGCAGGTAGAGCCGTCGGGGCAGATCGCGGCTCTGTTCGGGCAGCGCCGGTTCCTCCTCTGCGGCGCTGGCCCAGTTGATCGGCCCCGGGTCCACGCCGTTGACCAGTCCGAGCGGCTGGAACATCTGCGCGGTCATGCCGGGGAAAATTGCTCCCAGGTTCGGGTTCCCCAGGCGCCTGAGAATAATCTCGCCCAGCACGACCCGAAAATCGGTGGTGATCCGCAGATCCTGACCCTGGTCCAGGTCTTGCAGGCCGGGCCAGGAGCCGTAGACCTGCCCGCCGTTGACCCCGCCGCCGAGGACCAGCATGACGTTGCCGTGACCGTGGTCGGTGCCGTTGCTGGCATTGCGCCCCAGGCGCCGGCCAAACTCGCTCATCACTACAATAGTTAAGCGGCCCTGGTAATCAATCAGGTCGCTGTACAGGGCAAACAGGCCCTGGGAGAGCATCCCCAGCCGGTCGGGCAGGTAGCCGTTGCCGTCGCTCTGGGCCTGGTTCTCGTGGGTGTCCCATCCACCCAGGTCCACCGTCGCGATGCGCAGCCCCTGCTCCATCTTCACCAACTGCGCAACGGTGCGCAGCGCATTGCCGAAGGAGCCGGTGGGGTAGGTGACGCCATCGCGCGGGGTGTAGGCGCCCGGATTGGCGGCGCGAATGGCCTTGATCGTCTCGATCGTGCGGCGACCGGCGATGTCCAGGGGGTTCAGGCCGCTGCCGGGGTAGAAGCTCTCCAGCGCGCGCATCAGCGGATAGTTCTCCTCGGGGCGGTTGTAGCGCCAGTAGCTGTTGATGGTAAACGAACGGGGGTTGGGCATCGCCACCGCATCACGGTAGGCCAGGAGCGAGGCCGGCGTCTGATTGCCTGCTGAGACCGCGGGCAACAGCCCGGCGCTCAGGCCGCTGGTTTGCAGATGGCGGGTGATCCAGCCGCTGGCGGTGGTCTTGTTGCCCGGCGTCCCGCGCTCGATGTAGTCCATCGCATCGAAATGGCTGCGCGTATCGTCGTCGAGACCACAGGCGTGAACCAGGGCCAGCCGCCTGGCGTCGTAGAGTTCCCTGAGGTGGGGCATTTTGCTGTTCAGGCCGAAGCTGCTCGTGCCGTAGGAGGGGTTGCGCGGCTCGATCCGCAAGGGCGCGTTCTCGCCCGTCAGGGGCAATGCCAGCGGGCCACGGGCCTGGCGATAGGCCGGGTCGTCGTAGGGACAGAGTAGACTCAAGCCGTCGCACCCACCGCGCAGGAAGACGACCACCAGAATCTCATCATTGCCAGCGGCGCTTACCGGGTCGGCGAAGACGAGCTGGCTGAGCCGACCGGCTGCCAGGGCAGCAATCGCCGCGCTGCATCCTACCAGAAACTCTCGTCGTGTAACTTCCACGATCTGTTCCTCCTGATCTGCGATGAAATGGAGTTTTCCGGGAGGGCCTGGTGTAGCTGTGGGAGGGCCTGGCCCGCCCGAACCCTCCCCTTCCGGCACATAGAGAACATAAGGCCGGGCGGAGGGGGGAACCCGCCCGGCCCACTGAGGGCGACCAGGGGGGGAAGGTCAACCCTCCAGCAGAACGCGCCAGGCACAGAACCTAGCGCAGGTTGAATTCGGGGCTCATTGCCAGGAGATGCACCATCGTGCGCACCCGATCATGGACACCCTCCATCGCGCCCCAATCTGGAGCGCGTGGTGTCGGGCGCGGCGGGGCATTGGGGTCGCCGCCAAAGGCGAGAAAGTTTGTCAGTTCTGCGCGAACCCGCGGCGTCAGCTCGAACCCGCACAGTCGCCTGCTCCAGTCGTCCACGATCTGGCGACACGAGGCATTCAGGTTGGTCTGTGCAATAATGTCAATGGCTACGTTGCCGCCCCACGACTGGGTCATCGAATAGAAGCTGTTCCAGCGCGCCAGCAGGCTATTCGTGTTGGCCCAGTAACTGGCCGTATCCGGGTGGCCGGTTGGCGTATCCCAGTCGAAGAGCTGGTGGCCGCTCTGGTCGGCATTGTAGAACAGACTGCTCCAGTAGCCGCCGCGGGTGGCATCGCCATCAACAGCCTCCACATCGGTGGGCAGCCGGGCGTCCGTCGCGCGGAGAAAGGCCCACAGGGCCTCGAGCGGCCGGCGCATCTTGCGCCCGAAGGTGGCGCGGCACTCAGGCGAAAGCACAATCGCGCGCACCACCTGGCGGATCTGGTCGGGCGACCGACGATGGGCCATCCAGACCTCGACCGCCGCGTCAATCACCCGCTGCGGTGGATCATCGGCGATGAGCCGCCGGGCGAGTTTGGTGCAAATATGACGCGCCGTGCCGGGGTGGTCGCAGAGCAGACCGAAGATCTGCTGACCGTCATCTAGAGCGGGCTGGTTGCGCCTGATGTTGGGCGCCGGCGGGATGCCCGGCGCCGGACGCACGGCCAGCACCGTCTTGGGGTTGGTGTCGTGCCAATCGCTGAGGATGTAAAACTCGCCGGTATTGGGGCGACCGTCGCGCCCGTTGGCGATCGTCCAGCCGGTGAAACAGCGAGCCGCTTCGTAGACGTCGTCATCAATGTAGCCGCGCGGAAAGGTTTCGTTACCGTAGCTGATGGTCTCGATCAGGCCACGGTTGTCGTAGAACTTGAGATAATTGTCAGAGCCAAGGGTGTGCAATTCGAACAACTCGCGGGCGTAGTTCTCATTGCCGCCTTCGCCCCCGGCTACGCGATTGGTGGCGTTGTCGAGGTAGAGCATCATGGCGACGCTCTTGCCCACTTCCTCGACAAAGGTGCGGAAATTCCCCAGGGCATGAGTGCGGATCACGCGGTCGTAGGCCGGCCAGGTGGCGGCAATGTTCCCATCGGCAGTGGCCTTGACGTTGAAGTGGTTGTGCCAGAAGTCTACCAGCACCTCGTAGAGTTGCCGCCGGCTATAGACCGCGCGGATCCAGGTGGCGACGCGCACCTCATTGAAGGGACGGACCCGCTCGCTCCAGTCCATGGCCATACCGCTGTTGGCGCGGGTCCATAGTTCGGCGGTGCTGGCGCCGAGCAATTCGAGGGGGCGAGCCTGGTTCACGGTACCATAACGGATCTTCAGGCGCGTGGCCGCGATCTGCTGCTCACACGCGCTATCGTCAATCGTCGCCGGGTTGAGTTGCTGGTCAACCCAGCGCTCGTAGCACTCGTCAGGAGTAGCGCCGAGGGCATTGAAGGCAGCAAGATCCTGAGCGCGCATCCCATAGGCGAGCCGGTTGAGCGCAACGCTCGCCGGAGAGGCCGGGGGCAACACCTGGCAGGCCGCCAGGGCCGGCGCCGGCTCACCAACCAGCGTGTGCGCGGTTGCGGCAGTGGTTGCCAGAGCCACGCTACCGCTAAGCAGGTTCCGTCGAGTCAGCCTCATAGAGCCTCATTTCATGCGCTGAGCGAGTTGTGCAATGCCGACGCTTGCGCCGTTGGTGATGTAGCGCGAGCTGCGCCGACGCTGCCACCGCGCCCCGGCCCATACTCCCGGCGTTGGCGCCCTCGTGAAGACCTGCGCGGTGGTCATTCGGGCGGGCGCAGTGTTAGTATAAAATCGGTTAAATGATTGACAAGGATGACAATGGTCCCGACCCTTCGGCGCTGTTGGTGAGACAGGTCGTACGAAGCAGGGTCGGCGCCGCGCGCTCAAACGGCTGGGGGTTGCGGGCTTCGAAGGGTATCACGAGACCGCCGCGTTCACAGCATGCGAGGATCATGGCGCCCGCGCGCGGCTGCCGGGTTGGCGCGCCTCCGTGGAAGAATCAGGCATGCCTTAAGCATTCGTTTATTCGTTTATTCGTTTCCCATTCGTTGGCGCATTTCGTTTCCCATTCGTTGGCGCATTTCGTTTCCCATTCGTTGGCGCATTTCGTTTCCCATTCGTTGGCGTATTTCCCCCCTCGCATCAGGAAGCCCATCCCAGAGCAGGTAAAAACCCTTGGAAAGGGCGCGGGCCGCGCGTTCTCAAGGAGGCGTATCAGCCCGCGACCCGCTTCGGTCACTTGCCCCGGCAGGGGTTCTATGCTACGATGGTCTACTGTCCCATGCAGGAATACGCCAGGCTCATAGCCCGGCCGTCCGCGCGGCTGCACTGCTTCCTGCGGCGTGCAGACGGATGCGAGGGGGGCAGATGGGCCAACGAATGGGAACCGAATAAACGAATGGGTGGCGCGAAGAAGTCCCCGGGCGACCCGGGGGCGAGGGCGTCTTCTCCACACTCAGGTCAGCAACGCCAGAAGCATAGCACAGGAAGGGCGCGTCGTCCCTGCGACCCTCCCTGTCGCAGGTTCAGTTGAGAGGTATGGAGCACACAGGCCCGGATATGGACTGGATCGTCGTCCGCGGCGCCCGCGAGCACAACCTGAAGAACATTGATGTGCGACTGCCGCGCAACCGGCTCGTGGTGATTACCGGTCTGTCGGGTTCGGGGAAAAGCTCTCTGGCCTTTGATACGATCTTTGCCGAGGGACAGCGCCGCTACGTCGAGAGTCTTTCGACCTATGCGCGTCAGTTTTTCGGACAGATCGAAAAGCCTGATGTGGACTCCATCACTGGCCTTTCGCCGGCCATTGCTATTGATCAGAAGAGTGGCAGCCGCAATCCTCGCTCAACCGTTGGCACCGTCACCGAGATCTACGACTTCTTGCGCCTGCTGTTCGCGCGTATCGGCCACCCCCACTGCCCACAGTGCAACCGCCTGCTGACCCGCCAGACGCCGCAACAGATTGTTGACGCCCTCCTGGCCCTCTCCGATGGCAGTCGGATCCTCGTCCTCGCCCCGGTGGTGCGGGGCCAGAAGGGCGAGCACCAGGCCATCTTCGACGACCTGCGCCGACGCGGTTTTGTGCGCGTGCGCGTTGATGGCGAAGTGTACGAACTGGACGAGCCGCCGAAGCTGGAGAAGTACCGTCCCCATACTATCGAGGCGGTGGTGGACCGTCTGGTGATCCGGCATCCGCCGGGGGATGTTCCGCCCTCCGCCCATCCCGACCGCGTGCGCCTGAGCGACTCAGTCGCAGCGGCGTTGAAACTGGGCGCCGGGCAGATGGCGGTACTCATCCTCGGCGGCGAGGAGTTGACCTTCTCCGAGCAGTTCGCCTGCCCCATCCACGGCCCCGTGAACCTGGGCAGCCTGGAACCCCGCGACTTCTCCTTCAACAACCCCCAGGGCGCCTGTCCGGTGTGTGGAGGACTGGGAGTGGTACAGGAACTGGACCCGGCCCTGGTACTGCCTGATCGCAACAAATCGCTGCGCGACGGGGCGGTGGCGCCGTGGGCCGAGGGAGGCCGGACCAACCGGCGCTACTACGACGACCTGCTGGGTTCGCTGGCCGAGCATCTGGGCTTCTCGCTCGACGCGCCGCTGCGCGCCCTCCCACCCGAGGCGGTTGGCGCGCTGCTCTACGGCACCAACGGCGAGGCGGTGACCCTGCGCTACCACATCGGCGGCAAGGCGCGTGAGGTGCAGGCGCCCTTCGAGGGGGTCATCCCCAACCTGCGGCGGCGCTTCGCCGAAACCCGCGACGACGCCGAGCGCGAGGCCCTGGCCCGGTACATGACGCCACGCACCTGCGGCGCCTGTGAGGGCGCCCGCCTGCGCCCGGAGGTGCGCGCTATCACGGTCGCCGGGCACACTATCGCCGCGATCACCCGGATGACTGTGGCCGAGGCGCTGCGCTGGGCCGAGGAGCTGCTCGAGGCCATCGGGGGACGGGGCACGGGGATTCGACCGCAGGGGCCGGAAGGCGAGAACAGAGGCGGTGGAGCGCTCGGGGCGCCCGGCGAGGCAGGGGCCGCAGCGGGTTGCGACGCCGGAGAGGCGCACCCTCGCCAGGAGCCTCAGGCCAGGCTCAGCGAACGCGAGAAGCTGATCGCGGCCCCGATTGTCCGCGAGATCCGCAACCGGCTGGCCTTTCTCTGCGATGTTGGCCTGGGCTACCTGGAGCTGGACCGCTCGGCCGTGACGCTCTCCGGTGGAGAAAGCCAGCGCATCCGCCTGGCGACCCAGGTCGGCGCCGGGCTGTCCGGCGTGCTCTATGTGCTCGACGAGCCGAGCATCGGGCTGCACCCCCGTGACCACGACCGCCTGCTGCAAACGCTGCTGCGCCTGCGCGATCTCGGCAACAGCGTGCTGGTCGTGGAGCACGATGAGGCGACGATCCGCGCCGCCGACTGGGTGATTGACATCGGCCCCGGGGCGGGCGAAGCCGGCGGCGAGGTGATCGTCAGCGGCCCCCTGGCGGAGGTGATCGCCGAGCCGCGCTCGTTGACCGGCCAGTACCTCAGCGGCAAGCGCCGCATTCCCGTGCCGCCACGGCGCCGCAGCGGCAACGGCAAGCGCCTGGAGATCCGTGGCGCGCGCGAGCACAACCTTCAGGGCATCAACGTGAGCATTCCCCTGGGCGCCTTCGTCGTTGTCACCGGCGTGAGCGGCAGCGGGAAGAGTAGCCTGATTATGGACACCCTCTACCCGAAGGCGGCCCAGGTGCTCCACGGCGCCCGGGGGCGCGCCGGCGCCCACGATGCCATCCACGGCCTCGAACACCTCGACAAGGTCATCAGCATTGACCAGAGCCCGATCGGGCGCACCCCGCGCTCCAATCCCGCCACCTACACCCGGGTCTTCGACCCGATCCGCACCCTCTTCGCCGCCACGCCCGAGGCCCGCGCGCGCGGCTACGATGCCTCACGCTTCAGTTTCAACGTCAAGGGCGGTCGTTGCGACGCCTGCGACGGCGAGGGGCTGATCCAGGTCGAAATGCAGTTCCTCCCCGATCTGTTCGTGCCCTGCGAGGTCTGCGGCGGGACACGCTACAACCGTGAAACCCTCGACATCCGCTACCGCGGCAAGACAATCGCCGAAGTGCTGGACATGACGGTGGAGGAGGCAGCGCTCTTTTTCGCGCGGGTGCCGGCGATTAACGACCGCTTGCAGGCCCTGCGCGACGTTGGGCTGGGCTACATCCGGCTGGGCCAGCCTGCCACGACCCTTTCCGGCGGCGAGGCCCAGCGGATCAAACTGGCGAGCGAGCTGGCGCGGCGCTCCACCGGGCGCACCCTCTACATTCTCGATGAGCCGACGACGGGCCTCCATTTCGCCGATATCGAACAGTTGCTCTCGGTGTTGCAGCGGCTGGTGGACAGCGGCAACACCGTGGTGGTGATCGAACACAACCTGGACATGATCAAAAGCGCCGATTGGGTCATTGACCTTGGTCCCGACGGCGGCAGCGGCGGCGGGCGGCTCGTGGGCAGCGGCACCCCTGAGCAACTGGCGGCCCTGCCCGCCTCCTACACCGGCGCCTATCTGCGCGCGCACCTCGCGGCCCCCCTCGGGGCATAGGGCTGTTTCAGCGAGTGCGCGGGCGTCCCATCCGCAATGGCCTGGAGGCGGGCGAGATGCCCGCGCACCCCGGGTAACACTTTATCCCGGACGCGAACAGGTACTCCAGGCGACCTGTTCGCGATCCAGGCCGACGCGCTTTTGTCTGAACAGTCCACGTATCCCTTCTTTTACGGTATCATGCTTGCAGGTGGGCCGTGCAGCCGCGCCACGAACCACCGGGATGCCAGAGGGAACTGGCGACGCCGCCTTGTCCAGCGCATCTTCACAGCGCTCCACCGCAATTGTGATGAACGTGGCGGGAGGGAGCGTGGGAGGGCGAAGTCCTCCCCGCAAAAAACTATCCATCACAACCTGGTTGGCAAACCGGTAGGTGTGGAGCTGGGTTCAGTATTGCAGGATCTCCTGATGAGCGCGTCACATGACCGGGGGCGCTCGCCCGAACCTGCGGGGCCACTGGCCGCGCCCCTCGCTATTGACCCCCGCGCCGCCGCCGCCGCCGACACCGCCAGCGCCGCTGCGGTCTTCGACGACTATCGCGGTCGGCTGGACCCCGACACGCTGCGTCGGCAGGAGGGCGATCTGGCCCTGTTCGCCTTCTTTCTCGGCCAGGTGCAGGCGATCCCCCCGGCGCAGGCGCCCGCCTTCGGGGCGCGCCTGGCCTACGATCCCCTCGCCTGGGCCAACGTTACCCACGGGCTGATAGCGGCCTTCCTGCGCTGGCAGCTCCAGGAAGGCTACGCCATCGGGTCGATCAATGTGCGCCTGGCCACTGTGCGGCGCTACTGCGCCCTGGCCCACGCCGCCGGGGTGCTCTCCACCGAGGCCCTGGCGCTGATCCGCACCGTGCGCGGCTACAGCGGGCGCCAGGCCCGCGCCATCGATGCCCAGCGCCGCCGCGCAGCCACGCCGACCCGCGTCGGGGCCAAGAAGGCCGCGCCGATGGTGCTTACCCCGGCGCAGGTGCGCGCCCTGAAGCGGCAGCCCGATACCCCCCAGGGCCGCCGCGATGCGCTGATCATCTGCCTGCTGGCCGACCTTGGCCTGCGCGTGGGCGAACTCGCCGCCCTCGAGGTTGGCGCGCTTGACCCCGCTCGCGGCACCCTGACCTTCTACCGCGAGAAGGTCCATACTACGCAGACCCACCAGCTCAGCCGTGACGCGCTGGAGGCTGCCCGAGCCTACCTGACCGCCGACGCCCTCGCCGCCGGTCCCCTGCTGCGCGGCTCGCGCAAGAATGGGGAGCTGTGGGGCGCTATGTCGGCGCGGGCCATTCGGGAGCGGGTGGCCATTCTGGGCGAGCGGATCGGCATCACCGGCCTCGCGCCACACGATTTGCGCCATACATGGGCCACGCGCGCCGCCCGGGCGAAGAGCGACCCGTTTGCCCTGCGCGACGCGGGCGGTTGGAGCAGCCTGCTGATGCCCGGTCGCTACGTGCAGGCCAGCGAGGTGGCAAATAGTCGCATTTCCCTCGATGACGAAGATAGCTGAAATCGGGGAAACCGGGTTTCCCCGCGCCCCTGCCTGTGGTTTAAGGGTGGACAGAACATCCGCTAAACGAATGCGAACGGCGTGCCGGACTGTTCCAGGGGGGCGCGCCAGCCCATCAATATCGGAGCAATCAGGTATAGGGCCGGTGTCGCGCAGCGCCCCCAGGAGGCTGGCGCTGCGCGAAGCGCGGATCGGAACAGGCGCAGCCTGCCGCCCGCATACAGGCCCAAGGCGCCGCTCCGGGCGCCCTGGTCAGGAAGCGTGGTGAGCCTGCTCGAAATCGATCGGCTGCGCGTGGTCTACCCCAATGGCCACGAAGCGCTGCGCTCGGTGTCGTTGCGCGCCGGGCGCGGTGAGATTGTTGCGGTGATCGGGCGCTCCGGCGCGGGCAAGTCAACCCTGCTGCGCTGCATTGCGGGGCTTCAGCGTCCCACCGCGGGCAGGATCGTCCTCGCGGGCGAGGATATTGTCACTGCGGGGCCGGAGCGTCTGCAAGTGATCCATCGCCAGGTGGGGTTCATCTGGCAGGAGTACCATCTGGTTGAACGACTCTCGGCCTTCGCCAATGTGTTGATCGGGCGGCTCGGGCACAACTCCAGCCCGGCCAGTCTGCTGGGGTACTTCAACCGCCATCACCGCGCCGTAGCCGCGCGGCAACTGGAGCGGGTCGGGTTGCTGGAGAAGGCGCGACAGCGCGCCGACCGTCTCTCGGGGGGCGAGAAGCAGCGCGTGGCAATTGCCCGCGCCCTCGCCCAGGAGCCGGTGCTGCTCCTGGCCGATGAGCCGGTCGCCAGTCTCGACCCGGAGCTGGCTACACAGGTGCTCGGCGATCTGAGCCGTATCGCCCGCGAGGATGGGGTGCTGACCTTGATGAACCTGCACCAGGTGGCGCTGGCCCGCGCCTTCGCCGACCGGGTGGTGGGGATCGCCCGGGGCGAGGTGGTCTATGATGGCCCGCCGCAGGGTCTCGATACGCTGGCCCTGGAACGGATCTACCGCTTCGATCGCCCTGCGGTAGAGGCGCTGGAGCAGGGAGCCGAGACAGCTCATGGCCGCTGACACACCGCCGCGCCACTCGTCCGCCCAACGCGAGCAGTTGCTCAGCCCCTGGCCGCGCCTCACCCTGCGCCAGGCGCTGGCCATAATCATCACGCTGGCCGTGCTGCTCTGGTCACTGCGCGGCAGTGGGGCGAGCCTGGGCGCGCTGATCGAAGGCACGCCCACGATGCTCGACTTCCTGCGGCGTATCTTCCCGCCTCGCTGGGACGTGCAACCGGTGGCGCTGGCCGTGCCCGGCGCGCCCGAGGCGCAGATCGTCATCCCCTTGCCGCGGGTTGTGCCCTACATCGTCGAAACGCTGCACATGGCGCTGATCGGCACACTCCTCGGGGTCGCGCTCTCCTTCCCCTTCGGCTTGCTGGCGGCCCGCAACCTGGCGCCACACCCCCTGGTGTACCACGCGACACGCCTGCTCCTGAACATCAACCGGGCCATCCCCGATATCCTCTTCGCCCTGATCTTCGTCGCAGCCGTCGGGTTGGGACCCTTCGCCGGCGTGCTGGCGCTGGGAGTGGGGGCCATCGGCGCGCTGGGCAAACTCTACGCCGAGGCCATCGAAGCCATTGACCCGGGGCCAACCCTCGCCGTGCGGGCCACCGGGGCCAGCCGGCTCCAGACCTTTGTCTACGGCGTGTTGCCCCAGGCCCTGCCGCTGATGGCCTCCTACTCGCTGCTGCTGTTCGAGCACAACGTCCGCTCGGCAACCATTCTGGGCCTGGTCGGCGCTGGTGGAGTGGGCTTCATCCTGACCACGTACATCAGCCTTTTTCAGTACCGCGAGCTGATCGGCGCGCTGATCCTGATTATCATCATGGTAACGCTTATCGATTGGCTGAGTGGCCAGCTCCGCAGGCGGATCATCTGAAGATTGGGGAAACCGGGTTTCCCCATCCCCCTCCCTGTGGGGGGTGCCAGCCGCTCCCACCAGCGGTTGGGACATGGGGAAACCGGGTTTCCCCATCCCCCTCCCTGTGGGGAGGGTGTGCGCCCCGCGAATGGGGCCTATCGGGGAAACCCGGTTTCCCCCAGGGTCATATCATCAAGAGAGAAGGAGATCGCACCCCATGGCAAAGCTTATGGCAGCCCTGGCCCTCACCGGGCTGGTCGCGCTGCTGGCGGCCTGCGCTGCGCCGCCAGTGGCGCGGGTAACGCCCACGCCAGCACCCACCATTGCCGCGGACCGCGCCGGCTGGCCGGAGCGCTTCCGCATCGGACTCTTCGGCGGCGATGACCCCAACGCGGTGATCCAGAATGCCGAACCGTTCCGCGCGCTGCTCGAAGCGCGCCTCGGCATCCCGGTGCAGATCCAGACCGGGGCAAGTTACAGTGCAGTGGTCGAAGCTATGCGCGCCGGGCGCGTAGACGCAATGGAGATTGGCCCCTTCGCCTACGTGCTGGCGGTGCAGGAAGCCGGGGCAGAGGCCCTGGCGGTAGCGGTCTACCCACAGAACGAGGCCAACCCGGTCTATGACCCGGCAGCGCCCAGTTTTTACTACAGCGTCTACGTGACACGCAAAGGTTCGGGGATCAACCGCCTGGAAGATCTGCGTGGGGCGAGTTTTGCCTTCGTCGATCCGGCTTCAACCTCGGGCCACCTGGCGCCCCGCGCCGGGCTGATCAAGGCCGGCATCAATCCCGATACCGACATGCGGACCGTGTTCGCCGGCTCACACCCGACCGCAGTGCTCTCGGTATGGAACGGGCGCACACAGGCCGCCGCCACCTTCGAGGCCAATCTCTACCGGCTGCAACGTGAGGGACAGATCGAGTTCTGCGCCTTTCCCGACAACCTCAGCAGCGTGGTGCGAACACCCGAGGAGATCCGCGCAGTGTTTGACGCCTGTCCCGAAGGCCACCTGGCCATTCTCGGCTTCAGCGACCCCATTCCCAACGCCCCCTTCGCGGTTGACAGCCGGCTGCCCGCGTCGTTCAAAGCGGCAATGACCAGTCTGCTGCTCGAAGTCAAGCAGCACCCCGACCTTGTCGCCGGACTCAAGTACTGGTACGACCTGCCGCCGCCCGCGCTGAACCTGCCGAGTGTGGACAGCTACTACAACTCGTTGCGGGAGATCGCCCGGCTGTTGAATCTAGATCTGCGGGAACTGGCGCGGTAGGCAGGCGCCTGCTGGCGGGGTGGAGGACCGGGAGGGCTGCACCCTCCCACACCCGCCCCTCGGAGAGGGGCGCGGAGAAACCGGGTTTCCCCGAAGTTTGTATCCGGGTGGTGGGGACGGCGGGAGTTGAACCCGCACGCCTTGCGGCACATGATCCTAAGTCATGCGCGTCTGCCATTCCGCCACGTCCCCGTATGGACGACCCGGCGGGAGTATAGCACGGGCCAGACAGGTTTGCAACAGGAGTAGAAATGGGCCGCCTTGCGACCGATCCGAGCCACGTGCTATACTTTTTGGTGCGGTAGCACACTTCAGCAGGCTTCGTGGCCCCGTGCCCCGAAGCGGGGAGCAGCCATGAAGGCTGTCGTTATGGCCGGTGGCGAGGGAACCCGCCTGCGCCCACTCACCATCAACCGTCCGAAGCCGATGGTTTCCATCGTTGACCGGCCAGTCATCCAGCATATCATCGAACTCCTCAAGCTCCACGGCATTACTGACATCATCGTCACCGTCCAGTACCTGGCGAACGTCATCCAGGACTACTACGGTGATGGTAGTCAGTATGGCGTGAACATCACCTATTCCCTCGAAGAGGTGCCGCTCGGCACCGCAGGGAGTGTCAAGAACGCCGAGCACCTGCTCGATGAGCCGTTCCTCGTCCTCTCTGGTGATGCCCTGACCGACTTCAATCTGACCGAGATTATCGAGCGCCACCTGGCGGCAAAAGCCATGGCGACCATTACCCTGACGCGGGTTGCCAATCCCCTCGATTACGGGGTGGTTATCACCGATGAAGACGGTAGCGTGCGGCAGTTCCTCGAAAAACCCAGTTGGAGCGAGGTCTTCTCTGATACCGTCAACACCGGGATCTATGTGCTCAACCCCGAGGTGCTGTCCTACATTGAGCGCGGCAAGTATACCGACTGGTCCAAAGATGTTTTTCCGCGCATGCTCCACAAGGGCGACAAGATCCAGGGGGTGATCGCCAATGGCTACTGGACTGATGTGGGCACCATCGAAGAGTACATGAAGGCCTGTGGCGATTACCTCTCGGGCCGGGTCAAGTTACCGCGGCTGGGCCACAACATCGGCGGCGACATCTGGGTCTACGGCGATGTGGAGATCGCCCCTGACGCCCAGCTCCACGGGCCGATCTACCTGGGCAACGGGGTCAAGATCAAGGGCGGCGTGATCGTCCACGGGCCTTCGGTAATCCGTGACTACACCATTGTCGATTCACGGGCCAATATTGACCGCTCGATCATCTGGCGGAACTCCTACATCGGCGAGCGGGCGGAGTTGCGCGGCGCCATTGTGCTGCGCCAATCGACCATTCGCCAGCGAGCCATGCTCTTCGAAGGCGCCGTGGTCGGCGACGGGGTGCAGATCGGGGCTGGCGCGGTCATTCAGCCCAATGTCAAGATCTGGCCCAGCAAAGAAGTTGACGAGGGCGCCACCGTCTCCAGCAGCATCATCTGGGGCAGCCAGGGCCGACGTGTGCTCTTCGGGCGGCATGGCGTCACTGGCCTGGTGAACATCGAGATCACCCCCGAGTTCTGCGCGAAGCTGGGGGCGGCCTTTGGCGCGACCCTGCCGCGCAATTGCACCGTGACGATCAACCGCGACGCCCACTACACACCGCGCATGCTCAAGCGGGCCATCGTCGCCGGGTTGCCCTCCGCCGGGGTCAACGTGTGTGACCTGCAGAACGTACCCATCCCCGTCGCCCGTTACTACACCTACGCCACTCACGCCGCCAGCGGGATCCACGTGCGCCTCTCACCCTACGATAATCGGGTGATCGAGATCAAGTTCTTCGACGAACGCGGGTTGGACATCACCCCGGTCACCGAGCGCAAGATCGAGAACACCTTCTTCCGCGAGGATTTTCGCCGCGCTTACCTGGACGAGATCGGGCGCATCTCCTACGGCGAAGACATCGAGCGCATTTATACAAGCGCCTTCATCAAGGCCCTGCGCTCCGATGCGCTTGAGGCCCTCAGTCGCAGTTTTCACCTGGTGGTTGACTACGCCAACGCCAGCACGAGCGCCTTTCTCTCGCCGATCCTGCGCCGCTACCACGTGGATGCGGTGGAATTGAACGTCAATCTCGACGAGCGCATGGTCTTCCAGGTGCCCGCGCAGTTCGAGGCAGCAATGCAGCGCCTGGCGCAGATCACCCCGGTCGTTGGCGCGCACCTGGGCGCCCGGTTTGATACCGGCGGCGAGCGACTCTTCATCGTGGATGACACCGGCGCGCGCCTGCATCCGCTCAAGGCCCTGGCAGCCGTCACCGCGCTGGTTATGCGCGCCAATGGCGGCGGGACCGTGGCCGTCCCCGTCACGGCGCCGCGGGCGTTTGAGGAGATCGCGGCGCGCTACGGCGGGCGCATCGTGCGCACCAAAGCCGCGGTGAGCGCGTTGATGCAGACTGCCGCACAACAGCCGGACCTGCTGCTGCTCGGCGATGGCACCGGTATCTACATGTTCCCCAGCTTCTTCCCCATGGCCGACGGCATGTTTGCCCTGATGAAAGTGATGGAACTGCTCACCGTCACCGAAACCCGCCTCAGTGAAGTGATTGCCGAATTGCCACCGTACTACATGTTCCAGACCCGCACTCCCTGTCGCTGGGAGGCCAAAGGGAAGGTCATGCGCCTGCTGAATGAGCAGTACGCCGAGCGTTCCACAAACCATATTGACGGCATCAAGATTGAACTCGGCAGTGAGTGGGTGCTGATCCTGCCCGACCCCGATGGTCCCTTCTTCCAGGTGATTGCTGAGGGCGCTACCGACGAACAGGCCCGCATCCTGGTTGAAAAGTACTCCGGCCTGGTCACCAGTCTTCAGTAGCAAGGCGAATGCGACGTTCCAGTTTTCGCCAATACGCGCTGCACGCTCCTCAGTGGTTCGTCAACCAGGTTGTGATGGATAGTTTTTTGCGGGGAGGGCTTCGCCCTCCCACGCCCCCTCCCGCCACGTTCATCACAATTATCGTGTCAGACCACTCAGGGCGCGAACGTCCCTTCGACACAGTCTGCGCTTCACTCAGGACCAGCTTCGGCCCGCTTCAGTAGACGGGCGATCCACGGGGGCAACGTCGTGTGGTATCATACAAAGGGTTTTCTCTTCAAACAACAGGGGGTGCGGGAAGATTGCGCCCCCTCAAAACGCGGAGAACTCCGGGTTCCCCCACCCCCATCCCTGCGGGGAGGGGGGTGGGGAAACCCGGTTTCCCCATGTCCCAGCCGGTGATGGGAGCGACTGGCGCCCCGATGGGCAGGGGCACGGTTCGACAAGCTCACCACAGGTGGGGAAACCCGGTTTCCCCGTATTTTCTCCTCAGCGATGTGCAGCGGAGCCCGGTGGGACCCTGAGTACGGTTGAACCTTGCCTGATCAAAAGGAGCGCACCGATGAGCGAGGACACAGCGTCGCGTCCCAGCCGGCCGAGTGAAGGGATACTCGGGACGGTGGAAGGGGTAGCCATCCCGGCGGCCCGCTTCGGCTACGGCCTGCTTGACTTGATTGTTGGCCTGCTGCCTCCCCAATCCCGCCAGCATACGCGGAATGCGATTCGTGAACTGAGTTATGCCTTCGCGAGCCTGCCTCGCGACTTTGCTGAAATTGCCGGGGGCGAAATTGAGCGCTGGGCGGTGCGAAGCGATGTGGAAGCCGCGCTCGCCACCCCCACGCCCGCAGCTGCCGCCCCCGCGGCCCCCGCACCCGGCGCGAAGCCTGCCGCCCCCGCACCCGAGGCGAAACCCGCCCCCGCGACCCCCGCACCCGGCGCGAAGCCCGCGGCTGCCGCCCCCGCGGCCCCCGCACCCGGCGCGAAGCCTGCCGCCCCTGCGCCCGAGGCGAAACCCGCCCCCGCGGCCCCCGCACCCGGCGCGAAGCCCGCGGCTGCCGCCCCCGTAACCCGGATCAGCAGCGGGACCGCCAGCGCCGCCACGACCGCCGTGACCATCACCTACATCGAGTTCAATCCCCAGGGCCGTGACGTGGAAGGGGAGTACGTGCAGATCCGCAACACGTCCACCCAACCGATGGATATGACCGGCTGGAAATTGCACGACGGCGCGCAGCGACACACCTACGTCTTCCCGCAGTTCGTGCTCGCCCCCGGCGCCGAAGTTAAACTGTGGACCCGCGCAGGAACGAATGACGCCGCAAATCTCTACTGGGGACAGCGGGTCGCGGTATGGAACAACGAAGGAGATACGGGAACGCTCCTTGATGCGAGCGGCACCGTGGTGAGCCAGTATACCTATACCGGCGGACGGGGCAAAGGTCGCGGCTGAGGTGAAAATATCCCGCCCGCGGAGGCGGCAAGCCCTCCCCACTGGGAGGGTTTGGGAGGGTGCAGCCCTCCCGGGAGAATCTCCTACCATTCCTATCCTGATGTGAACCTATGGGGAAACCGGGTTTCCCCATCCCCCTGCCTGTGGGGGTGCCAGGCGCCCTCAACGGCGGTTGGGACATGGGGAAACCAGGTTTCCCCAATCCCCTCCCTGCGGGGAGGCGCCCGGTTCCCTCCTTTTGGGGGTAGGTATATGAGGTGAGTCACGCGCAACCGTATCATATCGTGGATGTATCCCTACAGCCGTGATATG
>CAKZKA010000210.1 GCA_937120965.1 uncultured Chloroflexota bacterium
CCGGCTGGAAATGTGCGGCTACGAGGTGGCGCTGGCCCACAGCGGCGAGGAGGCCCTGGAACGTATTGCGGCAGAGGTTCCTGATCTGCTGGTGCTCGATGTGCAAATGCCGGGCATTGATGGCTACGAAGTATGCCGTCGGATCCGCGACGATCCCCGGTTGGACGCGCTGCGCATCATTATGCTCACCTCGACCGATGACAAACACGCCGCTTTCGAAGCGGGGGTTGATGACTATCTGAATAAAGACATTGACCTGTTGAACTTACCGAACCGGGTGAAGCTGGTGCTTGAAATGTTGTGAGCAAGCCATGGGGCGCCTCATTGCGCATTCTGATCGTTGATGACTCACCCCTGATGCGGCGGGTGTTGCATGAGTTGCTGGAGTCGGATCCAGAGGTGCGAGTTGTCGGTGAAGCCGGCGATGGGCGGCAGGCCCTGGCGCTGGTGGCCGAACTGAAGCCAGATCTGATCATCCTGGACGTGCAGATGCCGGTGATGGATGGTGTCGAAACGACACGACAGATCATGGCCTACCATCCGACGCCGATCCTGGTGCTCACCGCAACACTGTCGAATCGGGACGTTGACATTACATTTGAGATGCTGGGCGCCGGCGCCCTCGACGTGATGGAGAAGCCTGCGCTGAGCGACCCGGCTGCGCTGGAACGGGCGCGCCGGGCGCTGATACGGAAGGTCCGGCTGCTCTCGCGGGTGCGAGTGGTAACCCATCTGCGTGGCCGGCGCAGGGGCGGGGCGCATCCGCAACGGGTTGACGGAACTGTGCGGATGGAGCCAGTGGCGGCGCACTCGCCGCGGCAGCGGCATTGTCTGGCCCTTCAACAGAAGGCCCGCCCCGACGTGTGCCCGGTGGTCGTGATCGGGGCCTCGACCGGAGGGCCGCGGGTTGTGCGGCAGATCCTGACGGGCCTGCCGGCAGACCTTCCCGCGGCGGTCATCGTAGTACAGCACATCGCCGACGGTTTCAGCGCGGGCATGGTGGAGTGGCTGGCGCAGAGCGTGCCGCTGCGGGTCGTGCTGGCCGCCGAAGGGATGCCCATTCGTCCGGGTCACGTGCTGGTTGCGCCTGATCGGTATGATTTGCTCGTGCAGCCCGACGGCACGATCCATTTGAGCGGCCTGCCGCTACTCATCCAGCGCCCGGCGATCGATATTGTGATGCAATCGGTGGCGGCGGTGTGCGGAGAGCAGGCGGTGGGCGTGTTGCTCACCGGCATGGGGCGTGACGGCGCGATCGGGATGCTGACGATCCGCCGGGCGGGTGGGTACGCCATCGCGCAAGACGGGGCCTCGTGCGCCATCTTCGGTATGCCGCGCGCGGCCATCGAGCTGGGGGCCGCGGATGCCGTGCTGCCGCCGCAGCAGATTGCCGCGGCCCTCTGTCAGCGATTGGTGGCGGTACGGGATGCTTAGTCATCTGTAAACGAAGCGTTCTGGTAGTCTTCCCTGCCAGATCATCCCGTTCAAGAACGCGCCGGATGCAGGGCGCAGGTGCGCGCGCTGCATACATCGGCACCGACTATGGGAGCCTATGACCACCTGGCCCTCCGTCAAAGAAGTGCTTTTGCCGCACCAGGCAGCCACATTGCGCGACCTGGTGGCGGACTACTGCGGGGTCTACCTTGACGACACGCGCATAGCGACGCTCGAGACCGCGGCGCGGCGCCGCGCAGAGTTCCTGCGGCAGCCACTGGCGATCTACGTGGCCAGCCTGCGCGCGCGCCGCGATCCCGGGGAACTCCAGCAACTCGTCGAGTTGCTGCTCAACCACGAGACGCAATTCTTCCGCAACCGGCCACACATGCACGCGCTGGGCAGCGAGGTGCTGCCCGCGCTGCATCAGCGCCTGCCGCCGGGCCTGCCCCTGCGGATCTGGAGCGCCGGATGCAGCACCGGTGAGGAGCCCTACTCGATTGCCATCACGGCCCTGGAGACGCTCGGTGATCCGCCGCCGCGGCCCATCGAGATCTGGGCTACCGACCTGAGCGAGCCAGCGCTAGCAAAAGCGCGGGCAGGCGTCTACCGGGGGCGCACGCTGGCCAACCTGTCGGCGCAGCAACAGACGCGCTTCTTCGAGCGGCGTGGCGACGCCCTGGCGATTGGAGCAGCGGCGCGGCAGCTGGTACGTTTCGAGCAACTCAACCTGCTTGATCCCTTCCCCCCACAGGCCCGCGGCGTGCACGTCATCTTCTGCCAGAACGTGACCATTTACTTCCAGGTACGCACCTGCCGGGCGCTCATGGAGCGTTTTTACCGGGCGCTGGATGAAGGCGGAATGCTCTTCCTGGGCTTCTCAGAAACGTTGTGGAACATTTTCAATCGCTTCCGCTGGCGCGAGGTGGCCGGAACCTATGTGTACGTGAAAGAAACCGAGCGCCAGGAACCACGCCAGACGCCGGCCCTACGCGGCAGGACCGCTGGCCCCCGACCGGCGGCGCGCCGTGCCGCAGCGAGACCCGCCCCCGCCGCAGGGGCCGAGATCGTCGCGCGGGGGCGCGCACTCCTGGCCACGGGCAACACCCAGTCGGCCCTTGAGTTGCTCGCCGAGGCGCCGCTGGCCGACCAGCACGCCCCCCAGATCCTGGCCCTGGCTGCGCGCGCCCACGCCGACCGGGGTGACCTGGATCTAGCCGCCGCCGAGGCCCACCGCGCCCTGGAACTGAACCCGCTCACCACCGAGGCGCACGTCTTGATCGGCCTGATCTACGCCCGGCAGGGGCAGCACACCGCAGCGATAGACCAGTTGGAACGGGCGCGTTACCTGGATAGCGGCTCCCCGCTGATCGCCTTTCACCTGGCCGAGAGTTATCGCCAGGTCGGACGCCTGGAGAGCGCGCTGCGCGAGTATCGTAGCGCGCTCAGACATCTGGCGGCACTGCCGCCGGATCACCTGATTGACGGCGTAGCGTCGGGATGGTTGCGCGAAACCTGCCGACACTACGAGGCGCTGTTGAACGGCGACAGCCGCCCCGGATAGCGGTGAAGCCTCGCAACGTAACACAGGCTATGGGCAAATTTGTTCGAAAGCGCCAGTTGACCTCTCGCGCGCCAACCCTCCTGGGGCACCAGGGGACGGTTCCGCGCGGGCGACCGCGCCCCGCTCCGGTCGAGCGGCAGGCTGCGCCCGCGCCCCACCTGACTGCCGAACAGCAGCGCCGCGCGGCCGAACTCGAGCAGGAGTTACAACTCGCGCGAGATCTGCAACAGGGGTTGCTCCTGGAAGCCGCTCCGCGGCTGCGGGGCTGGGAAGTGGCCGCAGTATCGCTGCCTGCCCGTGACCTGGGCGGCGATCTGTACGACTTCATGCGCCTGGATGGGCGCACACAGGGCATCATGATCGGCGATGTGAGCGGCAAAGGATTGTCTGCCGCACTGCGCATGGCCGTAGCACGGACCGTGTTTCGCCACGAGGCGCGCCGGGGCGAGCCGCCGGGAGAAACCCTTGCGGCCGTCAATCGAGGCGTGCTGAGCGAGATTCCTCACGGTATGGTGACGATGCTCTATGCCCGGCTCGACACAACGCAGGGGCTATTGCGGGTCGCCAACGCCGGGCATACCTTCCCGCTGATTGTCAATGGTCAGGTGCAAGAACTGGAGCTTTCCGGCTTGCCGTTAGGGGTGGACCCCGACAGCGACTACCTCGAAGCCACGGTCACCCTGGGCCCCGGCGACGCGGTGGTGCTGTACACCGATGGCGTGCCCGAAGCTGAAAACCGCAGCGGGGCCATCTTCAGCTTTGAGCGTTTGCAAGCGCTGATCGAGGCCCATCGCCACCTGAAGCCGCGGGCGCTGGTCGCGCTGATGCTGCACGAACTCCGCGCCTGGAACGAGGGCGCGCAGAGCGACGATGTGACCATCGTCGTCTTGCGGCGCCGTTTGAGCCGCCTGAGCGCCGAGTTGCGCAGCGTCGCGGCCGAAGTGCTGGGCGATGAACGCGCCGATAGCTTCTGGGCCGAGGCGCTGGGACTGGTGGGAACAACCGGCGCTGACGACGCCGAGACCTGGATCGCTGTCTTGCCGGAAGTGCTCAAGCTGGCCCAGAATCGCTACGGGCGGGGCCTGGCCCGCGAGCTGCACCAGCACCTGCGCATCGCCACCGAGGACTACCGCTAATATGAACATGGGGAAACCGGGCTTCCCCATCTGCGGTGAGCCTGTCGAACCGCACCCCTGCCTGTGGGGAGGGTTTGGGAAAGCAAAGCCCTTCCGGGTAGGGGCGCAGCAGTGCTGCGCCCCTATTACCCTGCGTTGTTCATCCTGGCGGGGCGCGGCGCAGCCGCATAAACATCTGACAAAACAACCATGTACGACAGTGGAGCGTGTTATGCTGCCGTCACCTACGGTATGGTATAGTGAGAGCGCCGCGACGGCGGGCCGGCCTGCGCACAGGGTTCGACGGGGAGAGCAATGGCAGTAAATGATCAACTCCAATTCATGCCGCTCGACCTTGATACATTTGCCGGAAGCGAGCGGTTCATGGCAGGCACGCGGCTGGGCGCAGCCTTCAGTCAGGGGATGCGTTCATACCTGCGGGCAGCCTACACCGAAGCGATTGAACACTTCAAGGCGGCGCTCATCGCCGCCTATGTTGACGGCGAAGAGCAGGCGCAGATCTACGAGCGCGAGCGAGCCATCATCTACCTGTACATTGGTAACGCGCTGGCCTTTCAAGAAGACTGGGATGGCGCCTTACGCGAATACCTGGAAGCCGTCCAGACCGATGCGCAACTGGCCGAGGCGCACTACAACCTGGGTGTGGCCTTCGCGGCATTGAACCAGATTGACCGGGCCATTGCAGCCTTCAAAGAAACCCTGGAGCACAACCCCAACCTCTACGAAGCGCATTTTGCCCTGGGGCGCTGCTATCAGAAGATCGATGATGCCGGACGGGCCTACATTCACTACAACAGCGCGTGCAACGCCCGCCCCCAGGCAGCCGAGCCGCGCTACTACATGGGCCTGATGCATCAGAGTCACGGCGCGCACGAACTGGCCCAACGCTGCTTTGCCGAAGCCCTGCGGGTCGAACCGACCTTCGTGTCGCCTGACCCGGAGCCAGGGGAGAACGTACTTGTCAACCGGAGCGAGGAAGAGGTCGCGCAGTGGTACTACCGGCTCAGCAATGCGTTGAAACAACAGCATTACGAAGAGGAGGCCGAGCGGATTTACCGGGCGCTGCTCCAGTGGCGGCCCCAGGAGTATCGGGCGCACTATTTGCTCGGCAATCTGCTCGCGCGCCAGCAGCGCTGGGACGAGGCGCTGGACGAGTACCGGCAGGTTCCGCCGCAGCATAGCCACTATGTGGACGCGCGGCTGCGGATGAGCGCGGTCCTGCGGCTCCGGAAACAGCCGCGCGAGGCCTATGACCTGCTCTTTGCCTGCGCCCGACACTACCCGAACCATGGGCGGCTCTTCTTGAGCATGGGAAAACTACTCTATGACATGGGAATGAACGGGCAGGCCATGCGCGCGTTTGAGCGCGCAGTGGAACTGCTACCCAACGACGCGCAAGCGCACTACCTGCTGGGCTTCATCTACACCGTTCTCGGAAAGGAGCACTGGGCGCTGGCAGCATGGCGCAAGGCCGTAGAACTGGCGCCCGACGCCCATTCGCTGCGTTACGATCTGGGCTACATGTACGTGCGGAGGGGGCTCTACAAGCTCGCGGTCACCGAGTTTCAGCACGTGCTCCAACACTGGCCCGAAGACATCGAGACCACTTTTATGCTCGGGTTATGTTACCGGGAGATTCTGGAGCCTGAAAAGGCCATTCCGCTCTTCGAGAAGGTGCTGCGCCGGAATGCGCGCCACGTACAGGCGCTGTACTACCTGGGGGCGTGCTACCTGCAAATCGGCAACACACCGCTGGGCAAGGCCTACCTGCGACGCTACGACCATCTGGTGCGGCAGATGCCGGTCGTTGCCCGGCATACGGTTCGGGGCCGGCGCGCAGGAGAAAGCGCCAACGGCGCCGCCCCCCAGGCTACTGACAACAGTAGCCTCGAGACTACAGCGAACGGTGTGCATTGACCACTCTCCTGCCGTTATGTTCTGGTGACAGATTGCGCGTAGAATGAGCCTCGGACAGACGTCCGTGCAGTACGGAACGAGGTCGGACATGGAGCGTGTAGAACTCAACATCCCTTCGAATCCCATCTTTGAGCGGGTGGTGCGTGCCAGCGCGGCAGAAGTGGGCAACGCCATCGGGTTTTCGGAGGAGCGGGTTGAGGATCTGAAACTGGCGATCAGCGAGGCGGTAAACAACGCCATTGACCACGGCAATCGACGGGAGGCGGGAAAACTGGTAGCCGTGGTCTTCGAGATTGACGGCGAGAAACTGGAGATCCGGATCAGCGATCAGGGTGACGGGTTGGAGCAGTTCGACACCTCGCGGCGCGTGGTAGACGAGCAGAGTCTTGAGAGCGGCTACCTGCGCGGCTTTGGGATGTATCTGATTAGCGAGCTTGTTGATCACCTGGAAGTGAGCACCTCGCACCGCGGTACGGTGCTCACTCTGCGGCTCTATCGGAGGGGGGAGCCATGAGCGACATCATCCTGCGGGAGGAGTTCGGCGACGTCGCCATTCTACACATCACCAGCACCAGCGTCGACGCGATCTCCGCTGCGGCAATCGCCGCAGAGTGCCAGGAGATGCGCCCGGTAACCGTGCTCGATTTCAGCGAAGTTTCGTTCATCAACTCAGCCGGCATCTCGGCTCTGCTCAAGTTTGTCGTAACGGCGCGAAAGTCAGGCTTCAAGCTCTTCGCCATGAACGTAAGCCCGCACCACCAGAAAATCTTCAAGATGGTGGAGATGTCGCGCTTCATGCCGATCATCGAAGCTCACGATCTGGCCGCGTACCGATGCTAGAGCGCCAGTAGCGCATAACAAATGTTTGCCGCCTTCGGCGCCTTGAGCAGCACAGGAGCCAGTCCTGAGTGGAGCGAAGGATGCGGATGGCCCCGGAACGCACCCTTCGATACGGTCTGCGGCCTGCCCGAGGTGCTGAAAGCAACGACTACCGGCGCGCTGGTACGGCAACGAGACTTCGTTGCCGGGGGAGTTGCGGGGGCCTGCGGTTCCCGCAACTTTTGTTCCTGGGAGGACTGCGCCCTCCCAAACCCTCCCCGCTGGCGGGTTGTTTCTGGCCGGGCTACGCCCTCCCCAACCCTCCCCTCAGGGAGGGGTGCGGTTCGACAGGCTCACCGCAGGTGGGGAAACCCGGGTTCCCCATGTGTTCACGTTGGGAGCGCCCTTGCCAACCCCGACGCGGTCAGGGGGCACAACCGGCCCCTTCTCCAGTATGGTATAGTAAGCAACACGATGCAGCGGCCGGAAGGGTCTCGAGCATTTGCAATAAACGGGCGTCGCATCGTTCATATTCCTGAGACTTGAGCAAAGCGAGGCCAGCGTGTCGCCAACGGTAATGATTGTGGAGGACGACCCCTCGACCAGGCGCCTCTACCGGTTTCTTCTTACCAACAGTGGCTATACCGTGGTCGAAGCTGAGGATGGCATCGCCGCGCTCGAACACCTCCAGAAGACAGCGGTTGACGTGATCATTACCGATATGAACATGCCCCGCATGGGCGGAATCGATCTGGTGCGAACATTGCGCCAGAACCACTCCGACGTGTATGTCATCATGGTCACCGCCTTTGGCACACCCGATACGGAGAAGAACGCCTACCGCGCCGGGGTAAACGAGTACCTCACCAAGCCTTTTGAGTTTGAGGAACTTGAGCGCCGGGTGAAGGAGTTTTTTGCCCGTCGCGCAGGTGGCTAATCCCCCCTCTGCACCACATTTCCACCAGTGAATGACGACCCGCCCCGGGGTCGGAGCGATGACGAAACTGTCATCAAGTGCGCTTTCCGTGTAGCCAAAATGACACCTGATCCTACTATTCTGCTTGTTAGCAGACTACACGGGCAGCGGCGGATCGGGCCGCGCGCCGGGCACGGCAAAAGGGGTGCGGGCGGCCGTGGAAGGGTCCGTGGAGTTACGCTCCCGTAAGAACGCTTCTTCATACCGGGTGGATGTGGCGCAGATACGCAGGCGATTGACAGTCTTGCGCGTGTATCGCTTCTTGTTGCGACCTGGTCGAGGAGAGTGGTATGGCCGATGTGTTGCCGGCGCCGGGCGTTGCTGGCGT
Organism: uncultured Chloroflexota bacterium; assembly: GCA_937120965.1. Taxonomy (GTDB): domain Bacteria; phylum Chloroflexota; class Chloroflexia; order Chloroflexales; family Chloroflexaceae; genus JACAEO01. Next base: position 8,175 of record CAKZKA010000210.1, read on the forward strand.
GCAGCCGCGCCTGCTGGTGGTTGAAGACGACGCCCACATTCGCACCTTCTGTCAGCGGTTGCTCCGCACTACCTACATCGTCGAGACCGCCGAGCATGGCGGACAGGCGGTTGAGCTGCTCCAGCGCCAGCCCTACGACCTGGCGCTGGTCGATCTCGAAATGCCGGTCATGGACGGGATCGCGCTGCTGGAGCACATCCGTCAACGCCATGCCGAGACCGATGTGGTCGTCTTCACGGCCTACGCGAGCGTCGAGTCAGCGCGCCAGGCGTTGAAACTGGGGGCGCTCGACTATCTCTCCAAGCCGGTTGAGGCGGAGAATCTCGAGCGGACCGTGCGTTCGGCGCTGGAACTGCGGCGCGTACGGCAGGAAAAGGAACGGCTGTCCGATCTGGTCTTCATGTACCAGTTTAGCCAGTTGATCGCAACCTCGCTGGATGTCGAGACCCAGGCAACCCAGATTGTCGAGTTTCTATGGCAGCGCTTCGTGCCCGCATCGCTGGCGCTGTCGCTGCTCTACCCTGATCGGCAGAGCCTGCGGCTCCTGGCGGCGCGTTCGGTATGCCAGGCGCAAAAACCGCGGCGTGAGCTGGCGCTGGACGCCGACTGCGACGCTAAGACGCTCCAGGCAGCCCATCTGGTGTTGAGCGGCTACCGCGGGAGCGAGGGTAGCGAGCGTTTCGCGGGGGTAGTACTGCGGAGCCACGATCGCCCGATAGGGTTCCTGCACCTGACCCGGCGGGCCGAGCAGCCGCCTTTCGACGCCGCTGAGCGCCGATTGTTAGGGATCTTTGCCGGCCAGGTGGCGGCTTCGCTCGACAATGCGCGGCTGTATCAGGCGCTGAGGGACCAGAACTGGCAAACCATCGCCGCACTGGCCGAGGCGATTGAGGCTCGCGATGCGCATACCTTCGGCCATTCGCGCCAGGTGACGCGCTACGCGGTGCGGCTGGCAGAGGAAGTGGGGCTGAGTGCCGAGCGTCTGGAGCTGCTGACCTACGCTGGCCTGCTCCACGACGTGGGAAAGATCGGGATTCGCGACCATATTCTGCTGAAGCCGGGCCGGCTCGACGGGGAGGAACTGGCGGTCATGCAGCAGCATCCGCGCATCGGCGTACGGATCATCGAGCGTGTAAGCGGGCTACGGGCAGTGCTGCCGATCATCGAGAGCCACCACGAGCGCTACGATGGCAGCGGTTATCCGCAAGGTCTGGCCGGCGAGGATATTCCGCTGGAGGCGCGCATCCTGGCAATCGCCGATGCTTTTGAAGCTATGACCGCCGACCGGGCCTACCGACCGGCGATGGCTCCCGAGCAGGCGCTGGAGGTGTTGTGGCATGGCCGCGGGAGCGCCTGGGATCCGCGCCTGGTCGAGCGCTTCGTGGACATCTACCGGCGTGAGGGCGAGCGCTTGCGCGTCGAGGGGCTGGTGCGACAGCTACCGGTAGTGCCGCTGTGGCCAGAGGTAGTGCCAGTCGAGCGCTGATACGAGGCATGGGGAAGCCGGGTTTCCCCATGCCTTTCCCCGGGTCATTGTGCAACGCATCGGAGAAACCGGGTTTGCCCAACTCCCTGCTTGGCGGGGCGCCAGGCGGCCCCGCCAGCGGTTAGGGTATGGGGAAACCGGGTTTCCCCATGCCCATCCCCTGAGGGGAATGCCCCCACACCACGGCCCACCCGTCCCCTCTGTACCCAACAACCCGTAGCATCCACCCTCGTCTTCAGGCGCCATCAGGGCTGACAATCGTCGTCGGCTCACTGTCCTGTTCATCAGGCTCTTCGACTGAAAGAGCGGTCAGGCGGTCACCGGATGTAAGATTAACCACGATCACACCCTGGGTAGCGCGGCCAAGCCGCGGGACATCTTCGGCTGTCGTGCGCATCACGACGCCGCCCGCGGTGACGAAGGTCAGCAACGAGCGCTCGGTGACGATGGCAGCGCCGGCAATCTCATCGCCCGGTCGCAGGCGCATGGTGATCACGCCACCGGTGGCGCGACCCTTCGTGGGGTACTCATCGAGGCTGGTGCGTTTCCCCACCCCGCGGGCGGTCACCACCAGCAAATCGTGGTCGGGCCGGGCCAGTTGCATACTGATCACCCGGTCGTTATCGGCGAGATTGATCCCGTTCACGCCGGTGGCCGGGCGCCCCATCGGGCGGACCTCGCTCTGGCGGAAGCGCGCGGTCTGCCCTTGAGCGGTTGTGAGCAAGACATCCTCATCGCCGCGGCTCACCTGCACCCAGCCAAGGGTGTCGCCTTCTTCCAGACCAATGGCAATCAGGCCGTTGGAGCGAACCTGGCTATACTCACGGAGCTGGGTGCGCTTGATCTTGCCGCGATGGGTGGCCATGACCAGGTACTCACCATCGAAATCGGGGACAGCGAGCATACTGGTCACCTGCTCACCGGGCTCCAGCGAGATCAGGTTCACCAGGGGCAGGCCCTTCGCGGTGCGCGAGCTATCGGGCACCTCGTGGGCCTTGAGTTGATAGACCTTGCCCTTATCGGTAAAGAACAGCAAGTTATCGAGCGAGCTACAGATGAGCAGGTGGCGCACGATATCCTGCTCGCGAGTGACCATACCCTTGACTCCGCGGCCGCCGCGGCGCTGGGTGCGGTAGCTATCGGCGGCCTGCCGCTTGATGTAGCCGCGATCGGTGATGGTGATCAGCACCCGCACATCGGGAATGAGATCCTCATCGCTCACCTCACCGGTCACGTCGGGCACAATACGGGTGCGGCGCTCATCGCCATATTTCTCTTTGAGATAGCGCAAATCCTCCTTAATGAGGTAGAGCACCCTCTTCGGATTGGCGAGGATATCTTCGAGTTCAGCGATGAGCTTGATAACCTCCTGGTACTCATCTTCGATCTTCTTACGCTCAAGGGCGGCCAGGCGACGGAGTTGCATATCCAGAATGGCCTGAGCCTGGCGCTCACTGAGGTTGAAGATGCGCATCAGATTATTTCTGGCGCTCTCGGCGCTGCGCGACTCGCGAATGGTGCGAATGACCTCATCGAGATTATCGAGGGCTATCTTCAGGCCCTCGAGGATATGGGCCCGCTCACGGGCCTTCTCCAGGTCAAACTCGGTGCGCCGGCGGATGACCTCCTGGCGGTGGGCAATGTACTCCTGCAACAGGCGCTTGAGGGTAAGCACCTTCGGCTGACGCCCGCCCTCGACGAGGGCCAGCATGTTGATGCCGAAGGTAGTCTGCATCTGGGTATGTTTGTAGAGGGCGTTCAAGACCTTTTTGGGCTGCGCGTCCTGTCTGAGCACGATAACGAGGCGCATGCCGCTGCGATCCGACTCATCGCGAACATCGCGAATACCCTCAATTTTGCGTTCTTTGGCCAGTTCGGCGATACGTTCCTGCAGGCGCGCCTTGTTCACCTGGTAGGGCAGTTCGGTGACAACAATATTGAACGCGCCCCTGGAGGCCTCCTCGACGTGAGCCCTGGCGCGCAGGGTAATCTGGCCGCGCCCGGTGCTGTAGGCAGCGAGAATGCCCTCGGCGCCAAGGATGCTGGCGGCGGTGGGAAAATCGGGGCCAGGGATGAGCTTGATCAGATCCTCAACCGTAGCCTCAGGATTATCGATGAGGTAGCTGATGGCATCGCAGAGTTCGCGCAGGTTGTGGGGCGGGATGTTGGTTGCCATACCCACCGCAATGCCCGACGCGCCGTTAAGCAGCAGATTAGGCAGCCGGGCGGGGAGGACAGTAGGCTCTTTATAGGAACCATCAAAATTGTCGCGAAAATCAACCGTATTCCTGTCAATATCAACCAGGAGTTCCTCGGCGATGGGCGCAAGGCGGGCCTCGGTATAACGCATGGCGGCCGGGGGGTCGCCGTCAATACTGCCAAAGTTGCCCTGCCCGTCCACAAGGGGATAGCGCATACTCCAGGGTTGAGCCAGGCGCGCCAGGGCATCATAGACGGCGCTATCGCCGTGAGGGTGCATTTTGCCAAGCACATCGCCGACGATGCGCGCGCACTTCTTATAGGCGTCATTGCTGCGAAAGCCCATATCCCACATCCCGTAGAGGATGCGCCGCTGGACTGGCTTGAGGCCATCGCGCGCATCGGGGAGCGCGCGCGAGACGATGACGCTCATAGCGTAGCTCAGATAGGCCGTGCGCATCTCGGTGGTGATGTTGACGGGCCGAACGATTCCGATCTCCATGTGGTTCTCCAGGGCGTTGGAATGCTGTAAATGCCATTTTGTATTGTACCCGATCCGGGGGTGGTTGTCGAATGGGGAATTGGCATACTCCTCGGCGGGCGAACGTCATGATTTGCAAGAGCTCTACAGAGCAACTTACGCCTGGATCGCGACTGGTTGCGTGAACCTGGCAACGCCGCCGAGAATATCTTCAGCATTGGTTCGCCCCTCCCGCGCGGGAGCTACCGCCTCACAGTGCACCTCTACAGTGGCGCGCCAACGAATTATTCGGTGCGCTTCCTCTACCGCGGCTCGGTGCGCAGCTTCACGAACTCGATCAATAGCGGCGAGCAGGAGATTCTGAGGTTTACAATTGAGTAACTCGACCACATCGGCAGAGCTTCGTCGCCTATGCTAGCCCGCGCACGGCGACGGGGCCAAAGTCGAGGAAGTCGGCTGAGGTGAGCTGGTAGTAGACGCCGTCAACGCGACCGTTGACGGCGTTTTCGTGATCTTGACGGCGGTGGAGGTGCCCGTACACGCAGGCCCGCACCCCTGCGGCGGCGGTGATGCGTTGGGCAAAGGCGGTAGGCTGTCGGTTCACAAAGGGCGGGTAGTGGATCATCACGATGATCGGTTTGGCGGTGGCGGCGAGGGTGGTGGCGTGAGCCAGAGCGCGCTCCAGCATACCCAGTTCACGCTGGTAGATCCGGTCGTCGGTGGCGGGAGCGTAGCCAGGGGTTTCGGGCGTGATCCAGCCGCGGGTGCCGCACACCACCGCCTCGCCGAGATCGCAGGCGTCGGCGCCCAGGAGGGTCAGGCTGGGCGGCAGGCGCGGGCGGAGTGGTTTGACGTTACGGGGGCACCAGTAATCGTGGTTGCCGCGAATAAGCACCTTGTGGCCAGGCAAGGCGTCAAGCCAGCGGAGATCCTCCAGGGCATCGGGGAACTTCATCGCCCAGGAGATGTCACCGGCGACGAGCACATGGTCCTCAGCGGCGACACGGGCGCGCCAGTTTGCGGCGATGCGCGTCGGATGGTCCTTCCAGTGCGCGCCGAAGATGTCCATCGGCTTCGGCTGAGCGTGTGAAAGATGGAGATCGGAAATAGTCCAGATCATGGCAGGCATTGTAGCATGGCTGCGAGGCGCAGCCGGGATAGACAGGAGGGGCTGAGGCAACTCCCTTGCCCGTACGGGTTCAGGGGCGGATGAACGTATGGGCGCCGACGGGCGTGATGGCATGGGGATGCGCTGGTTGGTCCTCACCCCCGGCCCCCTTCGACAGGCTCAGGCTTCGCCCTGAGGCTCAGCCCGAAGG
>CAKZKA010000211.1 GCA_937120965.1 uncultured Chloroflexota bacterium
CTTCCGCACGTGCTCACGGCAACGCTGGCCGTGGCGGTGACGTTGAGCCTGCAATGGCTCTGGCTAGGCCCCCCGGCCCCGGCCACTACGGCGCCTCCAGCTACACCCCCGCCACCCACGCCAGCGCCTGCGACGGTGGCGCCAGCCGGGGCGCCGCCGCCCGATGGCAGCGTTGTGCGGCTGGAAGTGCTCGACTTGCAGGCCCAGGACCGGCAGCTCTGGAGCGCCCTCTACCTGCTGCGGGCCGCCAGCCAGGTTGACGACGCAGTGGCGGCCCTGCAACGCAACGACCTGGTCGAGGCCGACCGCACCCTGCTGACGGCCTATCGCTCCCTGGATCAGGCCTATGCCTACAGCGCCGAGCGCGAGAAGGGGCCGATTGACACCTTCCGGCTCCAGCTCAGCCAGATCCGCGATGATCTGCACCTGCGGCCCGAACGCCTCGACCGCCGGCTGCGCCAGTTGCGCCAGTTGATGCTCAGCCTGGTGGATGAAGGGGGATAGGCGAGGCACGGAGCCATACGCTCCTCTACGGGAGGGGGTATGGGGAAACCCGGTTTCCCCATATGTTCACCTCAGTCATCCATGCGGCTGCGCCGCACAACGCCGGAATGAAAATAGTATTGTTCTTGGTAGGGCGCAGCCCTCCCAAACCCTCCCCGCTGGCGGGTTGTTTCCTGGGAGGGCACAGCCCTCCCAAACCCTCCCCCGGGCGGGCTATTTTCACGTTAGGCCCATTGCCGTTCAACGGGCCAGCCATTATGCAGACTTGTGCTCGAAATCAACGAAGCGGTAGCCCACCCCACGCTCGGTGAGGATGTACCGGGGATTGGCCGGGTCCTCCTCGATCTTCTGGCGCAGATAGGTGATGTAGAGCCGCAGATAGTGGCTCTCCTCGCGGTACTCCGGCCCCCAGACCTTGGTCAGCAGCATCTCGTGGGTCTGGACATAGCCCGCATTCTGCACCAGATGGTAGAGCAGGCGGTACTCAGTAGGACGCAGGTTCACCCGTTTGCCGTCAACCAGCACCTCGCGGCGGGCAAAATCAATGTTCAGCCGGTCATCCACCCTGACCAGCGTCTGCGGGACGGGCGGTGAGGCATAGTGGCGACGGAGCACCGCCTTGATGCGGCTGACCAGCTCACGGTGGCTGAAGGGTTTCCCGATATAATCATCAGCGCCGAGCTCCAGCCCACGTACCCGGTCCTCTTCCTCATCCTTGGCGGTGAGCATCAGCACCGGCACCTGCGAGAATTGACGGATGCGGCGCAGGGTCTCGAAGCCGTCCATCCCGGGCATCATCACGTCAAGCAAGACAACATCAGGCATATCTTCGCGCACCCGCTCGAGGGCTTCGCGCCCGTTGGCGGCGGTAGCTACGCGCATGCCTTCGAGTTCAAGGTTGAGGCGCATGAAGTTTACCATGCGCGCTTCATCATCAACTACAAGTACGAGTTTATCTTTCAGTTCTGACATACACACCCCGTCTCCACGGTTGACGGCGGCCCATCGAGATACCCTGATCGGGCCGGGCCGTGGAGGGGGCCGGGATCGGTGATGGGTAGCGTATGGGCCGGTAGCGGGTTTAGCGTCAATTGTAGCACGGCACTTGTCCCATTTACAAGGCCGGGACCTGCTCCCAAACCCTCCCGGTGAGCAGGGCTTGCCGCCCCAGCCGGCGGGGGGTTGGGGCAACCGGGTTTCCCTATGGCCCAACCGCTGGGGGGAGGGGCTGGCGCCCCAGCCGGCAGGGGGTTGGGGCAACCGGGTTTCCCCATGGCCCAACCGCTGGGGGGAGGGGCTGGCGCCCCAGCCGGCAGGGGGTTGGGGCAACCGGGTTTCCCATGCCCCAACCGCCGTTGGGAGGGGCTGACGCCCCAGCCGGCAGGGGGTTGGGGAACCCCGGGTTCCCCATGGTCCAACCGCTGGTGGGAGCGGCTGACGCCCCAGCCGGCAGGGGGTTGGGGAACCCCGGGTTCCCCGTATGTTCACATCAGAAGCGAGCCGCCAGACAACACACAACGAGGTTCTATGCAACTGGTCATCACCAACGTCTTACTCCTGATCATCGCCGGGGGCACGGGCTATCTGGTGGGGCAGGGGCGGCCCCAATGGTTCGGGCCGGAGTTCCGGCAGCGTCTGTTCGTCGTGGGTTGGATCGTCGCCCTGCTCCTGGCGGGCGCCCTGCGTGCCGCGGCGCTGGTCTACGGGCCGGGGGCGATGTTCGCCGTGCTGAGCCTGCTGGGCGGTTTCGCTGTGGGCGTCTGGATGGCCCTGCGCCGACGTGGGCCGCGCCGTCCCCGACGGCGGCGCCCCTGAGCGCGCCCGCCAGCGCCGGAGCAGCGGCAGGCGCGCCAGCAGCAAGATCAGCAAGACTGCGCCCCACAGGGCTGGCTCGCGCCAGACCTTTGCCAGCCAGAGGTAGTGCAGCACGGCCAGCGCCGCCGCAACATACACCAGACGATGGAGGCGACGCCACCAGCGCCCCAGGCGCCGCATCGCCGCGCGTGTTGACGTCAGCGCGAGGGGGAGCAGCAAGGCAAAGCTCGCCAATCCGGCCAGGATGTAGCGCTTCTCGGCTATGGTCTGCCCGATCAGCGCCAGGTCGAGCCGGTAATCGGCCACGGCGAAGACCAGCAAGTGCAGACAGACGTACAGGAAGCTGTAGAGACCCAGGGGCTTCCGCAGAGCCACGGCCCACTTCCAACCCAGCAGCCGATTGAGCGGCGTGCAGGCCAGGGAAAGGATGAGCAGCACCAGCGCCGCCTTGCCCGTGCGCAGGGTTAGATCCTGGACGGGGTTTACCGACAGGCGACCCGTGGCTGCGTCGAAGATCAGCAGGGCGAGGGGCAGCCATGCCAGATGGGCCGCCAGACGTGGCCAGTTCCGCATCAGTAATTCACCCGCAGGTCGAGACCGGCGTAGAGAGCGGCAACCTGCTCGGCATAGCCGTTGAAGGGCAGGGTTGGGCGGCGCCCGCCTTCACCAATGCGGCGCTCGGTTGCCTGCGACCAGCGAGGGTGCGGCACGTCCGGGTTGACATTGGCGTAGAAGCCATACTCCTCGGGCGCAACGGTCATCCAGAGCGAACGGGGCATCTGGTCCACAAGGTCAATCCGAACAATGGCTTTAATGCTCTTGAAGCCATACTTCCAGGGCGCCACCAGGCGCAGGGGCGCGCCGTTCTGAGGCGTCAACGACCGGCCGTAGAGACCGGTCGCCAGCAGGGTCAGGTCGTGCATGGCCTCATCGAGGCGCAGGCCCTCGACGTAGGGCCAGGGGTAGAAGCGGTCGCGCTGGCCGGGCATCTCCTCCGGGCGCAGCACCGTCTCGAAGCGCACGTAGCGCGCGCTGGCGAGGGGCTCAACCCCGGCCAGGAGGCGGCGCAACGGAAAACCCTGCCAGGGAATGACCATGGACCAGCCCTCGACGCAGCGCAGGCGGTAGATGCGCTCCTCCTGCTCAAAGCCCAGCAGATCCTCCAGCGCGAAGACCCGCGGCGAGCGTACCAGGCCGCCGACGGCAACCTCCCACGGTGAGACACGGAAATCGCGAGCCAGGCGGGCGACCTGTTGCTTGTCGGTGGTGAACTCGTAGTAGTTATTGTAGGTAGTAATCTGCTCAAAGCTGTTCAGCCGGTCACCGAGTTCGTCGGTGCGCCCATCGAGAGGGGTGGCCGGGGCCGCGGCGGGAGTTGCGCCGCAGGCGCCCAGCGCCAGAGCGGCCCCCAGGGCCCCGGCGCTGCCGAGGAAGCGCCGACGCGAGAGGTACACGTGCTCCGGCGTAATCTCCGAGGAGCGGATATGCTGCATCGAAGGATCCTGTCCAGGCGGCTGCGCCGCACATTGTCGCTTTAAGGGCGGACAGAACGCATGGGCGCCAACGGGTGTTATGGCGTTGGGATGCGGTACAAGCCACGCTGGCTCGAATGTTCTGTCTGCCCTTACACGAGATGAACGAGGGGTTCGTGGGAGGGCGC
>CAKZKA010000212.1 GCA_937120965.1 uncultured Chloroflexota bacterium
CATTCTCGCGTCTCTACCTGACCGACGCCGATAACCTCTATGTGACAACGCAGTATTTCCACAGCGCTGAACAACCCCGCCCCCTGGTTCGGCTCACTATTCCAGCGAGCGGGATTGAGCTTCAGGTCAGTCGTCGGTTGGAGGATACCTATGATCGCGACCGGCCTGACCTGTGGCTTCGAATTGCTCCGCCACCCGCATTAGTGCTGAGAGATGGCGGGACGCGGTTGGAACCGATCAGATGGCAACTGAATCTGCTGACCTTTGAGTATCTTCTGCGCCTTGCTCATGGTGGCACCTACAATATCCTGGCCGACGAGTGTGAGTTGAGTGTGCGATCGTTAAAGGACAAACTGCTCAGCGCCTTTGCGCAGGATTCGGAAGGAGCAGAATTGATTGAGTTCTTCGTCGCCGACCGCCGTCGCTACATTCTAAAGAAGTTGCGGATTGACGATCATGGCAGGCTGCGCTCCGGGGGATAAGACCATGACAACACACTACGGCAATTTCGGACAAGGGGACTATCCTGTAGCGGCACGGATCTGGGGTCATCGCCTGCGCACAGGTCAATCCTGGATCGAGTACTTGCTCGAGTTCCTCGGCGTTCTGGCTGGATTTAAATACCGTTTTGGCCAGGGATTGCCGGATCGTGAGGAGGGAGATGACTATCAGATCGAGTATACGATTCCCCAACGCCTCGGCCTGCGGCGCTTTGTTTTCTACGACGAGCGTGAAAAAACTCGCGATAGCCGCGACACGCGAGCTACCGCAGAATTGCGCAAGCGACTGCGCCAACTCGTGGTAGAACCTGACGGATACGAAGACACAGAGTTGCTTGACCAGGCTCGCGCCCTACTGCGCTCGTTTTCTGCCGTTGAGGAAGACCGCTCCTGGTATGCGAAATCGCTCTTTCCGGTCCATGAAGAGTTTCTGCTCTGGGAAGCGTCGCGGAAAGGCTCCACCTTGAAGGAGTACCGGCTCTCTGCCGACAATCTGCCGCTGGCGCAACTCGATCAGGGGATAGAGTTTCGCGTCCGTAACTTTTTTGCTCGCGGTGGCGAGATGTACTATCTTTTTATCTCAGCCGGGACGGAAACTAGCCCTGAGGTGCGCTCACGTATCAGCAACCGCCTTCAAAAGCTTCTGACCGCCAATAATCAGGCCCTCGGCCATCTGGCGCGCGCGATTGACGCTGCCTGGGGTGATCTGATCGCTACGAGCAATGGTCACATTCACGGAACCCTGGGCTGGATCCCCGATCCTGGCTGCCCGCTCTACCAGCAATTTGCCAACGATCTGGACACCTTTCTCGACAATGATCTTGACTCGCTTGAGTGTCTGGAACTGCTGGCGCACCTCATTTGCTTCCACATCATTATCTATATCTACCATCGGGCGCATCCAGCCAGCCACTCTGAGGGGCACAGTTCAGGCAGTTGCCTGGAGGCGTGCCGGCCGGACCTGCTCATCGACCTGCTCGGCGAACAGGACGGTGGCATTCTACGCGAGTGCTCAGCGAGCCTGCTTCGGGAGCAGGACGACCGGCAACTGAGTCAGGCGCGAGAGTTGGTGATGGAGTGGCTGCGTGTCCGGGCTGCTGAGCTGCGCACTGGCGGCGATGATCTCCTCGAGTATCTGCAGAACGAGGTGCAGCAGGAATTTGGTGTTGCCCGCACCCGCACCAAACACAAGCTCGACAATGCAGTGCGGGAAATCTCCGTAAGCTACGGTGCCGGCGAGCAGAGTTATGAGAAGCTCATCCAGGAGTATGGCAAAGTGCTCTTCGAGGCCCTGAGCAGTGATTTTCGTCGCAATTTCCTTGCCGTGCACCGGAAGCTCGGACGAGCAATTGGCCTGGTGGCACCGCGCAAAGGTAGCCAGATCCGCTTTGTGCTGGGTAATACGCTGCTCAAGACCCTCGTAATGGCTACCCTTCCCCGCGGGGGTGCACCGATCCGATTGGGAGAGTTTCTGAAGCTACTCTACCACCGATACGGTATCGTCATCGGCCCTGGGGAGGCCCACGCAGCAGGACTGGTTGAACGCTTGCGGATTAATGAGGAGTACTACAGTCGCAACCGTGATGCCCTACGCGCGCGTATGCAGCGCGCGGGGCTGCTGATCCAGTATTCCGACGCGACTGCTCTTGTATACCGTCGGTGAACCCTGACAGGAGTTGCTGATGACCCGGAACACCGATGCTCTTATCGCCGATGCGCTCCGGCGCTACCTCGAGGCGCAGATCGGCGCGCGACCGGGCCCACGGGCCTTTTTCCGTATATCCGACTTCAGCAGCGCGACCTACGGCGCTTTACTGGACGATCTCCGGTCGCGCGGCCTGCAGCTTGCGGGCCGGTCTCTCGAAGTTCGCACCATCGAGAAGATTCCCGGACACGCCGACCGTCTGCTCGGTGAGAATCGCTCGCCAACCTGGTATCGCAACAATCTAGCGCCTGATCACGCCCTTGTGCTCATCCAGAACCGGCGTACCAGTGATGCGCAGAGCCTGCAGGATATCTATCCGGTGACTGCGCTCTCGCTCTCAACCGACGGTCTGGCCGAGCTGATCGGCGCCTGTGTCACCGGTTATCAGCTTAGGCAAGCTGAGCAACGCCGGCTAAGCGAGTTCATCCGTCGGCTGGCTCGGGTGCTCTATCAGCCCCAGTTGCGCGATCTAGCCAATTTCCTGGCAGCGGTTGATGATCGCCTCTGCCAGCGTCCGGGAACCTCACTGGACGAGGCCATCGCCTGGACGCTGCCCCACCTCGGGCTCTTCCGCTGTCGCGATCTCGCAGGCCAACTCAATACGACACGTGGTGACAAGCTGCTTCGCCAGCTTCGCAATGCGGCGCGTATCGGCAACGAAGTGCTCGACGAGCGTGATCGTACAACCTACCTGCGCCGTCTGGAAGAGGCTGAGCTGGAGGATGATGAGGCATTAGGCGGCCTGAGCGCCAAGCAGAAGCATGACCTGCTGAAGGATTTCATTGACGGACAACTACGTGATAACGCCGAAGACTTACTCAAAGTACTTGAGATTGACTGGCATGAGATTCAGAAGGTCATTACCACGAAATCGCGCGCCACGCAGAGGGAAAAGTTGGCCCGTATCGCCGACAAGCTCACAGAAGCGCTGGACATTGATGCTTCAGATGAGGACGATCTGCGCGAAGCCCTGGCCGATCTGAGAGAAGGAAAAGAACCAGAGGCGGAGATCATTGACCGGCTCCTTGTGGCCCACGGGGATGTATTGCCCACGGTGCTGCGGAATGATCTTCGCCGCCTGATCAAGACGCGGACGCGCAGACACGCCGACTTTCTCGTGGGGCTGACAGCCCTGGCCGTAGAATTGGTGCAGCCGCAGCGTGGTAGTTTAACAGCCCCGGGACGTTTACGGGTTACTCCCCGACTGAATGTCGTTGCCCGGAACAAGAACCTCCCCGGTGCGCTCGAAGTCTTCAAAATGCTCTATGGCGGTATTGAACAGGTCATGCCGTCGGTTTCCTGGGAACTAGAGGATCTCTGGCACAGGTCTACAGCCCAGAGCGATGAGTCGGTCGAAGAAGATGAGGATGAAGAGCGCGAGCGGGTTGGTCGTCTTGAGTTGCCGTTTCGAGTCGCACTGCTCGGTCCGAATGGGAATGAGCTTGTGCATGCAGAGTTGATCTGGCAGTACCGCTCCGATAGTCCTGCGAGCGCTACAGCCCAAACGCTAAAAGTGGAGCAGGCAGCGCTGCCCAGTAGTGACTTTGGTCCCCTCTTCGGCCCAACCGGCCCGCAACTGCGCATCCCGATCTTCAACGGTTGCCCGACCAGCAACGAAATCGGCGATCTAGACCTGCATCGCCCAATCCACGCACTCGGCGCGTGGTTCGAGCACCCAGCCGATCTGCGCGAGCTGCTCGAGGCGCAAACCCATGGGCGTCTTCGCCCAGAGACCCGGGCAGCGCTTAGCCGATCGCTCGACGCTCTGGAAAAAGCCTGGGCTACCTTCGTCGAGGTCGCCGTTGAGAAGGGTCTGTTTTCTGCCAACGTCGGTGAACTGATAACTGCCTATGACCAGCTCTTGCTGACGGCCATAATCCACCTGCAGAGCGGTCAAGAGGTGAGCACCGGCTACAGAGTGCTCAACCAGGCGTGGATGATCGGTCCGCCGGGTTTCGAGAACTGGGCTGTCATGCCGCTTTTCCACCCGCTCAAGTTGATCTGGTGGCACGAACGCGCCCGCTTCTTCAATAACCTTATCACACGGCTGCTCGACCACGCCGGGTCTTTCAGCATCGTGGATGAGCCACGCTATCTGCGTGAGCTTGGCGTGACCTACGGATCGAGCCAGTTCCCGCCGGTAGTCGGTCTGCCGCCAGGTGAAGGGCGGCCTGCCGAGCGCTTTCTCCCAGCAGAGGAGGTTGATGGCTACGAGCTCTACGTTCGTGAAGCGGTCGTTGCCGAAGCCTTTGGTCTCGACACCGATTTGCTGGCCGAGGACGAGAACGAAAAGGCAGCCCAGCGCGCAGTCGAGGGCATTGCCGCCGTGATCCAGGACTACATCGAGACCTACCCATTTGTGCGCAATGGCGTTGAGATTGTGCTCTTCGAGTGTCGCAATGGGGCGCTGCCCGGCCTGCTCGTCGAGCGGCTGACGCGCATTGGCGAGCGTCGCGGCTGGACGCTTCGGCTCTCGGTGATTGTCCATACTAGTAACCGGGGAGCGCCGCTCTTTCGCCGTGTCAGTGAATGGGTACAGGCGGAGCGCACTCAGGTCAACCGGCAGGGCAGCGAGTATTTCCCCTCCATCAGCCTGAAGGTCATTGAAGGACCCTACGAAGAGCTGTTGCGCGCTCGTGAGGATACCGACATTGTCATCCTCGCCGACGTTCTTGCCGACAAGGGACAGCGTGTTACCTCCCAGCTCGTGCCGGCCGGGGCTGACGTGCCTCTCGAAGGCTATCTACCCACCTATCGCGCTCAGCAGGAGCCTTTTCAGCGGGGTGAGTTGCACCGGCAACTCCTGTTAACCCCGCCGCAGCAGCCCGCCGTAGCACGGCACTTTTTGCTCGCGCAGTACGCGGCGGTAGAACGTCGCCCAGTAAGATATGATCAGAATGCACTTTTCTTTCGCGAGCTGAAAATTGATGCTTGGGAGCAAATTCTTAACGACCTGCATGATCATTTCAACTGGATTATTTGTTACGATCCGACAATCGATCGTTTTTTAATGGAGAGTGCCTTTCCTGACAAAGTACAAATTATTCGCTACTCCCTCGGCCTTGGAGCTAAGCGTCAGCACAATCTGACCGTCTCCTCTTCACGCAAGACTCAAGACGTGGTGCTGCGGCGGCTGACCGGGCGGCTCGGTCAGATGTTTCATCGGGCCACGTCGGAGTTCCTGCGAGAGGTAGCCGAAGATCTCGTCGAGCGGGCCAAGCAAATCTCTGGCGATATCGTCCTGCGTGCAGCGGGTCCAGGCGCGTTTTTGAACGAGCTGATCGGCATGGTCGTGGCGTGTGTTGAGACAGAGCGGCGTCTTCGCGCAACCTTCCCCGGCGCGCTGATAAGCTGGGTGCTGCTTGACGATTTCGAGCACTGGTTTAGCAGCGGCAAGTTCCCTGACTTGCTCTGTGCCGTTATCACATCCGATAGCGTTGGCGCTCTCCGGATTCACGCTGAGGTGATAGAGGCCAAGTGTGTTGGGCGCTCCTCTTTCGATGTCGAGGCCCGGGATGCACAGCGGCAGGTGCTGCATGGCGTGCGCAGGCTTGCGTGTGCTTTTGCCCCTGGGGCGCAACATGTCGATGCCCTGTATTGGTACGATCAACTCTATCGCGCGGTGATTGGCAACTTGCAGGTAGAGACAGATCAGCAGGAGCTTTGGAAACTCTTCCGTGAGCAGATGCATAGTGGCGCCTTTCATTTCGAAATGGAAGGTCACAGTTGG
>CAKZKA010000213.1 GCA_937120965.1 uncultured Chloroflexota bacterium
CTCCCCGCTTCGACAGGCTCAGCGCAGGCGCTCCAGCGAAGCTGGAGAGGCCCGCCCCTTCGGGCTGTGAGCCTCAGGGCGAAGCCTGAGCCTGTCGAAGGGGGCCGGGGGCGAGGACCAACCAGCGCATCCCAACGCCATACCGCCCGTCGACACCCATATGTTCTGTCCGCCCCTGAAGGCGATGGGCCGGCCCTACCCCTCGCGGCGGGCCAGGTTAGCCGCCACCAGGATCGGGTCCCACACCGGCGAGAAGGGCGGCGCGTAGCTCAAATCCAGCTCCGCCAGTTCATCCACCGTCCAACCCTGGTGGAGCGCCGCGGCAATAATGTCAATCCGCTTTGCCACACCCTCGATGCCCACGAGCTGGCCCCCCAGCAACCGGCGCGAACCGCTCTCGTAGACCAGCTTCACATGGATGGGCTGGTGCCCGGGCATGTAGTGCGCCCGCGAACTGGCCGTGGCGCTGACACTCTCGACGTTGTAGCCCCCGATCCGCGCTTTCGCCTCGGATAGACCGCTACTGGCCGCTTCCAGGTCGAAGACCTTCACTACCGCGGTGCCAACGATTCCGGCGAAGCGCGCATCGCCTCCGGCGACGTTTTCACCAGCAACACGGCCCTGTTTGTTAGCCGTGGTGCCCAGCGGCACCCAGGCCGGTCGGCCCGTGACGCGGTGCAGGGCCTCGGCCACATCCCCTGCCGCCCAGATCGAGGGCAGGTTCGTCCGCTGGTGATCGTCCACCGCCACGGCGCCGGTCGGCCCCAGGGCGATACCGGCAGCGCGGGCCAGTTCTACATTCGGTTTGACTCCCACCGCCAGGATCACGATGTCGGCGGGGATGCGCTGCCCCCCGGCCACCACCTCGCGTACCCGCTCGTCACCGCCGAAGCCCTCCACCGGCTGATCCAGGCGCAACTCCACGCCCTGCCGCTCCAGTTCGGCCTGCACGTGGCTGGCCATCTCGGCATCGAGGTTGGGCAACACCTGCGGCAGACGCTCCACCAGCGTGAGCTGAACGCCGTGGGCATCGAGGGCTTCGGCCATTTCCAGCCCGATGTAGCCCCCGCCGATGATTGCCCCTCGCGTGGGGCGATGCTCGACGATCCACTGCTGGATCGCCAGCGCGTCTTCGACTGTGCGCAGAGTAAAGATGCCCGGCAGGTTCACTCCCGGAAAGGGCGGGCGGCTCGCCGCGCCACCCGTCGTCAGCACCAGCGCGTCCCAGCGATCCCTGAACTCCGTCCCGCTGTTCAGGTTACGCACCAGCACGGTCCCGCCGGCAGGGTCGATCTCCAGCACTTCGTGCCGCACCAGGGCGGTGATGCCCTGTTTGGCAAAGCGTTCTGGCGTGCGTACTACTACATCCTCAACGCGGGCGATTTCACCCTTGATAGCGTAGGGAAAACCGCACGAACCGTAGCTCACATAGCCCGAACGCTCATAGGCCACAATTTCCAGCCCCGGATCGCTGCGTCGCGCCTTCGCAGCGGCGCTCATCCCCGCCGCTACTCCTCCAATGATGATGACTCGTTTTGCCATGTGGAATACCTCACGGTCGCTCAATTGCATATCCGGCCGCGGCCCAGGCGCGCATACCGCCTTCCACGTTCGCCAGTTGGGTAAAGCCGGCCCGCGCTAACTGGGCACAGGCGGTACGGCTGCGGTTCCCCGATCGGCAGATACATACGACCGGACGCTCCCTGTCAAGCTCCCCGACGCGCTGGGTCAGTTCAGGGAGTGGAATGAGCATCGATCCGGCCACATGCCCGTCCTGCGTGTACTCCTCTGGCGAGCGCACGTCCAGCAGGATCAGCGGCTCCCCGGCGTCGAGACGAGCTTTCAACTCGGCGACGGAGATGTTAGCATAGCCAGATGGCGCTGCTGCGGGTCTCGCCGGGCGCGTTGGAACGCCGCAGGCGCTCACCAGCAGCGCCGTTAGCGCCAGCAGCACAAAGCGGAATACATTGGGCATAACCACCCTTTCGTTCTATGCGCACCTCCAAAATACGGGGAAACCGGGTTTCCCCAACCCCCTCCCTGCGGGGAGGCGCCCGGTTCCCTCCCCCAGCGGGGTTTAAGGGCGGACAGAACATCCGAGCCAACGTGGCTTGTACCGCATGGGAACGCCCCCGCGCACGGCTCTGGTCTCCCCTCTCCAGCGAAGCTGGAGAGGGGGAGGGGGTGAGGACTACCCAGCGCATCCCAACGCCATACCGCCCGTCGGCGCTCATACGTTCTGTCCGCTCCTGAACCCCAGCGGGGGAGGGCCAGGGAGGGGGCGGCCCTCCCAGAGATACCCCGCGGTCATCGCGGCGGTGTGCGCCCCACGCATGGGCGTCTGAGGTGAAAATAGCCCGCCCGCGGGAGGGTTTGGGAGGGCGCAGCCCTCCCAAGAACAATAGTATTTTCATTCTGGCGTTGTGCGCCCTGCGAATGGGGCCTAATGTGAACATAGAGAACCCGGGTTTCCCCAGGCCCCTGCCGGCTGGGGCGCCAGCCGCTCCCACCAGCGGTTGGGGCATGGGGAAACCCGGTTTCCCTACCCCCTCCTTGTGAGGAGAGTGCAGCCTTCCCAGGAACAATCCCCGTTCATCTTGAAAAACTATCCACCGGCACGTGAGCCTCAGCCAACGTGCCAGATGCACCACTTAGATGCCCGGAGCCTCTGGCGTGTTACAACGCGCTGTCGGCAGCGTGAACCAGAATCGCGCCCCCTGGCCCGGCGCGCTCTCGACCCCCATCGTGCCCCCCTGGAGCCGTACCAGTTGATGGGCAATCGTCAGCCCCAGGCCGCTCCCCCCGTTCTCCCGCGCGCGGCCCCGGTCGGCTCGGTAGAAGCGTTCGAAGATATGCGGGAGATCTTCGGGAGCAATGCCCGCGCCGGTGTCTTCTACCTCCAGGCGCACCGATCCGCTGGACCCCGCTGTCGCCCGCAAGGTGATCCGCCCGCCGGCAGGGGTGTAGCGCAGGGCATTGCTCAGCAGATTGTGCAGCACCTGCGCGAGCCGTTCCGGGTCCGCCAGGACTCTGGGGAGCGTGTCGGAAGCTTCAACCTGTAGACGAACGCCCTGACTGGCGGCGAGGTCGGCAAAAAGCGCCGCCTCGCGCGTCAGCAGCGGCCCTACCGCTACAGGCTGCACGTGCAGGTCCAGCCGGCCCGCCTCGGCCAGCGAGAGCACCCGCAGGTCGTCTACCAGCCGGCCCAGGCCCAGGCTGGCCTCGTAGATCCGCGCCACTTCTTCGCGGGTCAGGGGGTACACCTCGTCGAGCATGGCCCGCAGATTACCCTGGATCACCGTCAGCGGGGTGCGCAGTTCGTGGGCAATATCGGCGACCATATGGCGGCGCTCGGCCTCGCCGGCGGCGAGGGCCGCGGCCATGTTATTGAAGGCCAGGGCCACCGTGCGCACCTCGGCTGGCCCGGCAACCGGCACACGTTCATCAAATTGACCGGCAGCGACCCGTTGCGCGCCCACGGCAAGGCGGCGCAGGGGCGCGGCGAGGCCCCAGGCGATCAGTAGCCCCAGGGCCAGTCCCAGGCTGCCCGCCAGCGCCCCCGCCATCCAGAAGGCCCCGTTCAGGCTATCGAGAAAGCGTTGCGCCGCCAGCGGGAGCACCGCCGCTCCAGGCGGCGCGCGCGCGACCAGGTACCCCACCACCTGGCCCGCCACAATGATCGGGATGGCCTCGGCCCGCTCACGGGCGCTCAGCACCGGCCCGGTAACCAGCCCGCCGGCATCGGCAACCACGCGCCCCGCGGCGTCGGCCAGAGCCATACTGCTCCACGGCGGCCCTCCTACCCCCCGTCCCGGTCGTGGCCCCATGCCTGGCCCCCGGGCCAGTAATGCCTCCACCCCCTCCCACGAACCGTGGGTCGCGTAATGTTCCGCGAGTTGCTCAACCAGACCGCTTTCGAGGGCCTGGTTCTGGGCCAGGTAGCCCCGAAAAGTGCTGCGCGCGCGGCTATTCGCCAGCGCCGCCACGGTCACAATACTGACCAGCGCCACCAGCGCAAAGCCTAGCGTGAGTTGGAACCACAGACGGTTCATCGTGGCGCTCACGCCACCCGGGGGCAGGGATCTCCCGAATGGACGGCTCCGGCTACTCCTCCCGCCGCAAGCGGTAACCCACACCGTACACCGTCTCGATCAAGGGGGGAGCATCGGGATCGCGTTCAATCTTCTTCCGCAGGTTCTTGATGTGGCTGTCAACGGTGCGCTCGAGGCCGGCGTGGGCATAACCAAGACCCTGCTCGATCAACTCGGTGCGGGTAAAGGCATGACCGGGACTCCGCATCAGCAAGGCCAGCAGGGCGAACTCGGCGGGGGTCAGGTCCACCTCTGCGCCGGCAACGGTCACCCGGTGGGCATCAAGGTCAAGCGTGACTGCGCCGTGCTGCAGGCGGTGCGTCGGGGGCGGTGCGCCCGCGGTGCGGCGCAACACTGCGCGCACACGGGCCACCAGTTCGCGCGGGTTGAAGGGCTTGGTGACGTAATCATCGGCTCCCAGTTCCAGGCCCACGATCCGGTCGGTATCCTCTACCCGCGCGGTCAACATAATAATCGGGAGCGTAGCCGTGGCCGGATCGGCCCGCAGGCTCCGCGCCAGATCCAGGCCATCGCGATCCGGTAACATCAAATCGAGCACCAGCAGGTCAGGGCGCTCGGTCTGAATGGCGCGAACGGCGCTCCCGCCCTCGTATGCACAGACAGCGCGAAACCCGGCCTGCTCCAGATAAGCCCGCACCAGGCGCGCGATCTCGCGGTCATCGTCAACTACCAGGATCGTCTGAGCCATGACCACCCCTCAGGTCGAACCGACCCGCGGCCTCTCCGCAGAGCATCTCCCGGGATTTGGAGAGCGCCGCCCTTCGCGCCCTCTCCGAACGGCTCCGCGCAAAGCCGCGCGCCAACTCCCGTCTAAGCGTACCGCCTCGAACGCCGATCGTCAATAAGCGGACGGCGAGTGAGCGCAGGGGGCTCACTCGCCATCGTGGATGTCAGGCTAGCGGCTCACCACAGTGATGATGCGGGATGCACGCGCGCCCGGCGGGGGCAAGCCCCTGTGCCGATCACCGTGGCAGGCCACTAGCGGCGCGGGCCGCGCCCGGCCCCCACGCGAGCCTGACCACCGCCCGCGGGCATGCTATCGCAGACCCCGTCGCCGTTGGTGTCCACGAAGTTCTGCCCGGCTCCCTGGCCCGCGCCACCCTGACCGGCGTGGCCGTGGCGAGCCGCGGGACCGAGGACAGAGAAGGGCTGGTTGAGGCGCGTGGTCACATTGGCGCGCAGCGTGGCCAGGCGAGCGTCGGCCTCGGCGCGGGTCAGCACCCCGGCAGCGACGGCTGCGTTGAGCCGCTCGGCGCGCGAGGCGAC
>CAKZKA010000214.1 GCA_937120965.1 uncultured Chloroflexota bacterium
CTGAAGCCAGCAAACGTAGAGCCGGTCCCGCCGCCAGCGTACACATAGTTGCCGTCGCGGCTGAAGGCGCAGGAGTAAGGGAAGGCCGTGCCGGTGGAATACGGGCTGCCGGTCGCTGGCGTGGCGCTGCTGCCCGTCACGCTCAAACTCGCCAGAGCAGGCGAGCCGTCCCCATCTCCCGCCACCAGCACCGAGCCGCCGGGGTGCACCGCCAGACAGTTCCAGAGGCCGTCGCCCAGGTTGATCGGGCTGAACGCCAGGGCCGTGAGCGCGCCGGTGCTGAGATTGACGCTGTAGGCGCTGATGGTGTTGCTCCCTTCATTCAGCACATACAACCGGGCATTGACGGGATCGTAAGCCATCCGCTCGGAGGGAAAAGGAAAAGGACTGCCGTTGCTGCCAGTGCTCACCGGGAAGCCGGGCAGCGGCGTCAGCGCGCCGGTCGCCTCGTTCACGCGGAAGCCGTGGATTTGATTCGGTCCGCCGGCGACATCCTGCAGCGCGTATAAAAAGCCGCCGCCGGACTGCACACTTGCCACTGCAGCCACGCGGGTCGTGCTCGCCAGCAGATCGGTGGTAGAAGGATCGTTCGCCTGCGCCTGAGCCCCGATGGAACTGAGCAGTAACGCAAGCACCAGCCAGATAGTCGTTCGTTTGCGAAGCATAGTGGTACCTTTCTTGTAGACGCTCAGAGACACGATGGGTATACGCTCAGCTCAGCCGGCGCCGGTCCCGGCGGCGAGCCGGTCGAACCAGCGCCGGTTGCAGAACCTGGGAGAAGGACATCAATCCGCAACGGTGCATGTCCAGCGGCCCTTAAGCCGGCCGGCCTCGAAGGTTCCTGACCTCCAGTCCGCCGCCACGACGACCGTTCCGTCGCCGCCAAACATTTGCAGGTCATCGGATCGAACAAGGCCGACCTCGAATGTTGCCGGCACCGGCTGGTTCACAGTCACCCCGCCACTTACCGAGAGGCTGAACGTGGCGACCGGTGTCGGCGGATCCTGGTCGGGCGGCACAATGAATCCGACAATGAAGGGGTCTGCTAATGGCCCAATGGAGCACATGGCAAATCCTGCCATCACTGGCGAGACGATGTTCAGGCTCTTCAGCGTCGTGGTGCCTGCCATCTCCGGCGGCGCTTCGATCACGACCTCCATGTCGATCAGTGAACCAGGTGCGGGGACGGAAGTGGGGACAACGGCATCCAGCGACGTTGGCGTGAACGCTACCATGCGGTCTGTCAGGAGCCGGCCGATATCGATGAGCGCCTGTCGTTCGATGCCATACCCATACACCACGGCGTACCATCCGTTGACAACCATGTACAGCGAGAAATCGCCGTTACTTTCCCTGACGGCAGCAACGTCGCCCAGTTCAACAGGTTCAACTCTGTTGCCCAGTGTTTCTTGTGATTTGATGACTTTGTCATATGCTTCTGCACCAGGATTGAGCAGGTCCATTTCGAAATCGACCCGTTTCTGACCATCGAATTCGTATGAACAGGTAAGGATAAACCCAGCTCTGCGGGGAACGGTTGTGATCAACGATGAACCGAGAATGCCGGCAATCGCTTCTGCGTTCAAGACAGCGCACGGCTCGCTCGCCCGTGGATCGACCGGTCCGGCAGTGACCGGCGCCCGGGTTGGTGCAGTGCCGGCTGCCGGTTGGGTTGGCGCAGGGGCGCTGGCTGCCGGCTGAGCCGGTGTGGTAGCGGGAGCGGGTGATGGGGCATTTGTGGTCGTATTACCCGATCCACACCCCGAAATGATGAGCAGAGCCGCCACCAGCAGCAGAAGGAAGGGACGCATGGTTCGTTGCATGATTGCACCTCTAACGATATACAATAACGACCTGGTCTGCGATCAGAATCAGGCGATCTGCATTGTAGCGATCAAGCGTCCCTAAAACGTCCCCGGAGACAGATGCGACTATCACCAGGGTGCAACTGGCAGCGGCACGGAGCGCACAGTCATCTTCCAGGTGAAACTGTGGGCCCACGTGACGATGGGGGCGGGAAAGGCGGGGAACCGGCAGGCGCTGCCGGTGCGGTGCCGGGGCTGGTCTCCAGCGACGAGCGACGGCTGGTGGAGCGGTAGCTGAGGGTACAGGATAAGGGACGCCGGGGGGAGGCGGTGTGGTTTGTGGCCGATGCGCGGTACGAGATGGAGGTGCGGGTGCGGACGGCGGAGCGGCGGCTGGGCGGGCGGGCGGGTGTGATGGTGCGGGAGCGCCTGCAGCGCGGGGTGAAGCGCGAGAAAGTAGCGACGTTGCATGCAACGTCGCTACGGCCTTCGCCGGGCAGGTTGAGAAATTGCTCAAACATCCTCCCTTCCAGGTTGGGAACTTTCGAGAACAGACTCCCTGGATTTGCACCCAACGTCGCTGCGCCTGTCACGACGCCAGTTTACGAGGTTATGCGGCGCTTGCGAGCAGTGGCGACGAGCACCGGCTGCTGCACAGGGGACGTGGAGTGCAATGGTGAGGGGAGGAGCGTATCGAGACAATACTGGCGCAGCCGATCAGCTTCGGGTAAGCCGAGCGGAAGCGCAAGCGGAGCGAAGTACCGGCGAGCGATCGTCTGCGCTTCGGCCAGTTCTGCGCCGGATACTACGGCACAACCGAGAGCGGCGCGGATCTGCGTGAGTAGCGCCAGCCCCTCACCGATCAACGGTTGATCCGGGCAGGCGCGCGCCAGAGTCACACCTTTCTCTGCCGCCGACACGGCTTCTTCGAGGCGGCCAAGCCGAAACAAACCGCCAGCGCGCGCCAGCCAGCCAAGGGATTGCACCGGTAGTTCCCCGGCAATGCGCGCCTGCTCGATGATCTCGTCCGCTTCAGCGCGCGCTGAAGCATCTGATGCGATCAGTAACCGGTCGTAGACGTGCTGGACGCGGGCGTGCAGGATGAACGATGGTACATTTGCCGCCTGCGCTGCCTGAAGCGCTCGTTCGTGCATGTCTATTGCCCGCTCTCCATCACCCAGCAGGCGCCAGAGCTGGCCCGCCAGCAAACCGGTCACGTACACCACCGGGTGAGTCTGCGCATCATCGGCGCGCATCATCAGGTGCGCCAGCGACATTGCTGGCGGCGTTCCCTGCGCCAGATCGACCAGCGCCAGGTAGGTTTGCATCAGCAAGACACCGTACTGGCTGTTCACCTGGGTTGCAATACGCAGCCCTTGCGCGAAGTCTTGCCGCGCGGCGGTGAGTTCGCCGGTACGCAGATGCGCCCAGCCACGTCCGGCGTATTTGCCCCACATGCCTGGTATGTACGATGCGCCTGCTACCTCGATTGATCGAGTGTATGCCCGGATCGCTTCGTCATAACGACCGCAGTTGAGCAGCATTTGACCGATCATCGTCAGCGCCGCCGCCTCTAACCGCCGCAGACCGCTGCGTTGCGCCAGCGCCACCGTTTGATCGAGAATCTCCCGCGCCTGCGCATACTCCTGGGCGAATACCAGCGCTGTCCCGAGATGGTTCAGGCTTTGCACCGTCTGTGGGATCAAACTGGCGCCGTGAGCGTCATCAGACTGAATATGTTCGATGCACACGCGGGCGCGTTGCAGATCGTCAATGGCTTCGCGTACCCGCCCCAGCATGAGGGCGCTGACGCCGCGGATATTGAGCGCCCGCGCAACGTTCGCCGCGTCCTGGAGTGACGATGCCAGTTCGAGCGCCTGCGATGCGGTTGCGTGCGCTTCTTCGGCGCGATCGCAGGTGTAGAGCGCATAGGATTGGGCAACCAGCGCCTGAATGTAGAGCGCGGGAAACTCGCGGCTGACATCAACCGCGTGGTGCAGGTGCGACAGCGCCAGGGACGCCTCACCCTGGTACAGTGCAATGATGCCGCGTTGCACGGCAGCCTGCGCCCGCAGTTCACGCACATCACGGCGCGCGCCTTCGCGTTCGAGGAGCGACTCGGCGCGCATAATGGCGTCTAGCGCCTGCTCGAACGCCGCCAGATCGGTGCTTTCGCGAGCATAGTCCAGCCAGAAACGCGCAGCCGCCTGTGTACAGTGCGCCAGCTCATAATGCGCGGCGATTCTGGCCGCGTAGCCGCGCTGACCGGCATGTACCGCTTCCAGGCTACGAGCTGCCTGTTCGTGCAGGATGGCGGCGCGTTCGGCGGGAATGTCATTCAGAATCAGGTCGTAGATCAGATGGTGCGAAAAGGCGTAATCGTCGGCGCCGTGGGTAACAGCGTCGATCAGCAACCGCCGGGCGTGCAGGTCGTCCAGCGCCGACGCATATGCCGCTGGCGTCCAGCCGAGCATCTGCTGCAATTCGTCATCGGCAAAAGAAAAACCCAGGACTGCTGCTGCTTCCAGTATCTGACGGTTTCGCTCGCCAATGTCGTGCAACCGCATTCTGAGCGAGTCGCGCAGCCCCGTCAGACCGCGCTTCTTCGGGTGATGCGAGATGCGCAGGCTTTCGGCGGCCTCGCGCAGAAAGAGCGGGACACCGGCGGTATACCGTCTGATCTCCTCGAGTGTGCCGGCATCGATTGTGTCTTGCCCTAATGCCTGTTCCAGGAAACAATCGGTTTCAGACGGCGTAAACGGCTGGACGTGCACATCGATCGCACACCGCTGGCGGCGCATAGTCCGTTTGGCGGAGAGCAATGATAGGGTGATAGCGCCGGATCGATGGGTGACGATGATCAGCAGCGGGAGTGAGAGACAGATATCTGCCAGTTCGGACAGCGCTTCAAGCGACCAGTGATCGATCCAGTGCGCATCTTCGATAACCAGGATCAGGGGACTGCGCAATGCCAGGGACTGTATCCCCTGCCGTATGGCGGAACGCAACGCTGCGGCATCCGGTTGCAACGGCGCGATCAGTTCAGGACGCAATTCGGTCAGATTGGGAACGAGCGGTATCAGGCAACCGAGCCAGTCGGCATTGCCAGCACTCTGAACCAGGCGCGGCGCAGCAGCGGTGAAGATGTGTTGCCAGGGCAGGTAGGGGCGCTGATTGCCGGTGTTTCTCGCCGCCTGACAATACCCCCAGAGCACGAGCTCAATCGCCGGTTTGTTGATACTGCCAGACTGTCGCAGCGCTTCCTGTACCAGCGATGTTTTCCCTACGCCGGGTTGTCCGGAGACGAACACGACTCGTCCACGCCCCTGCGCGGCGCTGCGTATCAGATTGGACAGTTGCTGGAGTTCATTGGCCCGACCGACAAACATAGACGTTGCCGAAGGACGGCTGGATGTCGTGGAATGCGCCAGACGGTGATGAAGAATATCGTGGTAGAGAGCGGTTGTCTCCGGCGCTGGCTGGACGTGCAACTCGCGTTCCAGGTCCTGCGCCAGCGTCCGGTACATGTCGAGTGCAGCGGTGCGGCTGCCTGTGAGCGCTGCGGCGGTCATCGCCAGACGCACTGCTTCTTCATCCCAGGGATCGTGCGACACCAGCAGGCGCGCCCACCGGCCTGCACGATCCCAATCGCTGCGTTCCATCCAGGCGCGCGCCAGCGACTTGAGCAGTCCCAGGTAGCGCTGGCGCAGCGCTTCGCGTCGAACGAGAATCTCATCGTCTGTGTCGATGCCGGGCGCCAGGTCGCCACGGTAGAGACCGGCGGCCGCCTCCATGTCGGGCACCGTTGTCCATTCCCGCTCGAAGGCATGCACATCGACCTGGCACTCGGGCGGAGCGTTCCAGACGATGTATTGTGTCGAAACAACCAGCCACTCGCGAGCAGCCGGGGGCAGGAGCGCGCGCAGCAGGTGCACATGGCGGCGCAGATTTGCCAGCGCCCTTCCAGGTTCATCATCGGGCCAGAGGGTAAACGCCAGCTGTTTGCGGGGGAACGGCTGGCGTGGCTGAAGCGCAAGACGAGCCATCAACCGCATCAGACTTTCGCGCTGCGGGAGACTCGTGCGTTCCTCTCCGGCTTCAATGCGAATATCGCCCAGTAGAACGATGCGAACAGGGAGTGCAGTCGATGCCATTGGCGCTTCTCACAGAGCGTCAGCCAGACGTTGAACCGTGGAGATCCGGATGTAAGCGTCTGCCCGATCTGATGTTCAGGTTCACGCCTGGCCGGTGATAACATGGATACACTGAGGCAGATTCGTATGGAGCTGATGATGGTTTCATACCCGGTCCGCCAGCGCCGTCGCCAGCTCACGACAGCCGTCCATGCGGATGCGCCGCACAATACCAGAATGAACATATGTGTTCCTGGGAGGGCGAAGCCCTCCCAAACCCTCACCAGGGAGGGGGTTGGGGAAACCCGGTTTCCCCATGTCCCAACCGCCGTTGAGGGCGCCTGGCACCCCCACAGGCAGGGGTGCGGTTCGACAGGCTCACCGCAGGTGGGGAAACCCGGTTTCCCCGTATGTTCACCTCAGAAGGCGGGAATGTCGGCGACCACCCGCCCCCGAACTAGATTCCCGTCCCGAAAGGGCGGCCCGGCAACACGCCGGGGGTCAGGCGCATCAGTGCAGCACCAGGCGCTGCAGGGCCAGCGCCACGCCACCCGCGGCGCAGCTAGCAGTTAGCTCGCGCGCCTGCGCCCGCACGCGCGCGGGGGCGTCGGCCATGGCCACGCTCATCCCCGCCACGGCGAACATACTCAAGTCGTTCTCGCCGTCGCCAATCGCCAGCACCTCCTCGCGGGCCACGCCGTAGCGCGCCATCAGCTCGCTCAGCGCCGCGCCTTTGCTGACCCCTGGCGGCACGAACTCGAAGAAATGCTCGCCGCTGCGAATTGTCGCAACCTGCGCGCCAGCGGCGATGGCCAGCTCCTGGTCGAGCGGGCCAGGGGGCAGAAAGGCGAGCACCTTCAGCGGCGCGGGCACGTTGCGTAGCTCCTCCGGGGCGCAGGGCACAGCGGGCGGCTCGCCGTAGCCTTCCAGCACCTCCAGGTGTGGCGTCCCCGGCGCAGCATAGATCCCGCCAGCGCCGAACACCGTATGGGCGATGCCGCGGGCCGTGAGCAGGTCGAGCACGGCATCGAGTTGCAAGGGTGAGAGGGTCGCGCGGACGGTGAACCGCCCCGTCTCGGGTTCGGCCAGGACCCCGCCGTTGAGGGTGATGTGCGGGGGGTGCAGCGCCAGTTCCTGGATATACGGTCGGGCAGAGTTGAAGCTGCGCCCGGTGGCCAGCACCACGCGCGCCCCCCGGGCCACGCAGGCGGCAATGGCCGCGGCGCTGCCGGGACTCAGGCGGCGGGCAGAGTCGAGCAGGGTGCCGTCAAGGTCGATTGCAATGAACCGGTAAGGCATAGCCTGGCCAGGGGTATGCTGTTTGAGATAGGAGATGTTTGACTATCGCTTGCAGATTGTCGCGATGGCGCTCCGCTGTGCTCTGGCTGACGCGCGTGATGGATTTTGACCATTGAGTCGGCTGGCATCTTTCGCCACACCCGGCCAGCAGACGAGCTGGCAGATGCCAGCCTGCCGACGCAGGGGCCGGGCGCGGGAGGCCGCCGGCAGACACGATGCGTTCGTCAACGTGCATAACGTGCAATCCCGGCTGGTATTATACCAGTCGGCACTGCACGTGCTGGCGTAGTGAACCTGGCTCCCCTTCCACACTGGTTCGCGCGGCGTGCTACAATACGCCGGCAGCGCACGATTGAATATCCCATCGCCGAGCCTTCACCTGCGCCGATGTATGCAAACCGCTGTGTAGGGGCTACTCCCGAAAAGCCGGGACAGCGACGGCATTCAGGCATCGGGCGCTTCAAAAGCTGCCCAGATCATGAACCCAAAACTGAGGTAGTTAACGGGGGTGCGGATGGCGTTAAGCATGTTCCAGTTAGAACGCGCCGCCTCCCAGTCTGCGGGTGGAGCGGCAGGGTCCCAGGTAAGCACGTAGTTGTTGATCGGCACATTGAGCACAATCGTAAAAACCCCGACGCCAAAGAAGAACAGCGCCCAACCCAGCAGTGTCAATTGCCAGTACCGGCTGTTGCGCTGGTTCCACAACCGTATCATCGGATAGAGCGGCAGGAGCATCGAGAGCGTCGCAACCACGATGACGCCTGTCGGAAAGGCGTCAAGTGCGCGAATCAGGCCCTGTTCTACTCTGGCATATTCTGTCGCTGTGAGGGTGTTGAGCGTGGGAATGACCCCTTGCTGAAAGGTGTAGAGCAGACCTGCGAACAGGCCAATTCCAAACGTACACGCCAGGTGGGCAATGCGGATACTTTTCATGGATAATCTCCTCTATCAAGTAGATGTAACGTATCATAATCAGGGTTCCTTGCGAGGTCTATGTTCTAGCGTCTCTGTTTGTTTGCCTATCGTCCAGGCGTATGGATGCTCTGACCAGTGTGCTGCACACGCTGCGGCTGAAAAGTAGTGTATATTGTCGTTCCGAACTCGGCGCAGGGTGGGGATTACACTTTCTGCCGTGCCGCTGCGCCGTCTTTCATGTCCTCTACCGGGGGAACGGCTTCCTCAGACTGAAAGAAAATACCGCTATATGGCCGCTGAATGAAGGCGATGTTGTGCTCTTGCCCGGTGGCGAAGAGCACGTGCTGCTGGAGTCGCCCGAGGCGCAACCATTCCAGAATCTGCAACTGGATCAGTGGGGAGAGTGCGCGCTGATGCGCTGGAGCGAACAACCGACCGCAATCGTGCTGTGCGGTACGTTTCAGTTTGAACCGCATGAAGCTGCGTCGTTGTTCAGACAACTGCCGAGTGTCGTTCACATCTCACGCAATACGGCGGGCGCGCTCAATGATGTGTTGATGTTGATGGCAACCGAGGCGGAGTCTAACCGCCCTGGTAAGCACGCGGTGTTACGACGCCTGGCCGATACCCTGTTCCTGCAAATCGTTCAGCACTGGGTGCAAGCCCGGGGCATCGCGCAGAGCGGCTGGCTGGGCGCGCTGTGCGACCCGCTCATCGGCAAGGCGCTGGAATTGATCCATAACCATCCCCAAACCCCCTGGACAATTGACACCCTGGCTCGCGCA
>CAKZKA010000215.1 GCA_937120965.1 uncultured Chloroflexota bacterium
ACCGCCTGCGGTGAGCCGGTCGCACCGCCTGCGGTGAGCCTGTCGAACCGCCTGCGGTGAGCCTGTCGAACCGCACCCCTGCCTGTGGAGGCGCCAGCCGTATGGGTGGTTGGAGAGGGGAGACCAGAGCCGTGGGCAGGGGGCATTCCAACGCAGTACAAACGTTGGCTCGGATGTTCTGTCTGCCCTTAGGTGGTCCGGGAAGGTGAGGAGGCGCAGCGGTGCTGCGCCTCCTCTTGCTCATTGTGCCAGTGTGTAGCGCAGCCGCACGCGTGTCTGGCGCGACTCACGAAGCCTGATAGACCAGGCGCGCCTCGCTGCCCGTGACGCGGGGACTGACCTCTCCAACCGCGCCTACAATCTCGCGGAGGCGGGGACCAAGGACCCGCTCCCAGTCGAGGTTTTGCTCGGCGAATACGCGCCCGTTGGCGCCGATCCGCCGCGCCAGCGCCGGGTCCTCCAGGGCGCGAATGGTCTGATGGGCCATCTCTTCGGCGTTCTGCGCCAGCAGCACATGCTCCTCGTGCCGCAGCGGCAGCCCGCGAATCCCCGCGGGCAGCGACACCAGGCATCGCCCCATGGCCAGAGCCTCAGAGACCTTCATCTTCGTCCCCGATGCGTCCTCGTAGGGGCTGACAAAAATGGCGCTCTGGCGGTACACCGGGCGGATGTCCGGAACACGCCCGGTAAACTCAACTCCGGGAATGTTGGCGAATTCCTGGCGGGTCTCGTCACTGAACGCCCCACCCAGAATGAAGCGCACATCGGGCACGGCGCTCCGCACGCGCGGGTACACCTGGTGCATAAAGAAGCGGAGCGCTTTCAGGTTGCGCACATCAGAGGTGCCGGTAAAGAGGATCGTGCGGCCAGGATCAACTGACCAGTCGGGGGAGAAATACGCGCAATCCAGGCCGTTCATCAACACGTCAACCTTCGCTGTCGGGCTGACCTGTAGCGTAAGCTGCCGGTCTTCCTCGCAAACCGAGAGGATACGCCCGAAGCGCGGGTAGACCCGGCGGCAGAAGCGGTAGGTCTGGTTGCGATTAACGCGCGCCACCAGGCGCAGCAGTGGATTGCTGAACTGCTGGGCATGCACATCCCAGTAGTGCACGTCGGCGTCCCACTGGTCGAGCACCCAGTGCGGCCCTGGCGCATCGAGGATTGGCGCCGTCCACAGGCTCAATGCGGCGACCACCCAGTCGCCTGGTTTCGGGCGCAGCGCCCGGAGCTGCGGGTTGGCGGCGAAGGAATGTTCCGCCATTGCCGCGTGGTACGATAGACCACGGGTGAGCGCCCGCCGGGCGATGGCCAGTTGATCGCGCAGGGTGGTGTCGCGACGCGGGATCTGGTGGATGGTCCGGGCGTAGGTTTGAAGTTCCGCCTTCTGTTCGCCGGTCAGCGGCACGCGCTGCATCAGGTACAGTTCGATCGGGAAGCCGCGCGCCAGCTCTTTCAAGAGATAGTAGCCGCGCCGTGCTCCGCCGGCAAAGTTCATTTCGAGCACAAACAGCTTGAGGGGTTTCATGCTTGCTCTCCTGAGGTGAACATAGCCCGCGCGCGGGAGGGTTTGGCGTAGAGGCGCGGCGGCGCCGCGCCTCTACGCCCTCCCAGGAACAATAATATTTTCATTCTGGCGTTGTGCGGCGCAGCCGCATGGACTGCCCGATGAACCCCGCGCCCGTTGATGCCACAAGCGCAGCTCGCCGCAGCGGCACGCAGCCCATCCTGCGGCTATGCTAACAAACGACCCGGGCTAGTGTCTGAGGCAGGGGTGACAAATTCGACAGCGCGCTGATGAACTGCCATTCACTGGAGGGCGCGGAGATCGGCGTAGGTCGCCACCACGACATCGTGCTGCCCTTCCGGGCCATGCTCATCGAGGTCGTTCGCCAGCAGGTAGCGGCGATAGGTATGCTCCAGACGCCCGGTCTGGCCGAGCTGGCTGTAGGCGCGCAGCAGCCATGCCACCACGTCATCGGCGCTTTCATCGCTGTCGAAGATCTGGCTGCATAGCGCAACACACTCGGCGAAACGGCCAGCAGTGTACAGCGCTTCGGCGACACGCTCTGCGGCGATCAGGAAATTGCCCCGGAGGTGGTCGCGCCGGGTGTGCGCCCAGGGCGCGCCGTTGGGAAGATCGATCATGTAGGGGCCGCCGTAGAGATGCAGTGCCTGCCGGTAGAGGGGCGCAGCGGCTTCCAGGCCCCCGGTTGTCTCGGTGTGGGTGGCGAGGGCGAAGGTCTGCTCAAATGCCTGCACATCGCTGCGATACGCGTCGGGGTTGAGGAGGCAGTGGTTGTCGGCGATGATCAGGGCGTGCTCGGCAAACGCCGCGTCACGCAGGCTGGCCAGCAGATCGCGCAGGGTTTGCAGGGTCCGCCCGGTGGTGGCTGCGCGCGTAGTGCCCCAGATGGCCGTCTCCAGGGCGGCGATGGTGGTCCCCTGCCGACCGCAGTGCAGCAGGTATCCCAGAACACCCCGAAGCTTCTGCCAGCCCACGCTGCTGTGCTCGCGGCGCACCCAGGCATCGAGATGCACTTCCTGGTGGTCTACAAACAGGCGTAGCCGGCCCAGAGACTCGATGTAGAACCCTCTGAACGGTTCTTCATAAATGGGTAACCCGCTGAGGCGAGGAATGCGCTGCAGCGCGAGGTGGGCCTGCTGGCGAAAGTGGGTGTCGGGAGAGGACAGGCAGCGGCGCAGCAGGGTGAGCGCGTGGTTGCCATACGTGCTGAGGAGGATGGCGCAGGCGTGTTGCTGAACCGTAACGTCGGGATGCGCCAGCAGGGGCAGGTAGGGCACGACGGGGTTGTAGTCGGGCGGCTGCATCGTATGGGTGCTGTCAGGATCGTTCTCGGAGCGACACGCGATGCTCCCACTCGCTGCGCAGAATAGCGTACAGGTGCGTATCACAGTGGACGCCAGCGCCATCAACACTGGCGGCGCGCAGGGTGCCTTCACGGATGAGGCCGTTCTTTTCGGCCACGCGGATACTGGCGTGGTTGCGCGTATCGCATTGCCAGAACAGCCGCTGCCAGGGCCAGGCAGTAAAGCCCCAGGCCAGCAGGGCGGCCAGGGCGCGGGTACCCAGACCGGCCCCGGCGCGGGCGGCGCTGATCCATAGACCGATCTCGGCGCTGCCGGCGGCCATAGATCCGTAGCGCAGGTGATAGCCGCTGCCACCCACCAGTTCATCGCCGATCCAGATACTCAGCACGAAATCCTCACCCAGCAGGTAACGTCCGGCGAAGCGGCGGCAGATCGCTTCCGCCTCCTCGACACTCTGCTCGGCTCGCGCCCAGCGCATCCAGGGGCGCAGGTGGCGGTAGGAAGCGACTGTGGCGCGCTGGAGGGCCGGGCCGTCACCGGGACGGTAGGCGCGGATCAGCAACTCGCCGCTGCTATGTTCAAGGGGCGCAAGGAAGGGTTCGGATGGCATGGGGCAGGTTTCCAGAACCTCCAACACAGGCGCCCCCGACGACATACGTTCGAAGGGGGCGCGCTTCGCGGAGGTATCACGTTCTGCGACTCCGAGTGGGCTCGAACCACCAACCTACAGCTCCGGAGGCTGTCGCTCTATCCAATTGAGCTACGGAGTCTTGTTACTTTTAGAGTATAACGTAGGAGCTGGCGCCTGTCAATGGCGATGCGTGGCTGCGCGGTACGGGGCGAGTGTGATGTCATAGTATGCACGGCGCCCGCGCATAGAACGATCCTGTTGGCCAGGGGCAGCGTCGCCGGGGCGACGCGCGGTGGGGCAGTGGAATATCGCCGGGGCGACCGCGGGACGCGCGACATTGCCGCGGGGCAAGGAGGCGACCGCAGGGCGCGCGGCATTGTCGCGGGGCAAGGGGCGGCGTAGAGACGGCCCGGCGGGCCGTCTCTACGCGGGTAAAACGGCACATCACACCCGCGTGCGATGTGACGCGCGTATCTCAATCACCGGACACGCGCTCCGGCATCCCGGCCCGCGGCCCGGAGTGGCGCGCAGGCGCTACGGGCCGTGCCAGAACAGGCGGGCACTGCTGGCCGCGGCGCGCGCGTATCGAGGCCATGAGCGGTATGAGCGCCGTCCATCCTGCTGCCAGCGCCAGGGCAATCTGCACAAAGGCGATCCAGGTTCCCATCTCCGTCACCCCTCGCACGGCCACGTAGCCCGTGCCCTGATCCAGGGGCGCATCCGGCACATTCTTGAACCGGAGGGTCCGGGAGGATGCAACCCTCCCGGCAACGCCCTTTCCCGGCGATGTCTGGAGCGAACGTTGCCGGAGCACCTTTTAGCATCTACTCAATCCTGATCTTAGCATACACAGGAGCCGGCGATTTGTCTAGTCGTTGATCGCGAAACAACCACCGGGAGAGCAGAGCTACGGGAAATGCGGCTACCCGCCCTCTTGCTGGCAGGGAACGTTCCGGTCGCTCAGAACCGGCTCCAGAGGTACTGATTGGTCACTTCATGGTGGAACTGCACCTCAGCCCGTTTGATCAGCGTGCCCAGTTTGCGCGGGCAGCGATCGGCGACGGTGAGCTTCAGGTCGGCGTATTTGTCGCGTACATCTACGCCGAGCAGGCTGGCCATCAGGGCGCTCTCGCGGAAACGGGCAATGGCGTCGTAGATGTTATCGGGCAGCGTTTCGCCGCCAGCGCGCAGATGGCTCGAAGGGGTATGGCCTTCGAGACCGGTGCGGAGCAACGTGTAGATCGCCAGGTACGGATTGGCGTCGGGGGCAATCGCGCGCACCTCAATGCGCGCCGAACGGGAGTTGCCGATGGGGATGCGGATCATCGCGCCGCGATCGACCGCCGAGGCTTTGATCTCGTTCGGGGCCTCGAAGTGCGGGTCGAGGCGCCGGTAGGCGTTGACGCTGGAGTTCAACACCAGGCACAGGTCCTGGGCGCTGTGCAGGATGCGGTCAACGAAACTCCAGGCAAATGGCGAGAGTTGCTCTTCGCCCTGCGGGTCGTGGAACAGGTTTTCTTCGCCGCGGGCCACCGAGATATTGGTGTGCATGCCGTTGCCATTGATGCCCGTTACCGGTTTGGGCAGGAAGCTGGCGGTCATATCCAGGCGGCTGGCCACCTGGCGGCAGATCAGCTTGTAGAGCAAGATCTGGTCGGCAGCGACGCTTGCCTCGGTGTAGCTGTAGTTCATTTCAAACTGCGAGGGAGCGACCTCGGGGTGATCCTTCTCGTTGGCAAAGCCCATAGCCCGCTGCGCTTCGGCGCAGCTATCAATGAAGGTGCGTAGCGGATCGCCCGGCAGCGAGTGGTAGTACCCGCCGGTGCTGACAAACTTGAACTCGCCGGTATCGCGGTAGTGCTGCTCGGCGTTGCGTCCCTGGAAGAGGAACCCTTCGATCTCGCTGGCCACGTGGCAGGTCAGCCCCTCGCGCTCAAACAGATCCGCAGTGTAGGTCCGCAGGCGAGTGCGCAGATCGGCCTCGTAGGGCGAGCCGTCGTGGGCGCGCACCTCACCGAAGACCAGCACCTTGCCGGGGCCGAAGATATCGGCGGGCAGCCAGTAGAAGGCCGGCCAGTCAATTGCCAGGCGCAGATCCGACTCGGACTGCACCGAGAAGCCGCGGATGGAGGACCCGTCAAAGGTCAGGTTGTCGGCTGACTTGAGCAGGAACTTCTTGTCGTAGTCGAGCATGTGCAGCCGGCCCTCGAGGTCGCTGAAGCAGACCGTTACCGCCTTGATGCGCTTCTCGTCGCTGAGGTAGCGCATCCGTTCTTCACGGATGGTATCGGCGGGGACGCGGCGCAGGCGCTGGGCCCTGGCCTCCAGGTTAAGTTCTTCGAGCTGGTCGTAAGGGATTTCCAGGAAGTCACGCAGTTGAGAGGACATACACGTTCCTATTCTTCTACCGGCACCGCCGCAGCCACTTCGGGGGGGATGCCGAGCAGGTCGGCGGGCGCCCAGCCCGCCACGTCGCGCAGGTTCACAATCGCGTACCAGTCGCCAGCAGCGGTGCGGCGGGTCAACTCCACCACCTCGCCCTGGTTGACCCGGTCGAGTTCGGTGCTGGCGCGATCGGGGCGCTCGTACACCGGGCCGGTGACGAAGACGGTGACCACGGGAGCCACGGGCACGCTGACCCCCGGCGGGATGCGGAGCAAGGTCACTGAGACCCAGCCGATCTCATCGCGCACCGTGCGCACGCGGTACCAGGCGCCGTTGGGGGTGCGGCTGAGGAGTTGCACTTCCTCGCCAGCGTTGATGCCTGCCACTACGTTGTTGGCGACAACGATGGGCTGCCGGCGCACGTTGCCGCCGTTGCCCACGCTGGCGACCGGACCGGTGGGGAGTTCGGGGGTGGCCGTGGGGGCGAGAGTGGGGGTGGCGGCAGGGGCAGGGGTGGGGGCGCTGGTGGGTGTCGGCGGGGGCGTGGTGGGCGCCTCGGCCACCGTCTTCTCGAAGAACGCCTCGGCCAACCCGGCGATGGGGGGCACGCTCAGTTCCACCGGGTCGCTGCTGGCGCCATCAGGCCCGCGGGCGACCACAGTGTAGCTGCGGCCCTCGGTGGGTGTGGGCGCGCCATCGGCCCGCTGGATCTGCAATTCGGCCCGGTTGTTGCGCACCGTAGCCTGAGCCTGGTCGGGGTTCATCCAGGCAAACGGCTGCCCATCTTCGAGCAGTTCGGTGGTGACGACAGCACCGTCGGCGAGGCCGGTGGTCTCGATGGTAACGCCGATGGTCGGTGGCTCGGCGCGGATCACCGCCGCATCGCGCACGCGGAGCGTTACCGGCACCGGTGTAGGCGCTACGGCGGCCTGGTCGCCGCCAGGAAGCAGCGTGAGCACCAGCGCCAGGACGCCCAGCAGCACCAGAATGGGAACCAGGATCACCAGGATCTTCCCCGCAAGGGAGAGGCCGGCAAAGCGCTGGGCCATACTGGTCGGTTCTTCCTCGATGGGCAGCGAGGTGTAGTCAATCGGCTCGCTGACCGACGGCGGGCTTGTCGGAGGAGTCTGTGCCTGGCGGGCGCGCCGCGCAAGCAGCACAACCGCCACCAGAATGACCAGGACCAGAACGATTAACCCGATCATGATCGGCAGATCGAGCTGGCTGAGCAGATCTTGCATAGCGACGATGTCCTTGTATTGAGACGCTCATGCGGCTTCGCTGCACCACGACCCGATGAGACGGCGTATTCCGGAAGGGCTGCGCCCTCCTAACCCCTCCCCGTCAGGCGTTTAAGGGCGGACAGAACGTATGAGCGCCGACGGGCGTTATGGCGTTGGGATGCGCTGGGTAGTCCTCACCCCCTCCCCCTCTCCAGCGAAGCTGGAGAGGGGAGACCAGTGCCGCGCGCTGGGGCGTTCCAATGCGGTACAAGCCACGTTGGCTCGGATGTTCTGTCCGCCCTTAAATCATCAAGCGGAGGGGTTGGGGGAAACCTGAGTTTCCCTATGTTCACATCACGCGCCACATCCCTACTATGATATGACAATGATGGCCGTTCTGCAAACGTGGTATAATCGCATAAGATGCCCATGCGGCTGCGCCGCGCACAACGGGAACGAAAAAGAGATGCTCCTGGGAGGGCTGCGCCTTCCCGGACCCTCCCGCGGGCAGGGAGTTGGAGAACCCCGGGTTCCGTATGTTCATATGAGTTGCCCAGGCGGCTGCGCCGCGCAGCACGGGGTTGGGAAGGGTTTTTCTCAGGAGGGTGCGATCCGCCCGCAGCTTCCCGCCGCACAGAAGGGTGGAGCGGCCCGGACTCCCCGGTTCATAGCATGGTTCCGCGGGCACGATGCGGAGAGGACCTATGCCACAGCATATTCTGGTTGCCGTTGCCTGGCCCTATGCCAACGGCCCGCGCCACATTGGTCACGTGGCGGGGTTCGGCGTTCCGGCAGATATCTTCGCCCGTTACCACCGCCTGGCGGGCAATCGCGTGCTGATGGTCTCGGGCACCGATGAGCACGGCACGCCAATTACGATTGTTGCCGAGAAAGAGGGCCTGACGCCCCGCGAAGTGGCCGATCGCTACAACCGGATCATTGCCGACGATCTGCACAATCTGGGTCTGAGCTACGATCTATTCACCCGCACGACCACGCTCAACCACTACCGGGTCACGCAGGATGTGTTCAAAACCCTGTTTGACAAGGGGTATGTGCTGCGCCAGGAGACGCTGGGGGCCTTTTCGGCCACCACGGGCCGCACCCTGCCCGACCGCTACATCGAGGGCACCTGCCCCCTCTGCGGGTACGGCGAGGCGCGTGGCGATCAGTGCGATAACTGCGGCAGCCAGCTCGATCCGACCGATCTGATCAACCCGCGTTCCAAGATTGATGGTAGCCCGCCGGTCTTCAAGACCACCGAGCATTTCTTTCTCGACCTGCCCGCATTCGCGGAGCGGCTGCAGAACTGGATCGCAAAACAGGAGCACTGGCGGCCCAATGTCCGCAGCTTCTCGCTCAACTTTATCAAGGATCTGAAA
Source organism: uncultured Chloroflexota bacterium (assembly GCA_937120965.1). Lineage (GTDB taxonomy): Bacteria > Chloroflexota > Chloroflexia > Chloroflexales > Chloroflexaceae > JACAEO01. The sequence continues at coordinate 8,451 of CAKZKA010000215.1, forward strand.
CCACGGCCAATTACCCGCGATCTGGACTGGGGCGTACCCATTCCGCTCCCTGAGTACGAACACCGCGACGACAAGCGGATCTACGTCTGGTTCGACGCTGTGATCGGCTACCTCTCGGCCAGCATCGAGTGGGCCCATAACCGCGGCACGCCCGATGCCTGGCGCGACTGGTGGCAGAACCGCTACGCGCGCCATTACTACTTCATGGGCAAGGACAACATCGTCTTTCACACGGTGATCTGGCCTGCCCAGTTGATGGGGGTGTTTAGCGATGGGCACTATGCGGGCAGCGCAGCGGGGGCCTTCGCTGAAGTGTCATTGCAATTGCCCTACAACGTCGTCAGTAGCGAGTTCCTGACGATGGAGGGCAAGAAGTTTTCAAGCAGTCGCGGCGTGGTGATTTACGTCAAAGACTTCTTGAGCCGCTATGATGCCGATGCGCTGCGCTACTTCCTCACCATCGCCGGCCCCGAGAACCAGGACACCGATTTTACCTGGGCCGAGTTTGTGCGCCGCAACAACGACGAACTGGTCGCCACCTGGGGTAACCTGGTCAACCGCACCCTTACCAATGTACACCGCACCTTCGGGGCGGTGCCGCGCCCGGGTACGTTGCAGGAGGGTGACCAGCGTCTGCTTGACGAGGTCGAGGGTGGTTTTGCCAGTGTCGGCGCGATGATCGAGGATGTGCGCTTCAAAGCTGCTCTGACCGAGGCTATGCGCCTGGCCGCGCAGGTCAATAGCTACCTGAGTGAGCAGGAACCCTGGAAGGTGATCAAGGACGACCCGGAACGCGCCGCGACCATCTGGTACGTGGCTCTGCGCTGCGTGAATAGTCTGAAGATCCTGTTTACGCCCTTCTTGCCCTTCAGTAGCCAGCGCCTGCACGAGTACCTCGGGTTTGATGGGTACATTGCCGGGCCGCTGGAGTTCAAAGAGTACACCGAGGAGGACGGGCGTAGCCATCGGGTGCTGACGGGCAACTATAGTTGCTGGATCGGACGCTGGGAGCCGCCGCGTCTGCCTATCGGTCAGACCCTGCGCCAGCCTGAGCCGCTGTTCAAGAAGCTCGATGAGAAGATCATCGAAGAAGAACTCGAGCGTATGCGCGCGGCCTTGAAGTAATCGCGCCTTGCTTCTGGCGATATACGTGGATTGCTTGCGGAGGGGCCGACAGGCCCCTCCGGGCTTTTTCCTCAACGGTTTTTTCCTGGGAGGGCTTCGCCCTTCAAAACCCTCCTACCGGGCAGGAGAGGCGTTTTGCAGGGTTGCAATTACAGACCACCTTGCAGGCAATCATTGTATTCATACGTCCATTTATCGTCATACAGGCATCTGTACAAATGCAAGAATGCCTGCTATACTCTTTTGTACAGTATGACCTGTTTAACATGGGTTTCCATCCGGTTGCGCCGCACATCACTGAGGTGAAAATAGCCCGCCCGCGGGAGGGTTTGGGAGGGCGCAGCCCTCCCAAGAACAATAAGATTTTCATTCTGGCGTTGTGATGTGAAAAGATGGGGAAACCAGGTTTCCCCGTCCCCCTGCCGGTGGGGGCGACAAGCCCTCCCCACCGGGAGGGTTTGGGAGGGCTACGCCGCGAGAAGCCCGGGAAAACCCGGTTTTCTCGCGCCCCGACTGGGTAGGGGCGTCAGGCCTCGCGCTGATCCCTCAGGGAGAAAGCTCAAGCGAAGCCCGGCTGAAGGGCTTCGCAGGTGTGGTTCGCTGCCTTGCAGGAGGAAGTATGAAGGTCCTTCGTCTGGTACTTGTCTCACTGTTCGCCATCGTGCTCACCGCCATCCCCGGGCTTGCGGCAGCGCAATCGACGCCTGCCGCGGTCTCCGGCACGCTCTCGCTGCGAGAGCGGGTCGCCTTGCCGGGGAACGCCGTGGTGACGGTGCAGATTGCCGAAGTGGCCGCCGCCGGTCGCACCGGCGCGCTGATCGCCGAGCAGCGCTTCACGACCAACAATGCCCAGCCTCCCTTCCGCTACACCGTAACCTACGACCCGGCGCGGATCGATCCTAACCGGCTCTACACCGTGCAGGCCAATATCAGTGTCGGCGGACAGGTGCGCTTCACCACCAACCAGGTGTACCGGGTGATCACCGGTGGGGCGCCGGTGAGCGACGTGAACATTGTGCTGGTGGGTGTGCGCCTGCCCAATGGCAATACGGGCGCCGCGCCCCTGCTGATTGCCGGTATGGCCCTGCTAGCCGCCATGGCCGTGTTTGCGACCCGTCGCCTCCTGGCGCCTCGCCGCGAGCGGGTGATCGCGTGATGGCAGGCCTGATTTGAGAGCGTGTGCCTGGATGTCTTGCGAAGGTGGGTGTTCACACTTTTCCCGGGTGCGCAGGCTCTTGCGCGCACCCAGGTCATTGCGGGCGGGACGCCCGCGCTCCCGGGGTAACGACTTACCCCACATGTGAACACGTACTTGCGGAGGGGCCAAAGGCCCCTCTAATTTTCCGCGTTTTTGCCCGCTTACGCACCTCCTCTGTGACCCGTCACACGGTGATCGCGTCATGATACGTGTGAGACGAACTCGCTTCCTGCGCGCAGGTGTGCTGACGCCGCTGCTGGCCCTGGCCGTGTGGTGGATTGCCGCCAGTATTGGGAGGGCTGCCCCTCTGGCACAGGCGGTTGCGCCGGCCTGCTTTGCCGAGACCGGCTATTGTATTGATGGCCGCATCCGACAACTCTGGGAAAGCGGCGGCGGGCTGATGGTGTTCGGTTTTCCGATCACCGGGGTGCAGCCGGAGGCGATCGAGGGCCGCGTGGTAATGGTGCAGTGGTTCGAACGGGCACGGATCGAGTTGCATCCCGATCTGCCCTACCCGTACGATGCGCTTATCGGGCGGGTGGGCGCGGAGGCACTCGCGCGCCACGCCGGGGCGCGACCGCTGGCCAGCACGGCAATGGTTGGCGAATGCCGCGCCTTTGTCGAAACCGGGTTGAGCGTGTGTGGGGAGTTCCTCGCCGCCTGGCTCGCCGCCGGCGCGGATCTTGGCGGAGATGGCGCGCTGAACGAACGCGAGAGCCTGGCGCTGTACGGTCTGCCCCTCACCCCGCCACGCACCGAGCGATTGGCCGATGGCAGGACCTATGTGGTGCAGTGGTTCGAACGGGCGCGTTTCGAGTTGCACCCGGAGATCGCCGAGGGGTTGGTGCTGCGCGGGCTCCTTGGCCGCGAAGCTGCACCCGTAGCGGTTGACCCGCCCGGCGCCGCATTCCCAGCGCCTGTGCCCGCGCCGGCGCCGGTTCCGGCGCCTGCCCTGGCTCCGCCGGTCCGCCTGCTGATCCCGGCTATCGGGTTGGACGTTGCTACCGTGCCGGCAGGTTCCGACGAGACCGGCGCATTTGTGGTTCCCGATCACGATGTGGGCTGGTTCAGCGGGAGCGCCAAGCCCGGCGAGGGTGAGAACATTGTGCTGTGGGGCCACGTGTTGCCATTCATGGCGCGGCCACATATCCCTGCGCCGTTCGCCCGCCTGCGCGAGGTAGGCCCGGGCGCCCGGGTGGCGCTCTACGATGCCTCCGGGCAGCGTCACGAGTACGTGGTGACGCAGCAGATGCGCGTGGCCCCGGAACAGATCGAGTTCCTCTTCCCGCAGGGCCGCGAAATGGTGACGATCATCTCCTGCACCGGGGAGAGCATCGTGGTCGGCGGCGCCGTGGTTGACTTTACCGAACGACTGGTCGTTATTGCCGAGCCGACCGGATCCTCGTAAGCGTCCCTCGCAGAGGCGCGAAGATGGCGCAAGTGTGAGCAGGGGCGCCTCCCTCAACAGGAGGAGAGCGGGTCTTCTCACGCCTTTCCCGGTGGGAAGGGGCGCCGCGCGTCTGTCCAGGGATGTCTCTGTGCCTTGTGTCATCGTGCCGCGCAGCCGCGCAAAGGGCCGATAGACAGGGCGTCGCGCCATAGACAACGATGAGGTTGAGGTATGAATCACACAGATGCTCACAGGGGAAGGATGGGGAGGATCGCCTTGCTCGTGGCGCTCCTGGCGGCGCTCCTGGCGGCGCTTCCTGTCGTCGCGCAGGAAGCGCCGCCTGCGGGGCCGGTGGGTGATGAAGCGCTCCCCCAGCAGGGCGGGGGACAGGTGGTGTATCTCCCGGTGATCAGGCGCGGGCCGGCCAACGTTCAGCTCGCCCTGCGCCCCGTGCCGCTCCAGCAGGTGCAGCGGGGAACCATCCTGTCGGTCGAGTTTCGCCTGACCAATGTCGATCAGGCCGTTGCCCCATCAACGCTGCTCAGCCTTGCATACTCCTCACGCCTGACCATCTTTACCGAGACCGCCCTTGCGCCGGGCGACACGCAGGTTAGCTTTGACGACACCCGCGTGACGGTCCGGGTCAACAACGTCCCGCCGGGGCAGACCCGCACCGGGCGGATCAACTTCTTTGTGCGCCGCGATGCGCCGGTGGGTGACCGCATCCCCCTCTACGCCACCTTCCAGTGCCCGGCTGGCCTCTGTCGCACCGCACTGGTTCAGGTAGAAATTATTCGCAACGAGGAGGAAGGAGTCGGTGGCATCTTCAATCTCACCGTCTCTCCCGACCGGGGGCCGCCCGGCACTGCCCACGTGTTTACCGCCGATTTCTTCTCGCCCGGCGAAGAGATCGTGACCTGGTTGAATACGGAGACCGACGTTGTGCCCCTCGACATCACCACCACCGCCGACGGAGCGGGGCGCATCCGGATCGTGTTCGGGAGCGGGGGCCTGTCGCCTGGCTTCTACAGCCTGGTTGCCCACGGTGAGCGCAGCGACATCACCGGAGTCGGGGCCTTCATTGTGACCGGGCCCGGCGTGCCGTAGGCGCAGGCCCACCCGGTTGCTTGTCAGGCGCCATTCGCCGGAGGGCTATGCCCTCCCAAACCCTCCCCGCTGGCGGGTTGTTTCCTGGGAGGGCGTAGAGGCGCGGCGCCGCCGCGCCTCTACGTCCAACCCCCCCTCAGGGAGGGGGATGGGGAAACCCGGTTTCCCCATGCCCCAACCGCTGGTGGAAGCGGCTGGCACCCCCCACAGGCAGGGGTGCGGTTCGACAGGCTCACCGCAGGTGGGGAAACCCGGTTTCCCCGTATGTTCACCTCAGGGTGGCGCGTCGCGCCACCGCAGCAGCCGCCCGGCAAATGCGCTGAGGTTGCGCTGCCCGAAGAGCCGCACGTAGTCCTCCGTCGCTACGAGCGGCCCCGGGTCAGCGCCGCCGTTGCGCTCGCGCAGGTACCAGCGGTGCTGCATGATCCAGCGGTAGAGATCAGCCTCGGTACGTCCGGGAAAGGAGCGGAGCGTTCGGGTCTCACGAATAACCTGCACGACGGGCGCATAGACCCGGTCGTACCACGAGGCGACCGCCTCTCCACGGTCGATTGCGCGCCCCGACTCCTGGCCCATAAAGTAGCGATGGGCGTTAATGTGAGCGACAAGATCCAGATAGCCGCCCGGCTCGCTGAACTCGATGCGCTGGTCCGGACGCAGATCGGCCAGGCCGGTCCACTCCAGAAAGTCGCTGTACTCCTCTTTCAGCAGCAGGTCGCGCACACTCAGATCGGGCGCGAGGGGCACGTCTACAACCAGTTCGGTTACCACGGCCTCAATCTCCTGCTGGCCCTGCAGGCGCGCCACCGAGATGCGGTGGTGTCCATCTTTGACAAAGAAGATATCGCTGAGTTTGTATAACTCAACCGGCGGGAGACCGCGGGCCTCACGGTGGGCGCGATCAATCTCCAGCCAGCGCTGTCTGGTTACTTCGTTGCGGGGAGCGAACCGCCGGTCGAAGTCGGCGTACCGCCCCTCGCTCCCCACAATGTGCGTGAGCGGCACCGTCTGGAGGCCGCGGTGGTGCTGGCCACGCACGTTGAGACGCGCGCGGACCTCGTCAAAGGAGAGCAGGTCGTTGGGCGCGCGGGTCAGCAGGGCCAGCACCTGCCCGAGGAAGGCCTTGCGTCGCGCCCGGTTAAAATCATCGTGGGTCCTATGACCGATCCAGGACATCGAAATGCTCCTGGCCACGTTGCACTGCGCTGTGGATCGGTCGGTCGAACAGTGACGAACCTGCGTAGCCACTCTGGTTCCTTCGTCTCTCGCCATCAGCGTAGCACAGAGCGGAGATACTTGCAAGGTTCATTATTGCGTTGTCAACCTTCGTGGCGCACCTTCAGGCCGGGTGCGGCCCCGGGGTAATCTCCAGCACACGGTAGCCAGCCGTATTGATCACCCTGGTCCGACCATAGAGCGTCTCAACCTCGTTGTGGTAGCCATAGGAGAGGTGGACGTGGCCGTGGATCAGGTAGCGGGGGGAGAAGCGATCCATAAGCCAGAGGAAGGCCCGGAAGCCGTGGTGGGCGTAATCGGGGCCGTTGTGGATGCCGAAGGGTGGAGCGTGGGTAATCAGAATGTCGAGGTAGCGTCCGAAGCGCAGGTGGTTGAGAAGCATCCAGGGCGCCAACCGCCAGACGCGGCGCATCATTTCCGCCTCGGTATACATATTGGCGCCCTCGGGCTTGTAGCGGAGTGAGCCGCCCAACCCGGCGATCAGCAGGCCTGCGTGAGACACGCCGCGCCCCTCCAGGTTAACCGCGCCCCGCGCTTCGTGAAGCAGATCGCCGTTGGATTGCAACTCCGGCGCGTCGTGGTTGCCGTGGACGTAGAAGCACGGCACGTTCAGCATCGTCACGATGAACTCGACATAATAATAAGGCAGGTCGCCGCAACCGAGCACCATGCCGACGGCGCCAAAGCGTTGCTTTATGTTCAGGCTGTAGATCGCGGGGACGACCTCGTCGCTGACGCTCAGGATTTGCATGGGTGCGGCGGTGAACATATGGGGAAACCCGGTTTCCCCTTATCATTCTGGCGTTGTGCGGCGCAGCCGCATAGCCGTCTGGAAAGACTTCATCTCGGCTGGCGCGGCGAGGGCCTGCGGCTTCCCTGCCTGAAGGTCGGCCACGTGCATCTTGATCAACTCCGCCAAACGTTAGAGCGACTAAGCAAGTTTGTGGTAGACTGAGAGAATGAAGCCTGCAAGGAAGAGATGGACCCCAAACTTCCTGCAATCGGCGCGACGGTTGAAGATCTGCGTCAACGGATGCGTCAGGAGCCGAACACAACAGCTTACACAGACAGCTTTATCATTCCTGCTGATGGGCCATGCTGGCACACACACGACACCGTCGTTATCGTCGTTCCTATTGGTGACTATTCTAGTCCCTAAGCCACCCTAAGCGCAACCTGGTTGAACAGGTCTAGCAGGACGTGCGGAGCAACCCGACCCGGCAGCGGTTTGCCTCTACAAAAATGCGTGAAGACGAGCCCGTTGCTCAGCTCTCGCTATATCGACCGGCGATCCTCATGCGTCTCACCAAAACCCTTACCTCGCGGTGTGCCTATAATCGCCTGATAGCTTAATCAAGACTCTGTTGACAAATGTCAATAGAGGTGATATTATGGCACATAAGTTCTACTGAACAGGGGTCTCATCATGACAAAGCATCCGAAGTTGTTACTCGCAGATGTAGAGAAGGCTGCTATCTTCCCTGTCTTTGAAACAGAGTATGGAGTACTCTATCAGGGAGATTGCCTTGCCTTATTGAAGGCAATTCCTGATACGAGTATTGACATGATTTTTGCTGACCCCCCTTTTAATTTAGGTAAGGATTACGGAAAGAATATTTCTGATAGTTTGAAAAAGGATGAATATTTAACTTGGTCACGTCGTTGGTTAGCTGAATGTGTTCGAGTACTCAAACCGGGTGCTAGTCTCTTCATATTCAACTTGCCAATATGGCTTATCGAATACGGGGCTTTTTTGAATGCAAATAATATGTCTTTTCGGCATTGGATCGCCTGTCGTATGCCGAAAACATTTCCTCGAGGGAAAAAGTTGTCTCCAGCACATTACGGCTTGCTTTACTACACCAAGGGAGACCCGTCAACATTTAATAAGGTTTATGTTCCTGTTCCTACATGTCGTCACTGTGGAAAAGAGATTCGTGACTACGGTGGGCATCGAAAGAAACTGAATGAGCGTGGCTTGAACATGATGGATGTTTTCGAACATGCGGACGAAATTTGGGAACCTGCTGTCGAGGAAAAGGGGTCTCACACTCAACTATGGACTGATGCTGAAGACATTTGGGATGATATACCTCCAGTACGGCACGGGAAATATAAAACCCGTACTGCAAATGAGTTGGCTCCTATCATGTTGGAACGGTTAATTCAGCTATCTACAAATCAGGGTGATCTGGTGCTTGATCCTTTTGGAGGTTCAGGTACTACGTACTATGCTGCTGAAAAAATGCATCGCCGCTGGCTAGGAGTAGAAATTGGGGATGTCGATCCTGCTATTCGGCGAATGACTGATTATCAGAAGGGGATCTATGCTGAGTGGGAATCTGCAAGAGGCAATGGGCATAAGCAGCGAAACAGCATCGGGCAACTCAAAATGTTTGAGCAAGCATTTTCACGATATGAATCTTAAACGAGCGCACGCCCATCTGTACCCTTTGTGATAAGAGGCACTTTTGGATCAATATGATCATGTTCTATTGCAATTACTGTCATAAAACCCTGTTCAACATGAAGGCTTTTCCAGATTTGGAAATATGGTTCAAGTTCCTCATAGTTTCCAATTCTGTCCGTCAAGTATTTGTAAGTGTTGCGAGTTGGCAACACAAGCACTCCTCCTACGATGATCCCATGAAGAAGACCTAATGCGATTCTATTGAGAGATCGATGGCTCGATGAGATATTCCCCGTCTCCCACTCAAGAACGAATGGTTTTGTTTGTGTTTGTTTGAGCGCGTCTACTTTGCCTACCTTTTTAAAACCTCGCGGAAAAATGAACTCTTCTGTCTTCCATCTAAATCTTTCGCGCAAAACGATCATGCATCCATCTTTTATAGGTTTCACTCCGTTACCTTTTCGTACTGGATTTATACTGAAATTACTAGCTCCTTTAGGCCAGACGACTGATGCTATGGAGTTGTGAATTTCTTCTCGAATGGTCGTCCATTCTCCGCTTTCAAATACTCCAGCGTTTATCAGGTTAGTCTCGTGAACGATTCGCATCGATTATTCCTATTCATCTTGCGTGACCACGTTTACTCCTTACTGCACAAAACACCCAACGTCAACATAGGCCGTGCGCACGAGGGTTCAGGAGGGTGTGCCCTCTCGAACCTCAACCTGTTTTTATCGCGATGCCGGCAGGGCTGGCACATCGTTCGCCCCGATCTCCAGGGCGGGCGGTTCGAGCGGCTCGGCGGGGGTGGGGCGCGGCGGGAGTGGCAGCCAGATCGCGAAGGTGCTCCCTCGTCCGGGCACGCTGGCGACGGTCGCATAGCCGTGGTGCGCCTCGGCGACCCATTTGACGATGGAGAGACCCAGGCCGGCGCCGCCGCTGTAGCGTGAGCGCGAGCGATCGGCGCGGTAGAAGCGGTCGAAGAGGTGGGGCAGATCCTCTTCGGCGATGCCCACGCCGGTATCGGAGACGGTCAGCAGGGCGAAGCCGTCGCGCTGCTCAAGGCCGAGGGTGACCGTGCCGCCTGGCGGGGTGTACTGGAGTCCATTCACGCCGAGGTTGAGCAGGGCCTGCTTCAGGCGGTCGCGGTCGCCCAGCACGGTGACCTGATCCTCGGCGCCGATCCGCAGGGTGACGCTGCCGGCAAGGGGCCGCAGTTCGCGATAGACCTCGAGCAGCAGGGTATCGAGTTCAACCGACTCGAAGCGCACCTGCACCCGCGCATCGCTCTGCGCCAGCAGCAGGAGGTCGTTCACCATGCGGATGAGGCGTCCGGTTTCGCGGCGCATATCGGCCAGAGCCTCGCGCGCAAGTTCAGGATTGCTCAGCCCGCCGCGTTCCAGGACCTCGAGGTTGCCCTGCATGGCGGCGAGGGGTGTGCGCAGCTCGTGGCTCACATCGGCCACGAAGCGTCGCTGAGCGTTGAAGAGCTTCTCCAGCCGCTCCAGCAGCTCGTTGATCGTCACCGCGAGGCGATGCAGTTCATCCTGCTGGGGCGGCGCCGGCACGCGCTGAGCCAGGTCTTCGGCTCGAACGATACTCTGGGCAGTGCGGGTAATTTCGTCGAGCGGCGACAATGCCCGGCGGGAGAGAAGCGCTGTGCCGGCTGCGGTGATCAGCAGGGCAATTGCCCCGCCGCCGAGCAGGATGCCCGTCAGCATGCGCAGTGTCGTCTCCACATCGCGGAGTGGACGCCAGACTTGCAGGTAGCCCACCACCCGGTTGTTGCTCTGGAGCACCAGGGGGGTTACCAGGGAGACCAGGTTGATGCCATCGATCTCGTGGGTGGTCATCATGCCGGTGCCGACGCTCTCGGCGCCGAGGCTCAGAGCTTCGGGGGCGAGGGGTAAGCGGCGCCCATCGAGGTTGGGCGTGCTGTTGAGCAACCTGCCGGTGCGGTCAAATACCTGGGCCCCGAGGTTAGGATTATTGAAGATCTGGATGAACTCGCTGCGCAGGTAGGGATCGAGTTCGCCGGTGGGGGTTCGCACCGGCTCGAGGCCACCGGCGTTGAAAATGGCGCGCACCTGGCGCGTGGCCGCCCACAGGTCGCGCTGCACACCGGCCAGCAGCGCCTGACGCACCGAGAAGTAGATGCCCCAGCCCAGCAGCAGCAGGGCCAGGGCGAAGAAGCCGGTGTAGGCAAGTGTCAGGCGGGTGCGGAATGACATAGTGGGGCCAGGTGAGAGAGTCAATCTGAATAGACAGTAGCGCCGCCTGTGGCGCTATGGTGAGTGTAGCGCGAATCACCCCTCTGGCGCAAGTACGGCCGCGGGATCGGGATGTGACGTTATGGTTTGCAGGTAACCTGCGCGACCGTGGCCCTGCCGGCAACGGTCGCGCGCCACCCGGGCGCCCGTAACGACGTTCGCGTCGCGGGGTACGCCACGGGCGGGGCGGCCACGGTGGGCCAGGCGGGGTGCGGCCCGTGCAAGCATGTGCGTCACACCCGCAGGATCGGTTCAGGGGCAGACAGAACGTATGAGCGCCGACGGGCGGTATGGCGTTGGGATGCGCTGGGTGGCTCCCGCCCCCTCCCCCTTTCCAGCTTCGCTGGAGCGCCTGCGCTGAGCCTGTCGAAGCGGGGAGACCAGAGCCGCGCGCAGGGCCTTCCAATGCGGTACAAGCCGCGTTAGCTCGGATGTTCTGTCCGCCCTTAAACAGGATCGGCGCGGGTTGAGCGGGGAAAACGGGTTTCCCCATCCTCTCAGCCGCCTATTGTGCTGCGCCACATATTACGAGAATAAAAAAATAGGTTTTCTCTTGGGAGGGCGCAGCCCTCCCAAACCCTCTCTGGCAACGCGGTGTCCAAAATCACCAGCACACGGTTTTCTCTTGGGAGGGCTACGCCCTCCCAAACCCTCCCTGCTGGCGGATTGGTTCCTGGAAGGGGGCTGGAAGGGGGGGCGCGCAGGCCTACCCGAACAACTCCTCGGCGCTGGTGTAAGGATCGCGCTCACGGTTGGCGATACGGCTCACCAGGTCGTCCCATGCCTGGCCGCGGAGCCGTTCGAGGGCCAGCTCCTGCACCGCGGCGGCCAGTTCGCGTTCGGCGGCGTGGCGCGCGCGCTCGCCGGCAAGCCCCGTCTCGCGCAGGTACATCAGGTGGCGCGTCGCCGCGTCCACAATCGCCGCGCTGCCGGTAGCCATCGTTGCGACGGCGGTGAGCACCGGCGGCTCCCAGGCGCCGGGTTGCCGGTCGGCCAGGTGCAGCATCGCCCGCAACTGGCGCACGGTTTTATCGGCGCCCTCACGGTCGGCCTTATTGACGACGAACACATCGGCGATCTCGAGCACGCCGGCCTTGATGCTCTGCACATCGTCGCCCATGCCAGGCACTTCGACCACCAGGGTCGTGTGGGCGGCGCGTGCAATATCCACCTCCCCCTGGCCAGCGCCGACAGTTTCGATCAGCACCACCTGGAAACCGGCTGCATCAAGCATGGCCACGGCATCGGCGGTAGCGCGGGCCAGCCCGCCAAGGCGCCCGCGGCTGGCCATCGAGCGGATGAAGACCCCGGGGTCGCCACCCAGGGCCTGCATGCGGATCCGGTCACCCAGCACTGCCCCCCCGGTGAACGGCGATGTCGGATCGACGGCGACAATGCCAACACTGGCCCCCCGGCTGCGCCACTCCAGCGCCAGGGCGGTGACCAGCGTGCTCTTGCCGGCGCCGGGCGGCCCGGTGATACCCACCACGTGGGCATTGCCCGTATAGGGATAGGCAGCGGCAAGCAGCTCGCGGGCCGGGGGGCCGCCGGTCTCCACCACGCTGATCGCCCGGGCCAGGGAGCGCCGGTCGCCCGCTCGCAGATGCGCAACAAGATCCTGACTGTTCACACCACTCCTGAGCAACGCCGTCTCATTTGCGGGAGACGCTCACACGATCCTGGATGAACTTGATAATATCCTGGGTTGAAGCGCCCGGTCCGAAGACTTCGGCAATGCCGTGCTCGGCCTTGAGGATCGCCGCGTCCGCATCGGAGATGATCCCTCCGGCCACCACCAGCACATCGTCCATCTGTTGCTCTTTGAGTAACCGGGTCACCCTGGGCAGCAGAGTCATATGGGCGCCGGAGAGGATGGACAGACCGATGACATCAACATCTTCCTGCAACGCCGCCTCGACGATCATCTGGGGGGTCTGTTGCAAGCCGGTGTAGATCACCTCCATACCCGCGTCACGCAGAGCGCGAGCGATCACCTTTGCCCCGCGGTCGTGGCCATCGAGGCCGGGCTTGGCGACGAGCACGCGGATCTTTCGCTCCATCGGGGTGACCTCCTGGCAGTGCGGCGTGGGCGAAGGCCCGTCCGACGCAGTCTTGAACGCTTCTTCGATACGTCAAATTATAACATGCCCGGCGGCAGGCGCAGGTTCGTTGGTATGGGGTATGGGGAACCCCGGGTTCGCCTACGCGTATGACAATGTGGGAGGGCACAGCCCTCCCACACCCTCCCCGCCGGGGTTTAAGGGCGGACAGAACGTATGGGCGCCGATGTAGGAAGCCATCGGCAACGTTGTGGGCAATGGGGTTGCGCCCCCAAAAACGCTCCACGTGAGAGCGTCGGGACGCCCCGGGTGGGCGCCGATCATGTGCCTACCCGTACGGGTGGGCTGCCTATCCATACGGCGTCTGGGGGACTACTGGTTCAGACAATATACGAAAAATAATTCGTGATATACTTAACATACATCGAATGGGCCGCAACTGTTCACGAAGGAGACCTGCATGCACGATCGACAGGCTGGATGGCTGGAGCGCGCGCTCCTGCCGCTACTCGCCGCCCTGGCCGCCCTCTCTGCCGCGATGCTGGTGGCCCAGGCGCTCAATCCGCAGCCGCAGACGCTGGCCGGGCTTACCCTCGACCGCCTGAGCGCGACCATCGGACTGCTGGTGGCCGTAGTGGGTGTGGTAGTTTACCGTTTCGCCTTGCGCTATCTGGATGGTGAACCCCGGCAGCGGAGCTTCCTCCGCTGGCTGGCCTTCACGGTGCTGGCAGCCTATACCTTCGTCTTCGCCACCCACCTGCTGGTGCTCTTTGGCGCCTGGCTGCTGACCAGCATCGGTCTGCATCAGCTCCTGACCTACTACCGCGACCGGTACGAGGCCATTCCCCCGGCGCGGAAGAAGTTCCTCATCAGCCGGCTGGGCGATGTGGCCCTCATTGCCGCGATTGCAATCATCTTCTGGCAGTGGGGCACCCTCGACCTGAACGTGTTCCTGGCGCGCCTCAGCGACCCCGTGGCCTGGTCGCCGGCCCTCGATGTGGTCGCCCTGCTGGTGGTCACCGGCGCGTTGACCAAGTCGGCCCAGTTCCCCTTCCATAGCTGGCTCCCCGAGACGATGGAGGCGCCTACGCCGGTGTCGGCGCTGATGCACGCCGGGATCATCAATGGCGGCGGGGTACTGCTGCTCCACTTCGCGCCGCTGATTGTGCAGTCGCCACTGGCGCTCCTGAACCTGGTGGTCGTGGGGACGCTGACCGCGACCCTGGGGATGCTGGCGATGTGGGCCCAGACCAATGTGAAGCGTACCCTGGCCTGGTCCACCGTTGGCCAGATGGGCTTTATGATGGTGCAGATCGGTCTGGCGGCTTTCCCTGCGGCCATCCTGCACCTGGTCGGGCACGGCTGCTACAAGGCCTGGTCGTTCCTCCGCACCGGCGATCTGCCGCGGCGCGCGGCGCCTGCGCCGAAGCTGGCCCCCGGTCAGGCCGTGCTGCTGGCAGTGATCGGCACGCTGGCGGCGGCGCCTGCCCTGGCCCTGGCCAGTGTGATCACCGGCTTTGACCCCTTCCAGTCGCCCGGCAAGCTGGCCCTTTCGATCATCCTGGCCATGGCCATCGGGCAGTTCTGGGTGGCCTGCTTCCAGGCCCCGCGAGCGCCTGCCAGCGGCTCTCTTGCGCCCACGCTGGTGTCCATCGCCGGCACGCTGGTGGCGGCAGTGCTCGCCTTCGGCCTGTATGAAGGGGCGGCGCAGTTCTTCGCCCCGGTGTTCGGCGAGTTGCCCACGCCTACCGGCCCCCTGGCCTGGATTGCGGCCATCATCCCTGTGGCTGTCTTCCTCATCCTGGGCATCGTCTACGGTCTGCTGCCGGCCCTGGGCCGCACGGCCGCCGGACGGGCCTTCTATGTCCACGCCCTGCACGGGTTTTACCTGGGCGCCATCGCCGACCGACTGGTTGAGCGGGTCTGGGGCGGCTCCTCGCTGCCTGACGCCCGGCAAGCGTAGCGGCTGAGCGCCGTGCTGGTGCAAGGAGGGGGTGGGCGTCCCGTGTGAGGACGCCCCCACAGGGGCCTCTGCGCCCTGATCCGACACCATCACGGTGGCAGGCCAGAAGTGTCACAAGGTGCTGCTCGTCACTCGTCACTGGTCACTCGTCACTCGACTCGAAAGGAGCCGCGTGTGCTGAAGCTGGTTGATACCGCACAGATTGATTACGTTGCGCCATCGGTACTGGAGGATGTCCTGGCCGTGTGCCGGCGCATTCCGCCGCTGTGGGATCTGGAGAACTATGTGGCGGTGAACCCCTTCCTGGGGTTTGCCGGGCAGCCCCTCGACCAGGCGGCCCGCCAGATCCGCGACGGGTTGGGAGCGCGGGTGCTGCCGGACATCGCCTACTACCGCGAGCGCTGGCGCGCGGGCGCGTTTAGCAGGGCCGATCTGGAACTGGCGGCGCAGCGGGCCGATCAGGACCCGGCGCTGCTGGCGGCGATCCTCGACGGAACCGCGCCGGCGCCGATGCGCCGGGCGGGGGTCGTGCTGACCTTTGCCGAGCGGTACGACCGCGTGCACGGGACGCACTGGAACGAACGGGCCATTCGTTACGCCGCGGCCTGGTGCGCGGCGCAGATCCCCGCCGACGGGCCGACCTGGGGGCGCGCGCCGAAGCCGATGGGCCTGTACGCCTCCTGGCGCGAAGCGGCCTGTGTTGATCGCTCGCTCGAGATCCGCGGCCTGCGGGGCTGGCGCGCCTGGGCCGCGCAGTTGCCCACCGAGCCGCTGGCGGCCATCGAGCGCGTGCTGGCCGACTTGCAGGTCAGCCCCGAGGAGCGGCAGGCGTACCTCTACCGGCTGCTGGGCGGGATCTTCGGCTGGGCCTCCTACCTGCGCCGCGACGTCTGGGCAGCGGGTGACAAAGAGGCCGGGCCGCTGCTCGACCTGCTGGCGATCCGTCTCTGCACCGATGCGGCGCTGGCCCGTATGGAGCCGCGCACCGCTGATCACGCCATTGCTCCGGCAGACGCCCCGACCATCGAGGACGAGTCGGTGCGGGCGATCTTCCAGGATGCCCTGGAGAACGGCTACGCCCGTGGCCTGCTGGGCGCGCTGCAGCCCCCGCCGGCGCCCCCGACGACGCGCCCGGCCGTGCAGGCAGTCTTCTGCATTGACGTGCGCTCGGAGATCCTGCGCCGCCATCTGGAAGCCTGCTCGCCCTCCATTGAAACCCTCGGCTTCGCCGGGTTCTTCGCCGTCTTCCTCGACTGGCAGACACCCGCCGGGTCGAGCGCCCGCTGTCCCGTGCTGCTCAAGCCGGCCGTCCACATTCGCGCCCAGGCGCCTGCGCCGGCCTGGGAGGGCCGGAGCGCGCTGAAGAAACTGGCCATCGCGCCATCATCGGCCTTTGCCTTTGTCGAAACCCTGGGCCTGGGCTACGCCCTGGGACTCGTCGGCGACGCCCTCACCCGGCTAACCGCGCCGCGCGTGGATGAAGGGAACGCCGCCTTTATCCTGGACTCCGATGGAAAGAGCGGCCTCACCGTGGAGCAGCGCTGTGATATGGCGGCGCTGATCCTCAAGAACATGGGTCTGCGGGAGCGCTACGGCCGCCTCGTGCTGCTGGCCGGCCACGAAGGGTGCAGCGAGAACAACCCGCACCAGGCCGGCCTGGATTGTGGGGCCTGTGGCGGGCACGGCGGGGCGCTCAACGCCCGCATCGCCGCGGCGGTGCTGAACGACCCGGCGGTGCGCGCGCAGTTGCCGAAGCGCGGCTTCGCCGTGCCGGCCGATACATACTTCGTGGCCGGCGTCCACGACACCAGCACCGATGAGGTGCGTCTGCTCGACACCGAGCGCATCCCGGCGAGCCACCAGGCCGACCTCGCGCAGTTGCGGGCCTGGCTGAGCAAGGCGGCGCAGGGCACGCGCCTGGAGCGTGCCCGGGCCCTCGGCATCGCCAACGGCAACGCGGAGTTGATCAACCGCGAGATTAGCCGCCGCGCCCGCGACTGGTCGGAAGTGCGCCCGGAGTGGGCGCTGGCCCGCAACGCTGCCTTCATTGCCGCGCGGCGCGCCCGTACCCGCGGCGTGAACCTGGAGGGTCGCACCTTCCTCCATGAGTACGACTGGACCACCGACCCCGACAACTCCATCCTGACCCTCATCCTCACCGCGCCGGTCGTCGTGGCCTCGTGGATCAACTTGCAGTACTTCGGCTCCACGGTGGACAACGCCTACTTCGGCTGTGGCACCAAGACCATTCACAACCGCGTCGGGACGCTGGGCGTGGTGCTGGGCAATGGCGGCGACCTGCGGACGGGCCTCGCGTTGCAGTCGGTGCAGGGGCCGGATGGACGCTGGTACCACGAGCCGCTGCGCCTGCAGGTGGTGGTCGAGGCTCCGCGCGAGCGCATCGAGGCGGTGATGCAGCAGCACGCCGTTGTGCGAGACCTGGTGGAGAACGGCTGGCTGCGGCTCTTCGTGCTCGATCCGGACGGCGCCGGCGCAGTGCGCTGGGTGCCTGGCAGCGGCTGGGAGGCGTAACACGCAAGGGGACGCGGGGAATCGAGGTTCCCTGCGTCCCTGCGCGAGCGGTTCAGGGGCGGACAGAACCTGTGGGCGCCGACGGGCGTGAGGGGGTGGGGATGCGCTGGGTGATCCTCACCCCCGGCGCCGCGCGCGGGGGCGTTCCAGGGCGGTGCCAGCCACGTTGGCGCGGATGTGCTGTCCGCAAGGCCCACTCCAGGTGCCGGTCGCGGCGCACATCGTCACTGGTGTAACGCTCGCGAAAGCGCTGCAGTTCTCCCACATGCGCGTCCAGGCGCAGCAAGCGCTCCTGCATCCTAAGCCTCCCCCGCCCCGAACCGCCCGGCCTCCAGACGCTCCTGGAAGGCGCGGGCGACCATCGCCCGCAGGAACGCGGTGTCGAGATAGGCCAGGAAGACTCGGGTTTTGAAATTCACCCACGCCTCCTGATCGCGGCAGAACAACAGCATACCCTCGGCGACGGCATGGTACGCCAGGGCCGGGTTGTGGTGCGCGGTGTCATTGAGAACGAGCAGGTCCACATCCCGACCCAGCGCGCGCTCCAGTTCCGCCGTCAGCCCCCGATCTCCAGCAGGTCGAGCGGGCGCGACACATAGATGCCGATGTCCACGTCACTCAACGGGCCGGGCTGCCCGCGGGCAAACGAGCCGAAGAGCAGCGCGAACGCGATGAACTCCTGGCCGGCAAGCAGGTTGGCGGCGGTACCGGTGTGGATCATCGTTGCGACCCTGTCTGGCGCAGGCCAGCATCTCCGGGGCGGTCTTCCAGCACTCGCATGATAGCGCGAAGGCGCCTCGGGTTCCCCTGGGGGTTGTGTTACCTGTTGATAACTACCGATTATCCATACTAATCGGTAGTTATTTCTCCACCGGCCAGAAACGGAGCGTGCTCAGTCCCACGTCCATAAGCCAGCGCCCATCGGGGCTGAACGCCAACTGATGCAGCCGGATCGGGCTGCCGCTGAGCACGCGCACCCGTCTCCCGTTGTCGAGGCGGCGCAGCGCAATCGTCTGGCGCGGTGGCCCCTCTTCCAGGAGCGTAAAGCTATCGGAGGGCGGATACCTGTTCGGCGTCGCCAGCCAGCGCCCATCCGGGCTGATAGCGACAACCATGCCCCAGGAACTTGTCACGCTCTCCACAAGCCGTCCTCCGAACGTTTGTTCGTGTATAATCTGCCACGTGTCGGTCGCGTAAGTCCGGACCGTTGGCCCTCCGACACTCAGCAACGTTCCGTCTGGGCTGAAGGCCAGACTCTGCGACGGCGCGCGCTGCAGTAGTTGCACGACCGCCAGGCGCTCCACGTCAATCAGCCATACCCCTCGTGGAGCGGTAGCTACCACCAGCCACCGGCCATTGGGAGCAAAGGCCAGTGGGCCGGCAACGTTCGCGTCGGAATCGTCAATGCGCACTTCGCCAATCCGCTCCTGCGTTAGCGTGTCCCAGAGCTGCACCACCGGTCCATGCTGGTGGAACTGCTCCGTCACCGCCAGGGCGCGCCCATCGGGGGCGAAGGCCAGGCTCATCTCATAGATGTATCGGTCTGGCGGCCAGCATGTCAGGGTTCCCCGCAACGCGCCCTGTGCTCCTTCGTAGAGCCTGACGCTCCCGTGACTCCCGATGGCCAGCATACCACCGTCGGGATGTGCCGCCAGGTACCCACCATCGGGCAAGACGCGCACCTCCGCGCGTTCCGGAAACTCGTAGATGGTCGTTTGCTCGGTAGAGGCTACCGCGAGCCGGCCATCGGGCAAAAACACCGCCGATCGGACGGTGTGGAACTCCCAGGTATGTGCCGGTGGCGCCTCACGGTTCCGCCAGAACATCACGCCTCCCACCAGCAGGCCAAGGGCCGTCAGCCCCGCCATCCCCAGCACGCCAGCACAGAGACCACGACGCCCCATGATCCTTCCTGTTCCGCGAAACGCGGAGCCTCTCCCGGGTGCGCGGGCATCTTGCCCGCATCCGGGCCACTGCGGGCGGGACGCCCGCACGCCCGGAGTGACCCCTTATACCAATTACCGTTGATGATGCCGCATTGCTTGAAGCGGTTTCAGGCGTTGTGCTGCCCGGCGTGGCAATCCACAATCCACAATCCAAAATCTAAAATGGTATTACCCCACATGTGAACAGGCACGAATACCATCACCGGTCGCATTGCCCGGGAGGAACCCGTAACCCGCCTCAATTATGCCGATGCCATCGCCTGATGTCAAAGGAATCGATTCCGGTCGCGGGCGAACCCGGGTACGTCGGCCGGAGACCTGCGTGCAGGCGGGACGTCCGCGCCCCCGGTGTGGGAAAACCGGCTTCGCCAGCAGGATCGTTGCATCAGCCATGCTGAGGCTGCCTTGACACTCGTTCCCGTCGTCCGTACCATTTTTAGTGTGCGGCGCAGCCACGCGAGCGCCTGACGTCGATCACCATCGCACGCTTAAGATGGAGGTGAGATGCAAATCGAGCTTGTGATGCTGATCGCGGCGGGACTGGTGTTGCTCAGTGTCATAGCAACACGCACTTCCAGTCGCTTAGGCGTGCCGGCCCTGCTGTTGTTTCTGGGCATTGGTATGCTCGCCGGCTCCGATGGCCCGGGCAGGATCGCCTTCACCGATTTCAGGCTGACGCAGATCATTGGCATAATCGCGCTGGCCTACATTCTGTTCTCCGGCGGTCTCGACACGGACTGGCGGGCTATCCGGCCAGTGCTGGCCCAGGGGCTGGTGCTGGCCAATATCGGTGTGGTGCTCAGCGCGGTGCTGCTGTGCGGCTTTGCGGTGCTGGTGCTCAATCTGGACTGGCGTACCGGCCTGCTGCTGGGCGCGATTGTCTCCTCTACCGACGCCGCGGCGGTCTTCTCGGTGCTCCGCGAGCGCGGCGTCAACCTGAAGCATAACCTCGAGCCGCTGATAGAGCTCGAGTCAGGCTCCAATGACCCGATTGCCGTCTTCTTAACCATCGGGCTGGTGGATCTGATCACCACCCCCGGAGCCACGCTGTTCAACCTGGTCCCCAGTTTCATCCTCCAGATGACCCTCGGCGCAGCGGGTGGCGTTCTGTTCGGCTGGCTGACCGTGTTCACAGTCAACCGCATCCGCCTGCAACAGGAGGGGTTGTACGTGGTGCTCACCCTCGCCGCGACCATGCTGACCTACGCGGCCACTGCCATGGTGAACGGCAATGGCTTCCTGGCGGTGTATATCGCCGGGATCGTGGTGGGGAACCGCAATATCGTACACAAGCGGAGCATTCTGCGCTTCCACGACGGCATCGCCTGGCTGATGCAGATCGCCATGTTTCTGACCCTTGGCCTGCTGGTCTTCCCTTCGCAACTGCTGGCAGTGGCGCCAGTGGGACTGCTGGTGGCCCTGTTCCTGGTCTTTGCCGCGCGGCCACTGAGCGTCATCGGGTCGCTGATCTGGTTCCGGCGCTCGTTGCGCGAGCTGTTGATGGTCTCCTGGGCGGGGTTGCGCGGGGCGGTGCCGATCATCCTGGCGACGTTCCCCCTGACCGGGGATGTGCCCGGGGCAATGACGATCTTCAATGTGGTCTTCTTCGTCGTGCTGGTATCGGTACTATTACAGGGTATGACGATCAACCTGGTCGCGCGCTGGCTGGGAGTGAACACCGACCAGCCGCGCAGCGTGGACAGCCGCACCTACGTGCCCGATGTGCGCCTCAACAGCCGCCTGTTTGAGGCGATTGTTCCTGAGGACTCGTCGCTGGTGGGGAGCAGCCTGCTGGAGCTCGGGTTGCCCCGTGGCGTGCTGGTGGTCCAGATCCAGCGCGACGGCGTCGCGATCATCCCCAACGGCAGCACCGTGCTCCGTCCCGGCGACCATCTGCTGGTGCTGGCCACCCCCGAAACCCAATCGGCGCTCGAGCAACTGTGCGAGCAGTGTCGGGTACAGTTGCTCAGCCCGGTAACCCTGGTGCGCCCGGTCGAGTTGCTTTCCAGCCAGACCCGCCGGGTGTAAGACTTTAAGGGCGGACAGCACATCCGAGCCAACGCGGTTGGGACATGGGGGAACCGGGTTTCCCCATCCCCCTCCCTGAGGGGAGAGTTGGGGCGTAGAGGCGCGGCGGCGCCGCGCCTACGCCCTCCCAGGAACACATAATTCTGGCGTTGGGCGGCGCAGCCGCCTGGAGGATGATGGGTAGAATACCGGTATGTTGCCCGACCGACTACGCAGCCCCGTCACCAGCATTGTCGCCTACGACCGCGAGAGGGTAAACACGATCATCCGCGACTGGAGCACCCAGCACCTGGCGCAGGAGGTACGCGCCGGGCGGTTTGGCAAACAGCTCAATCTGAGCCAGGTCGCCGAGCTTGAGGCACTGCTCACGGCCTGGAAGCAGCGGGCCCTCGGGCCGCTTCCGCTGCGTGACGCGCTGCTGGTGGATGAGGCCCGGGGGCGGCGCGTCTTTGCGCTGCTCTGCGCTGCGCTGGTGGTTCAGCGCGCCCCCGTGCCGCCCGACCTGGATGCCGCGCTTCCGACGGACCCGGCTGACCTGGAGGAGCTGCCGGCGGCCCTGGCCGCGGATCCCGCCCTGAGCGCCCTGGCCGAGGCCGCGGCGCGCGATGGGTTGCGCCTGGCCGTGCAACGGGCGCCTGAGGCGTTCCCCTACCCCGACAACCTGGAAGCGCTGGTGGCCCCCCCTCCACGGCTGGCGCGCCCGGCAGAGGAGTTCGAGCAGCCCACAGGCTGGCGGCGGAGCAGCGCCATCCTGCTGGCAGCCAGCGGCGTGCTGCTGCTCTCGCTGCCACTCCTCGGCGGCCAGATCCCCCGACATTCCGCCGGTCTGCCCCTGGCCTTGCTGACCCTGGCGCTCCTGGTGGGCATCCGCGCCGGCTGGGCCGGCTACGCCGGCTCGCTCTGCATCTGGCTGGTGGCGAACCTGCCCGGCTTTCGCCACGGCACAGACGTGCGGAGCCTCTGGCCTGCGCTGCCCCTGCTCGCCGTCGGGCTGATCCTGCTGAGCGCCGACCGGCGCGTGCGGGCGATGTGGGGCTGGATCAGGCGCCGCTTGTCCTGGCGGCGTCCGGGAACGGGCAGGTAGGTGCAGGAAACACCTCGCCCACGGGAGGGTTTGGGAGAGCGCAGCCCTCCCGGGAAACACCTCGCCCACGGGAGGGTTTGGGAGGGCTGCGCCCTCCCAAGAAAAACCCATGTTCATCTCGTCGTTGTGCAGCGCAGCCGCATGGAGACTGATGTGAACATAGCCTGCGCGCGGGAGGGTTTGGGCGTAGAGGCGCGGCGGCGCCGCGCCTCTACGCCCTCCCAAGAACAAATATTCTCATTCTGGCGTTGTGCGCCCCGCGTATGGGGCTTCACATAGGCCAACGAATGGGAAACGAATAAATGAATGCTCAAGGTGCGCCTGACTCTTCCAGGGAGGCGCGCTAACCCATCACGCGCGAGCACGGGCGCCATGATATCCTCGCATGCCGTGAACGCAACGGTCTCGTGATGCCCGTTGAAGGCAAGCAGGTTCCTCCCGGCAACGTCCCTCATCCTCGAGCGGGGAGGGTTTGGGAGCTAGCGTGAAGCTCCTGCCGCGCGTGAAGAGATCTTTCCGTATGGTGAGTATGCCGTTTCGCGCAAGGTCTCGCTTTCAGGCTATACTGGACGGGAGGGCCGGTTGGCGCTGAGGGAAGGGCTTTCGTGGCCGCTTTTCAGAGCGTCCCGCCGGTAGCTCTCCGATTCAACCGCTTGATGACCCGACAGCAGCGCTCGTCGGGTTGTTGAGTTACAGATTGCGTCCGTTCGGAGCATCCTTGCAACGCGGAGGGAGGTAGCACAATGACGTGCCGAGAACGACTTGAAGCCTACCTGCAGGACCAGGGGGTGCAGTACCGGGTCTACGAGCACCCGGCGGCCTACACGGCCCAGGCGGTAGCGGAGCGGGAGCACATCCCGAACAAGCTCCTGGCCAAGGTGGTGATCGTGGTCGCCGACGGGGAGTTGACCATGCTGGCGCTGCCCACGTCTCGCCGGGTTGACCTGGCCAGGGTCAGGGAGTTACTCGATGCCCGTGACGTGCGTCTGGCGACCGAGACGGAGATGGCGATAGCGTTTCCCGACTGTGAAGTCGGCGCTACCCCGCCCTTCAACGCCGGGTACAACATGCCGCTCCTGGTTGACCGCTCGCTGGCCGAAGAGCCGGTGATCTTCTTCCAGGCCGGCAGCCACAGCGTGGCCATGAGCATGGCTTTCGCCGACTATGCGCGACTGGTGCAACCGCGGCTGGCGGAGTTCGCCGCTGAGCCGCGCCGGCTAGCGACGGCCCACGAAGATATTCACGAACTGGGCGGCTGGTAGTATCAGGAGCCAGAGGAGCATCGCATGGAATTGCATGTCGTGCCCATAACCCGGCCCGACGACCTGAACATCATCCTCGGGCAAACCCACTTTATCAAGTCGGTTGAGGACCTGCACGAGGCGCTGGTCACCGCGGTGCCCGGCATACGCTTTGGCCTGGCCTTCTGCGAGGCCTCGGGGGCGCGACTGGTGCGCTGGAGCGGCACCGACGAGGGGCTGATTGACCTGGCGCGCACCAACGCCCTGGCGCTTGGAGCCGGTCACAGCTTCATTATTGTCCTTGGCACGGGCTACTATCCGATCAACGTGTTGAACGCGATCAAGCTGGTGCCAGAGGTGTGCCGGATCTTCTGCGCCACGGCCAACCCGGTCGAGGTGGTGATTGCTGAGACGGCGGCGGGTCGGGGCATTCTGGGCGTCATTGACGGCGCCTCGCCACTGGGGGTTGAAGACGAGGCGGGCATCGCCTGGCGCAAGGGCCTGCTGCGGACGATTGGCTATAAAGTGTAAGGCCCGGAGTGGCAAGTGCGGTTGGGGCATGGGGAAACCCGCATGCCCCGACCGTAGGGGCTGCCTGCCTTCGTGAGAATCCACGAGGCCGAGCAATCTTTCCGTTCCCCTGATGGGGTTCGTTCTGATCCACTCGGCCCCGGTATTGAACGGGAAACGTTCCGTTTTCCTCTTTGCAGAGGCCTCGTACTTGTTTACCCGTTCAATCCAATGTTTTAGTATCTTTTATGATAACAGGATCACGCGCCGCAACAACGCGTGACAACGTAACTCCAGGTTATGGTTTGACAACCACGCTGGAAATACGAGGGGGTCCGGGAAAGCATAGCCTTCCCGGACCCCCTCGAGGTGAAATGCAAAACCGTCCCTACTTGCCGCCGCAGCCCATCAGGGCCTTCTGCTCGGTGGCAGCGCTCGCGCCGGTCTGCCGGTCGGCTACCAGCTTCACAGCGGTCGCCTCGGCAGTGTCACGGGCCATACCTACCAGGCTCACCAGGTTGCCCTCGGAAACCAGAACGGGCGCCGAGGCAGACTGGACGGGCTGCAACTGCGGCGCCGCAACGCCGTTAGGCAGTACCATCACGTTGCCCGCCGCCGGCTGCGCCAGTGTGCCACCCGCCGGGGCAAAGCTGAACGCCAGCGCGGCAACAATCGCGAACGCCACTACGGCGACCGCGCCACTCACCACCAGACCCTTCCAGAGCATGCGGAACCTCCTTGTACGGATACCGATAGCCGGGAGCTACGCCTGAAGCCGTCGCCAGCCGTAGCAGTGGAGAGGATGTTGGCTTGCCAATGGGATACACAGATATTGTACTACTTTTGCAAACATTTAGCAAGGAAAAATATCCCGACTCCGGGGCTTTTGCAACGTCTCGACCGGTGAAAGCACAGGGAAACCCGGTTTCCCCGCGCCCCAACCGCCTGGCGAGCGTGGCCCGCCCACACCCTCCCGCGCGCAGGCGATCCCGTTTCCGGGCGCCCTCTGGTATGATAGGAGCATGTGTCCGGGCCGGTTCGAGCCTGGCTGGTCCCCAACGATGCGCCGTGGGGTCACGATTCGCCGCGTTGCTGCGCTTTGTCAGGGAGAGAAGTCGTGGGATCTCGATTTGCCTTGAGACCACTGTGGAGATCGGGTCGCCTGGTGGGATGCGCGTTGACCCTGCTGGTTGCAACTACCCTGCTCGGCGCGTGCACCGGCTTGCTACCCGGTGAACAGCCCAGCCCTGTGGTGGTCATCGTCACCGCCACGCCCACCCCCGGCGGAGCGGCCACCCCTGCGCCGCTGCCGACCCCGGCAGGCGCGGCCACCGACACGCCAACGGCCATCCCGACCACTGCTGCTGGCGATGCTACCGCTACCCCGGCGGCCGCTGTCGGCGATGCTACCGCCGCCCCCGCCCCCGCGGCGCGACCGGGGCTACTGCAACGAGTGCGCGAGCGCGGCCGGCTGATCTGCGGCGCCAATGCCGATCTCCCCGGTTTCGGCTTCTACGACCGGGTGCGCGATCAGTGGAGCGGCTTTGATGTGGATTTCTGCCGGGCTATCGCCGCGGCAATCTTCGACGACCCCGATGCCGTGGAGTTCATTGGCCTGACGACCTCCGGCCCCAATGAGCGCTTCGCCGCCGTGCGCAACGGAACGGTGGACGTGCTCATTCGCAATACGACCTGGACGCTGGGCCGCGACATCGCCGGGCTGGCCTTCGGGCCAACGACCTTCCACGATGGGCAGACCTTTATGGTCCGCGCCAGCGCGCGCATCGCGACATCGGCAGACCTGGCGGGCAAGCGGATCTGCGTTGCCCGGGGTACGACCAGCGAGCAGAATCTGACCGATGATTTTGCCGCCCGGGGGATCACTTTTGAGGCCGTACTGTTCGATGATGAGGGCCAGCTCTACCCGGCCTATGACCGCGGTGAATGCGATGCGGTGACCAGCGACAGTTCGCAACTGGTCTCCAAGCGTCAGACCCTTAGCGTACCGGCGGATCACGTCATCCTTGGCGAGCGGATCTCGCGTGAACCGCTCGGGCCGGTGTTTATTGAGAACGATGAGCAGTGGCGCGACGTGGTAAGCTGGGTGGTGTTCGCGACGATCTACGCCGAGGAGTTGCGGGTCAGCCAGGAGAATGTTGAGCAGCAGCGCGCCCAGAGCGACGATCCGCGGGTCAGGCGCCTGCTCGGGGTGGAGGGCGAGTTTGGCCAGGGCCTGGGTCTGAGCAACGACTTCGCCTACGCGATCATCCGCGAGGTCGGAAACTATGGCGACATCTACGATCGCAATCTGGGGCCGCGCACGCCCTTTGCCCTCGACCGCGGCCCCAACAAGGCCTGGAACCTCGGTCAGGGTGGCGTGCTGGCCTCACCGCCGTTCCGTTAATGTGGTGGACCGGCCATGCAGCAACCACTCATCTGCCCTGCCTGTCACGGCAGTAATCTCCCGCGGGCGCGCTTTTGCCAGCACTGCGGGTACGATCTCATTCTGAACAACGACGGCCCACGCTTCTACCTGACCCGGACGATCAAGGAAGGTGGGCAGGGCGCGGTTTTTGAGGGTCGTGACGAGGCCGGTCAGGTGGTCGCGGTCAAAGAGATGCTCGACCGCTTCACCGACCCTCAGGAGCGCGCCGAGGCGGTGCAGCGCTTCACGGCCGAGGCCGAGATGCTGGGCCGCCTCAGCCACCCGCGTATTCCCCGGATCTTCGCGTCGTTCAACGATGGCGGGCGGCACTACCTGGTGATGGAGTTTATCCGCGGACAGGATCTGGAGGACCTGGTTAGCCGCGAGGGCGCGCAACCCGAGGCGCGGGTGCTGGAATGGGCAGAACAGCTCTGTGACGTGCTGGCGTACCTGCACGACAAGGGCCTGGTCTACCGCGATATGAAGCCCTCGAACGTGATGCTCGAGCAGCCCGCCGGGACGTTGAAGGTAATTGACTTTGGGATTGCCCGGGTCTTTCAGCCCCAGCAACGGGTGACGCAAATCGGCACGCCGGGCTACGCGCCCCCCGAACAGTACCAGGGCCTGGCGACGCCGCGCTCGGATATTTTCGCTCTGGGAGCAACCCTGCACCACCTGCTCAGCGGGCGCGACCCGCGTGACCATCCGCCCTTCACCTTTCCCCGCCTGACCGGGGTCTCGTCACGCACCGCCGATGCGATCGAGCGGGCGCTCCAGATGCGCCCTGAGGATCGCTTTGGGAGTATTGCCGAGTTCCGGGCTGCGCTACAACCAGCCGCGCCGCGCGTAGTGGCCGTGGCGCCCACGCCGGCCACGCCAGCGGCGACTCGCCCCGCGCCCGTCGCTCCTGCCCCAAAGCCGGCACCGGCGCCCGCGCCACCTGCGGCTGCGCCTGCGCCCGCAGCAACGCCGCCCACACCCGCGCCAGCGGCTGCGCCACCCCCGCCGGCACCGG
>CAKZKA010000216.1 GCA_937120965.1 uncultured Chloroflexota bacterium
CCTGAGGGGAGAAGCCCGGTTCCCTCCCCCAGCGGGGGAGGGCCAGGGAGGGGGCGGCCCTCCCGAAGACGCCCTATATTCATCGCGGCGTTGTGCGGCGCAGCCGCATGGGAGTCTAACGTGAACATAGGGAACCCGGGGTTCCCCAACCCCCTGCCTGTGGGGGGCGCCAGCCGCTCCCAACCGCGGTTGGAGAATGGGGAACCCGGGGTTCCCCAACCCCCTGCCTGTGGGGGGCGCCAGCCGCTCCCAACCGCGGTTGGAGAATGGGGAACCCGGGTTTCCCCATGCCCCCTCAATCGTACCCCTCAATATACAGATTGATCATCTGCTTCCAGTAGGGCCAGTCGTGGCACCAGCCGTCCCACAGACGCAGGGCATTGCCGATGCCTCGCTCCCAGAGTTGCCGCGAAAGCAACTCGTTGGACCATGCGCTGGGGTCGTCCCGACCGATAGCCAGGATGATATCGGTTTCGCGGAGGCGCTCGAGGAGCTGGGGGTCGGTCAGGTTGGGAATGAAATCTACCGGATTGTGGTAGTAAAGGCCCTGGGTGTAGTGACTGAAGAAGCGTCGGACGTCGTAGAGACCGCTGAGCCCGATGACGCGCCGCACAATGCCGGGATGCCGCAGGGTGAAGATCACCGCCTCGGTCGCTCCGAACGAGCAACCGGTTGCCATCAAGTAGCGGTTGGGGTTGATCATGCGGACGAGCGGCAACACCTCGGTGAGAAGGTAGTGCTCGTACTGCTCCTCGCGCCACATCCGCGAGTCGGTATCGCGGGTGTCGTTGTACCAGGTTTCGCTGAACACGCTATCCACGCAGATCAACTGCAACCAGCCCCGCTCCAGGCGGTGGGCCAGACTTGCGACCATACCGCGATCTTCGTATTCAAAGAAGCGTCCGTAGGAAGTGGGAAAGACCAGACAGGGCGCGCCCGCGTGGCCGAAGATGAGCAGTTCCATGTCACGGCCCAGCGCGTGGCTGTACCAGCGGTGATAGTCTCGACGCATATGTTCAACGCTCAGGGGTGCAGAGGCGGTTCCTGAAGGCGGAATGATACTCGCGGGGGGGCGGTATTGTCAATGCGTCCCCGTCGCCCCCTGGCGCCGGTTGGATGAGGGTGCAGGCGCCAGCATACGCAGGAAGGCGAACTTCACCACTTCGAACCAGGCCATGGTCAGGCAGAGAAACAGGCCCAGGGCCCCGTCGCGCCAGCCGCCAAGGCGCACGTAGCGACGCCAGAATTCGCGGGCAGGGGCGCCGAGGAAGTTGCGCCAGCGCGCGCGGCGGCCCTCTTCGGCCAGGGTGCGGGCCTCGGCCAGGGCGTAGCGGCTCTGCTTGATCCACAGTTCATCGAGGCGCTCGATGTTGAGGTGCACCAGGTGGCCGTGGAGCATCCCCGGGGGGCCGGCAAGGCGCGGGAACTCGTGAACGTGGCGGCGCTCGTCGTAGTGGGCGGCGTCGCGGCGGAGCAGCCGTAGTTGATGGTCGGGATACCAGCCGCCGCCCCGCAAGGTTTGGCCGAAGAACAGATTGCGGCGGGGGATCCGATACCCGTTGCAGGCGGACGGCAACGTCTGGAGCACGGCGCGCACCTCGGCGGCCAGTTCGGGGGTAACGCGCTCATCGGCATCGAGGAACAGCACCCAGGTACCGCGGCTGAGAGCCAGGGCCTGGTTGCGCTGGGCGGGAAAGCCGCGCCAGGGGGCGCGGATCACTCTGGCGCCGTGGGCGGCGGCAATCTCGCCCGTGCGGTCGGCGGTGCGCTCGTCGAGCAGCACGAGGACTTCGTCGGCCAGGCCGGCCACGCTGGCCAGGCAGCCGCCGATGTGCCGCTCTTCGTCACGAGCGATAATGGCGACAGTCAGGTGCATGGTCCTGAGGTGAACATATGGGGAAACCGGGTTTCCCCACCTGCGGTGAGCCTGTCGAACCGCACCCCTGCCTGTGGGGGCGGCAAGCCCTCCCCACTTCACATCGAAAGCGACCCCTTGCGAAACTCGGAGCGATCGAGGCGGGCGTTGATCAGTACGGGGCGGCCAGCGCGGGCGCGGGCGCGTGCCTCGGCCAGGGTGTCGGCGATCAGCTCGGGGTCGTCGAGCAGCAGGCCCTCGGCGCCGAGCGCTTCAACGGCGCGGTGGTAGGCCGAGGGGGCGAGGGTGGTGCCCACATCGTCGCCCAGGAGCGCCACCTGGTCACGGGCGATCTGAGTCCAGCCGGCGTCATTGCCCACCACGCCGATCAGCGGGATGCCGTGGCGGGCGAAGGTGTCGAACTCGACCAGGCTGTAGCCGAAGGCGCCGTCGCCGAAAAGGGCCCAGATCTCGGCCCCGGGTCGCGCCAGCGCGGCTCCCAGGGCAAAGCCAGCGCCGATCCCCAGGGTGCCGAACGGTCCCGGATCCAGCCAGCGGAGGGGGCCGCGGGGACCGATGATGTAGGCCGCAGTGGCAACAAAATCGCCCCCGTCGCCGATAACGATGGCCTCATCGGGGAGGGCGGCCTCGATCTCGCGACAGAGGTGCAGCGGGTTGAGGTAGGCGCCCCGTTCTTCTGCCATACGGGCGATCTCAGCATCGCGCTCGGCGTCGCGGGCGCGGAGCCGTTCGCGCCAGGCGTTCCAGCGTGCCCCACCCTGCACCCGCTCGGCCAGCGCGCGCAGGGTGTACCCGGGGTCGGCCCGCAGCGCCAGGGTCGGGCGGCGGTTGAGAAATAGTTCGGCGCGGCTGCGATTGACGGCGATGTAGCGCGCGTCGCGGCGGATGTGCCGCCCGTAGTCGAGGCGAAAATCGCAGGGCACCCCGGCCAGGAGCACCAGATCGGCTTCGCGCAGGGCGGCGCGGCGCTGGTGGCGCATAACCAGCGGATGGGCGCGTCCGAGCAGGCCACGCGCCCCGCCGGAGAGGTACACCGGCGCGCCCAGGGTCATTACCGCGCGCGCCAGGTCGTCAACCGCGCCGACCTCCAGCAGCGCCTGCGCGCCGATGATGAGCAGCGGCTGGCGCGCGGCGGCAACGAGCGCAACTGCCCGCTCCAGCGCGCGCGGCGCGGGCAGCGGCGGTGTGGCGGCGCGTGGCGCGGCAACGGCCACCCGCCGCGAACCGGCGAACAGACGGGCCAGATGGAGGTTCAGGTAGAGGCGGGTGGCGCGGGCGGCCGGGCTGGTTCCCCTGGCCGCGCCCAGATAAAGCTGCCGCACCGCGGCCTCGGGGTACAGCAGATCGACGGGACACTCCAGAAACACCGGGCCGGGCACGCCGCTCCGGGCCTCATCGAAGGCCCGCGCCAGCAAGGGCGCCAGGTCGGCCACACGCCGGGCAGCGCCGGCCCACTTGACGTGGGGGCGCAGCAGGGCCATCTGGTCAATGTCTTGCAGCGCACCGCGACCCTTGAGCAGAGTGGCGGTGGCGCCGCCAAGGAGCACCACCGGCGACTGCGCGATCTGAGCGTTCTTCACCGCCGTAACGGTGTTGGTGAGACCCGGCCCGGCAGTCACGGCGGCCACCCCCGGGCGGCCCGTCAGCCGGGCCAGGGCATCGGCGGCAAAGACCGCCGTGGCCTCGTGGCGGGTGTCAATCACGCGGATGCCCCGCTGCCGGCAACTGACCAGGATCGGCGAAATGTGACCGCCGCACAACGTAAATACGGCCTGCGTCCCCCGGGCCTCCAGAACCCGCGCAATCACCTCGCCCCCGTGCATGCCTCCTCCGGTGGATGGAACGTGGCCGCTTGCCGCTGGTATCATACCATTTTTGGTTTTAGATTTTGGATTGTGGATTGCCACACTGGGCAGCACAACGCCTAAAACCGCTTTAAGCAATGCGGCATCATCAACGGTAGTTGGTATCATACCAGATGTTCTGAGGTGAACATATGGCGAAACTGGGTTTCCCCGTGCCCCCTGCCGGTGGGGCGCCAGCCGCTCCCACCAGCGGTTGGGCCATGGGGAAACCGGGTTTCCCCACCTGCGGTGAGCCTGTCGAACCGCACCCCTGCCGGTGGGGCGCCAGCCGCCCGCAACCGCGGTTGGGACACGGGGAAACCGGGTTTCCCCGTGCCCCTGCCCACGGGGAGGGTGTGGGCGGCGTAGCCCGCCCACGTTGCGCTCGAGGGGGCGCGGGGAAACCGGGTTTCCCCGTGCCCCTGCCGGTGGGGCGCCAGCCGCTCCCAACGGCGGTTGGGCCATGGGGAAACCGGGTTTCCCCGTGCCCCCTGCCGGTGGGGCGCCAGCCGCTCCCAACGGCGGTTGGGCCATGGGGAAACCGGGTTTCCCCGTGCCCCTGCCCACGGGGAGGGTGTGGGCGGGCGCAGCCCTGCCACACCGTCGCCGGGCCGCGCGCCTCACAGGCGCGCAGGCGCCTCCGCACCCGGCGCTGGCGTGTGCTACAATATGCGCAAGAAACCTGACCCGGGGGGCTTATGCCGGAGTACATCAGCACCATTGGCCTGGAGATCCACGCCCAGGTCCGCACGGCCTCGAAGATGTTCGACGGATGCAGCGCCGACTACGCCGGCAGCCCGCCGAACAGCCGCGTCTCGGTGGTGAGCCTGGGGTTGCCCGGGGCGCTGCCCGTTGTGAATGCCAGGGCCATCGAGTATGCGGCTCTCTCCGGGCTGGCGCTCAATTGCACGGTCAACCAGCGTTCGATCTTCAGTCGCAAATCCTACCCGTATCCCGATCTCCCCAAAGGTTTCCAGATCACCCAGTACGACGAACCGTTGTGTTCCGATGGCTGGATCGAGATCCGCCTGGCTTCCGGGGCCACCAGACGCATCGGCATCGAGCGCCTGCACATCGAGGAGGATACCGGGCGTCTGATCCACGCCGATGACGGTTCTTCGCTGATTGACTACAACCGCAGCGGCGTGCCGTTGATGGAGATTGTCACCCGCCCCGACATCGCCACTCCCGAGGAGGCCCGGCTGACCTTCGAGAAGATCCGCCAGATCCTGGTGTGGATCGGGGTGAACAGCGGTAATCTGGAGGAGGGCGCCCTGCGCTGCGACGCCAATGTGAGTGTGCGCCCGGCAGGGCAGGCCGCCTACGGGGCCAAGGTCGAGATCAAGAATATCAACTCCTTCCGTTTTGTGGAGCGAGCCCTGGCCTTCGAGATCCAGCGGCAGATCGCGGTGCTGGAAGCCGGTGGCGTGGTGACCCAGGAGACGCGGGGATGGGACGAGTTTCGCGGCGAAACTGTGGGCCAGCGCTCCAAAGAGTACGCCCACGACTACCGCTACTTCCCTGAGCCCGACATTCCGCCGCTGGTGCTGAGCGCGGAGTGGATCGCCGCGCGGCGGGCCGAGTTGCCGGAGCTGCCCGACGCCCGTCGGGCGCGCTTCGAGAGCGGATATGCCCTGAGTCCCCAGGACGCTGATCTCCTCACGCTGGAGCGCCCGATCGCCGACTACTTCGAGGCGGCGGTGGCGGCGGCGCAGGCTGTGGGCGGCACGCCGAAGGACGTGGCGAACTGGGTGTTGAATGAAGGCTTCCGGCTGCTGAAGGAACGCAACGAGCCGGCGGTGCGTCTGGTGGAACGCATGCCCGTGGCTCATCTCGCCGCGCTGATCGATCTGGTCGCGAGGGGCGCCATCAACCGCAATGTCGCCAAACAGGTGTTCGAGGCCAGCTTCGACAGCGGCGCCGACCCGGCGCGCCTCGTGGCCGAGCAGGGCCTGACGCAGATCAGCGACAGCGCGGCCCTGGCGTCGGTGGCCCGCGAGGTGATCGCTGCCAACCCCAGAGTGGTCGCCGAGTACCGCGGCGGCAAAACCAGCGCCATTCAGTACCTGGTCGGCCAGATGATGCGCGCTACCCGTGGGCAGGCCAATCCGCAACTGGCCCGGGAGTTGCTGGAGGCGGCGCTCGCAGCGGAACAGTAGCTGGCGCACATGCAGACGGCGGACACCAATGAGCACAGCAGACGACCATCGCTCGCCCGGCCCTCTGGAGCTCATCGACTCGGCGCGGACGAAGTACACCGCGGCCCTGGGGCGCCTGCGGCGCGGTTACCTGGAGCTGGCGCTGTTGAGCCTGCACGGCAGTGTGGAAGATGCCCTGCGGGCGCACGGCCTGCGCCTGAATCTGCCGGCCGCCCGTGAGGAGCTTCCCGAACTCCTCGACGCGCTGACGCGGGTCACCCTGGCGCCGCTCAGCCCGGCGGAGGCCGAGGGCGTGCGCCGCATGCACCGCCTGCGCAGACGCATCGCCCACGGTGAGCACGTGGTCGTCGCTGGCGAGACGATTGACGCCTACCGGCGCCTGGCCGCGCGCCTGCTGCCCCGGTACGGGGTTACCGTTATTCCACCGGAGGAGCCAGAGGCCACCCTGCTGACAGGGGCCGCCCAGCTCGAGGCCCCGGAGGCAGCCATGGGGCGAGCCGGCCTGCTGGCGAGGCGCGGGCGACGCGATACGCGCGTTGCAACGGTGGAAAGTGGGCCGCGCCGCGAGCGCACTGTCTACCCCGATGCCGAACTGGCCCGGTACGTGGGGCGCGTGCGGCCCAGCCGCGCCACCAGCGAGCTGCCCCTGGCACGGCAATTCAGCCGCGGGCGCGGCCCCGAGGCGCTCTGGAACGGCGCGCCGGCCTGGCTCTTGCCCGCGCTGATCGTCTTGAGCATCTTCCTGGTGGGGGCAGTGATATCCATCAGCGTGCAGCAGCGCAGGACAGCTTCGCCCATGCCTACGGCGATCCTCGCTGCAACAGCGGGCTTGCCGGGGAGCCTGTCGCCGTCACTGGTGGCGCGCCCCGAGCCAGGGACAGAAAGCGGCGCGCTGACAGGCAACGAAGGGGCGCCACCGGCAACCGCAGTGGCGCTCCCCCAATTCACTGCAGGTCAAACCGTCTACGTCCGTGGCGAGGTCGAAGTTCTGAGCGTCCGGGCGAACCCGGGCACCGGCGCCGGCAACCCGGTGATCTTCGGCCTGGGGCCAGGGACGGCGGTAGAGGTGCTGAACGGCCCCATCGAGGCCGACGGCTACACCTGGTGGCAGGTACGCAGCCCCCTGGGCGAGGGGTGGTGCGCGGGCCAGTACCTGGAGGCGCGGTAAGGTCGGGCCGAAGCATGCGCCGCGGGCCAGCGCCGGGGCAATACGCCAGCACGTGGCGCGTGCTTCGGCCTACCATCGCCCCGAGCCGACAGCGCGCCCGGGTGACGAGGCGACCGATGCGGGGCCGAAGCATGCGCCGCGGGCCAGCGCCGGGGCAACATGCCAGCGCGTGGCGCATGCTTCGGCCCACCATCGGACGTGGGTGACGAACAGACGCCGGAGTGGCGAAATGGCAAACGCTGCGGTCTTAAAAACCGCTGGGGGCAACCCCTTACGGGTTCGAGTCCCGTCTCCGGCACCAGCACTGCAAAGCTATGAAACGCCTCTCGGTCGATCGGCAAGATCGGCAGGGAGGCGTTTCATGTAGCCAATTATGTAGCCAAAGTCGGAGCGTCTGTAGCCGTCCACGGCTGTGTGTAGCCATACGCCGTGAGTCAGGGCATGAGTCGCTCGGAAATCCCTTACAGTTCCCGCCCTTCCTGAGCCGCCCCAACTCTGAGATTTGCCACACCCTTTAGCCCGCACATCCGAGCGGCTCGCCGCGATACTCCAACCATCAACCCCGGGCTGACGCACCAGGAGGTTGGAGATGAACAGCAACCGAGCCCCTTGTGATTTCCGAGCGACGCTCGCCTTCACCGCCTTCGTCCTGTTTGCCTTCGTGCTCCTCGCCGCGCTGCTAGCCCCCGGCGCCATCCCTCTGCTGCCGGTGCTGCCCACGCTGATCGGGCTGCTGCGCGTCTCGTTGAGGGCGCTGGAGGGTGGCTGAG
Organism: uncultured Chloroflexota bacterium; assembly: GCA_937120965.1. Classification (GTDB taxonomy): domain Bacteria; phylum Chloroflexota; class Chloroflexia; order Chloroflexales; family Chloroflexaceae; genus JACAEO01. The sequence goes on from CAKZKA010000216.1 coordinate 7,818, forward strand.
GGCGAGAAGGTGGGCGAGGCATCAAGCCGTGGGCGCCTCGCCCATCTCATCGAGCCGGCGCAGCTCCTCGCGGGCCTCGGCGAGCTCGCGGCGCATACCGAGGCGTTCGAAGATGTCGATGGCCTCGAAGATTGAGGCGCGAGCGGCTGACAGTTCGCCGCGCAAGGCGTGAACTTGTGACCACACGCGATGAATCTCACCGACGTAACGACGATGCTTAAACTCCCGGCCCAGCACATTAGCTTTCTGCAGCCGCACCACGACCTCAGCGAGTTCGCCGCGCCGTAGGGCAATCTGCGCCAGAGAAAGCCATCCCGTAACCATCGCGCAGTGGAAGTCCTGCTCGGCGCCCTCGAGGGTCAGAAAGAGCGCCTCTGCCTCCTGGTAATCCCCTGCAAGGAAGTATGAGTCGGCGATACAATAGCGGTAAAGGTATCCGTTCAGGGAGGGGCAATTGCCCCGGGTTTGAGTTGCGAGAAATCGCACGATCCGGCATACTACCGCTATGGACGAGCCGCAACGCCCCGCTGAACTGAGCGAGGACGCGTGGCAGGCGACCCCACCGGAGGTGCGCCAGTTTATCGCGCTGCTCGTGATGAAACTCGCGGCGTTGGAGCCACGCCTCAACCAGAACTCGCAAAACTCGTCCAGGCCCCCTTCCTCCGATCCCCCGTCGGCGCCGCCGCGACCAGCCAAAACCCACGGGGCAGACCCGGGACCAAAGGTGCGCAACCGGGACATCCCGACCAGCACCGCGACCTTATTCCGACGGAACGACGCCAGGTGTGCTGGGCGCACCTGATCCGCAATCTGCGCAGCCGGGTCGATGCCAAAGGGCGCTGGCAAGCCGATGCCGCCGATCTGCTCGCCCTCGCCGCGCTCGTCTTCGCAGTACGAGTACCGCAATGTCCCTGCTCGCCGCCAAGCTCTTCTGCCCTCCGCCCCGGCCCGGCACCGTGCTCCGCCAGGGGCTGCTCGCACGGCTCAGCGATGGGCTGGCGCGCAAACTGACGCTGGTCGCTGCGCCCGCCGGCTACGGCAAGACCACGCTGGTCAGCGCGTGGGTCGCGGCGGTCGACCTGCCGGCCGCCTGGCTGTCGCTCGACGCTGACGACCGCGATCCCGTCCGTTTCTTGAGCTACGTCCTCGCCGCGCTCCAGACGGTTCGGCCGACCCTGGGCCGCAACCTGCTGACCGCGCTCCAATCTCCACAGCCCCCACCACTTGAGGCCCTCCTCACCGATCTGCTCAACGCGCTCGCCGCCCTGCCGGAGCGGCTCATCCTCGTCCTCGACGACTACCATGTCATCGACTCGGATCTGGTCGACCGCGCGCTCGGCTTCCTGGTCGCCCACCTCCCGCCTCAACTCCACCTGGTGATCGCCACCCGCGAGGATCCCGCGCTGCCGCTGGCGCAGCTACGCGCCCGCGGCCATCTGAGCGAGCTTCGCCTCGCCGACCTCTGCTTCGACGCCGACGAGGCGGCCGCCTTCTTCGCCGAGGTTATGGACCTGCGGCTGCCGAAGGCCGAGGTCGCCGCACTCGTGGCCCGCACCGAAGGCTGGGCCGCCGGCCTCCACCTGGCGGCGCTTTCCCTGCGAGGCCATCAGGACGCAGCCGGCTTCGTGCACTCCTTCTCCGGCAGTCAGCGCTTTGTGCTCGACTATCTGCTCGAAGAAGTGCTCCACCAGCAGCCCGCGCTGCTCCAGCAGTTCCTGCTCCGCACCTCAGTGCTTGACCGGCTCTGTGGCCCGCTGTGTGACGCGGTCCTTGCCATGCCTGTCGGAGCCGGGCAGGCGACCCTTGAAGCCATCGAACGCGCCAATCTGTTCCTCGTTCCACTGGACGACCAGCGTTGCTGGTATCGCTACCACCATCTGTTTGGCGAACTGCTGCGGCAGCGCCTCCCGCAGGAGGCGGCCATGGACGCGGGTGCGATCGCCACGCTCCACCTCCGGGCGAGTGGCTGGTATGAGGCCCGGGGGCTGATGCTTGAGGCGCTGCACCACGCCGCTGCGGCCGCCGCCCCCGCTCGGGTGGCCGCGCTGGCCGAGCGCGCCTGGGCGCACATGGACAGCAGCTTTCAGACGGCCGCATGGTGCCGCTGGGTGGGCCAGCTCTCGGAGGAGGTGCTGCGCGTCAGGCCGGTGCTGTGCACCCAGTACGCCTGGGCGCTGATGGATACTGGCCAGACCGAGGCTGGCGAGGCCTGGCTGCGCCACGCCGAGCGCTGGTTGTCCGCTGCGCACAACATGGAGTCTGCGTCGCACGACGAAATGGCGTCGATGGTGGTAGTCGCCAGCGAGCTGCTGCCCAGCTTGCCGGCGCGGATCGCCGCCGCCCGCGCCTACCTGGCCCAGAGCCGCGGCGATTTCGTCGCGGCCCAGCAGTATGCCGCCACCGCGCGGGACCTGAGCGCTGAGACGGAACCGCTGCTGCACGCCCAGGCGACCGTGCTGGCGGGGGTGAGCCAGTGGGCTACCGGCGCCCTTGAGGCGGCCTATAGCGCCTTCGCCGCATGGGTCGAGCACACGCGCACGGCCGGCAACCTTGCGTTCGCCCTGGCAAGCGGCTTCTACCTGGCGGAGATCCGGCTTGCCCAGGGCCATCTGCGCGAGGCCGCCCGCCTCTACCGGCAGTTCCTCACCCTGGTACCGGCCGATCACGAAGCCCTCAGGATGGCCGCCCCACACCTGCACCTGGGTCTGGCCGTGATCGCCCACGAGCAGGGCGATTCCCAGGCCGCCACGCTGCACCTGCGCACCAGCAAGGAGCAGGGCGAGCAGGCCGCCCTGATCGACTGGCCCTTTCGCTGGCGTCTGGCCCGGGCCCGGATCGAAGAGTCGTCCGGCAACTGGGAGGCCGCCCTTGATCTGCTGGATGCGGCCGAGCGGCGCTATCTCCCCAACCCCGTCCCTGACCTGCGCCCCATCGCGGCGCTCAAGGCGCGAGTGTACCTGCGGCAGGGCAATCTCCTCGCCGCAACGGCATGGGTCGCGGCGTGCGGCGTCACTGCCACGGATGCCCTGAGCTACCGGCGTGAGTTCGAGCATCTGACCCTCGCGCGGGTCCTGATCGCTCGCTATCGCCGCGAGCACGTTGCCAGCGATCAGCACGACGTGCTCGATCTCCTCACGCGACTGCTTGCGGCAGCGGAGGCCGGCGGCAGGATCGGCAGCCAGATCGAGATCCTGCTGCTCCAGAGCCTCGCCCACGAGGCCCTGGGCGACAGTCGGCAGGCACACATCCCGCTGCAGCGTGCGCTGGAACTGGCCGAGCCGGAGGGCTACGTCAGGCTGTTTACAGACGAGGGCGCACCACTGGCACGGCTGCTCAGCGAAGCACAACGCGCAACGCGCAACGCGCAACGCGATCCGCTCGCCTCCTATCGTGCCGTGCTGGTAGCAGCGTTACAGCATACGGCCAGGGCACAGGTTGAGGAGGCCGGGGCTGCTTTGCGCTCTGCGCTCGAACGCTCAAACGCGTTACCAGAGCCGCTCACCACACGTGAGCGCGAGGTGCTGCGCCTGATCGCCGAGGGGCTCGGCAACCAGGAGCTTGCCGCACGGCTGCACCTCTCGCCCCAGACGGTCAAGGTGCATACGCGCAATATCTACAGCAAACTTGGGGTTACGAGCCGTACTCAGGCCGTTGCCAGAGGCCGGGAGCTCGGATTCCTGGAGCGGCCGTAACGCCCCTGGCCGCCAGCTCTACCCCGCTCGACACGCGTGAACGAGCCGGAGCGCCGTGAGCTATCGCCACGGTGCCGTACGCCGTTGCCCATGTTGCTCAGCCGTAGCGCGTTGGGCATACCTACCCCCGCAAATACCACCGCAGTGGTACGCCATGCGTGCCGCCGGGTGCTATCGTGGTGCTGTTCGAGCGCGTGGGCTGTGATGGAGCGTTGAGCGCCATCGGACGCCGGCCCCGCACCATGCGGGAACCTGTCGCGCAGGAGTGCGAGCATGGAGCAGCACCAATCTCCCAGGGCAACCCATGGCGAGCCGGCTGTCTACCAGATGAAGGTGCAGGGCCAGCTCAGCGCGGACTGGTGCGCCTGGTTCGACGGGATGACGATCACCCGGGACGCCGCTGGCGCAACGCTCATCACCGGCCCGGTGGCCGATCATGCCGCCTTGCACGGGCTGCTGCGCAAAGTGCGCGATCTCGGCCTGACGCTGCTCGCACTGAGCTCAAGCGAGCCGAGAGGACTGGACGGGTTAGCGGCAAATGCAGGTGACCGACCCGGCGCGTAGGTGATAAAGGAGATCCATGATGAACAATGTACGGAAAGTGGCGCAGGTGAGCACAGACACCAGGCCAGCGATCAGAGGAACTCGAATGAGCGAGGCAGCTATACCAGTAGCGACCACGGGGAGCCGGGTCTCCACGACGCGAATCGTCGGCGTCGCCGCGGTCGCCTTAGCCGTGTCGGCGTTCGTTCAGAACGCGGTGTTTGGGGGCACTGGAGCGCCTGCCTACAGCGATCCGCTTGATGTGGCGCTTACCTACCACGCCGAGAACCGGGGCGCCTTTGCCATCATTTCGGGTCTGGAGACTGTGAACATGGTGCTGCTCCTGTTGTTCGTCACGGCGCTGCACGGGCTCGCTCAGCGCCGGGGCGGCGCAGGGGCGGACTGGTCGCGGCTCGCGGTGGCAGCCGGAGCGGCTTGCTCGACGTTATTCGCCCTCTTCATTGCCACGCAGATCGCGGTTGTGCTCGCCGCAAGCAACCTGGCCGAGCCGAACCCTGCCTTCGCGTTGATGTGGCAGCTCCATGCCGCGGCCTTCGCGCTCGCGCTGCCCGCGCTCGGGGCGACCTTCATCGGCGCGGCGTTGGCCACCCACGCCAGTGGTTTAACACGGCCGTGGCAGCGGCTGCTCGGCGTGGCGGGTGGCAGCATGTCCATCGTGGCCGGGTCCGGAAACCTCGCCATCGCGGATGGGTCGCCACTGATATTCGTCGGGGTTCTGGGCTATTTTTTGTGGCTCGTCTGGCTCGTTGCCATCGGCCTACGGCTCATCCGTGGGCAGGGCTGACGTCGCTCTGGACGGGGCCATTCACAACACCTTCCTCCAGTATTCAAGACAAGGACTACCATGAGAACCCGGACAGCAGAACGCACCGCGCTAGAGGACCGGCAGGTTCCAGTCCAGGCGAAGCTCGCAGCAGCGTGGACCAGCTTCATATTCCTCTACCTCTACGTCGACTACCTCGCCCTGTACAAGCCCGGCGTTGTCGACGACATCCTGGCCGGTGTCGTCCACGAGTTCAACATCGGCCCAACCTTTGTCGCCATTGCGCTCACGGCTTTAGCCATCCCGATCCTCATGATCCTGCTCTCCACGACACTGCCCGCCGGTGTCAACCGCACCGTCAACCTCGTCGTCGCAGTGCTCTACATCCCCTTCTCGATGTACAACGCGGTCGGCGAGTCCTGGACCTACTCCTACTTCTACGGCCTCTCCATCGGACTCGAGGTGCTGCTCCTGGCCTTCATCCTGCGCGCCGCCTGGACCTGGCCCCGTGCCGCCTCGCCGTCGATGCCAGACCGCGTCGAACCCGGCCGGTCGCAGATCGAGGTGGGACGGTAGGCGCATGGCTCCGATCCGAACCGCCGGTCTGACCGAGAACTTCGGCGGTCTCCGCACCGTCAACGAGGCGGTCGTGAATGAGATCCCGATCGCGATGGTCGTGCTCTCCCACGCGCTGCCCTTGCCGGCCAACCAGCCGGCGAATAGCATCGCTGCCATTGTCACGACCGCCTTCATGATCCGCGGCGGCTTGCTGACCCCGCACTACCTGTTCTTCGCCTCGGTCGAGGCCGCCGCGCTGCTCTTCATCATCTGAACGGCATGGGCGTTGCGTGAGGCAATCCATCACCCGCGGGCCATCTCGTCAAGCTTGTCGGCTGAACCTTGGGTCGGCTATGGATACTACTGAGCCTGTGTGCCCCGACGAACCGCAAGCCGAACGAAATAGAGGAGTGATTACCAGTGCAAGCGATGACCTATCGAGCGTATGGCACACCCGACGTGCTCCAGTTGACCACTATCACCAGGTCCGTACCTGAGGCCGGCGAGGTACTGGTGCAGGTCCATGCCGCGTCACTCAATCAGGCCGACCTCTACCTGCTACGCGGTGAGCCGTGGGTCGCACGCCTCTCATCGGGGCTGCGCCGGCCGAAGCGCCCGACCCTCGGCGCCGACGTCGCCGGGCGCGTGGTCGCCGTCGGCGGCGGCGTGACAGAGTTTCAGCCGGGGGACGCGGTGTACGGCGACCTCGCCGCCTGCGGCTTCGGCGGGTTCGCCGAGTACGTCTGCGCCCGCGCGGAGGCGCTCGCGCCAAAGCCGGCCAGCCTCAGCTTCCCCCAGGCGGCAGCCGTCCCGATGGCGGCGGTCACTGCGCTGCAGGGGTTGCGGGCTGCCGGACCGGTGGAGGCGGGGGAGCGCGTGCTCATCCATGGCGCCTCAGGGGGCGTCGGCACCTTCGCCGTGCAGCTAGCGAAAAGCATGGGCGCCCACGTGACGGCAGTGTGTAGCGCCCGCCACGTGGAGCAGGCACGCGCACTCGGGGCAGAGCACGTTATCGACTATACCCGGGAGGACTTCACGCGGGATAGCCGGCGCTACGGCCTGATCCTGGTGGTGAATGGCCGGCGCTCGCTCGCGGAGTACCGGCGCGCCCTCAGCCCTCGGGGCCGCCTCGTCGTGGCCGGGGGCGACGTGGGGACGATTATGCAGGCGACGCTGCTCGGGCCGGCGGTGTCGATCGCCCGCGGTGTTAGGGTACGAGGCCTGGTTGCCCGCCCCAGCCGGCAAGACCTGATGCTCGTGGGCCATCTGCTCGACAGTGGCGCGGTCGTGCCCGTCATCGACCGCTGCTACCCGCTTGGCGAGCTCCCCGAGGCGATGCGCTATCTCGCGAGCGGCCACGCCCGCGGCAAGGTCGTCATCACGATGGAGCAGGCCGGCCAATGAAGGCGCTGCGTACGGTCGGGAGCGCCATGCTCATCGCGCTGTTCCTGGCGACCGTGACGCTTATCTGGCTGATGCCGGTTCAACCAGTGGGGGCCACGCTCATCGAGTCCACCGAGATCGCCCTCCCTCTCTGGCGGCTAGTCAAAGGCGTTGATGGCAAGCGATGGCGGCAGCGTGCTACGGGTGTGGCGTGACCGAGCGGATAACGGGGTACATGCGCACGCCGATCCCGGCGTAGCGGCGAGGAAGACAAAGGGATGATGTCAGATGATCACGATTCGCCCGCAGCGCCTCAAAGGTATAATGCTGGCGCTCACCGTATCGCTGTGCAGGTCAACCGCGTAGCACCGGACAAGGCCACGCTACAGTTGAGCGCAACCGATCCGTACCATTAGCGGAGATGTTGCCGGGCTCTGCACTGGCGTGATTTGATAGGATGCCTGGCGGTCGGCAGGTTGAAGCACTGCCCGGCGTTTCATCCTGGCAGCGGTGTCGCGGCGTTGTCCCGTAGCGGTGGGATGCCCGGCGCCTGCACGGAGTCGCGCTATTCAGGTCCTGATCACGCCCGTTCAGGTGTGATATAATCTGAGCGCGTTTCAGCAAGGCGTCCTCATCAGCGTCGCTTGTAATCTGTGTGTTCCTGATCGGAATATACGGTACGCGAGCGACGAACCATCGCATCAACGGCCTGTCCCTCGTGTAAACGACTCGCCCCGCGTTCGACTCCAGAACACCCCTGGTCGCCGCTTCACCTTTCTCCTGCCGATCCCAACCTAATCTACAGGTACATGGCGCACGCTCTAGAAGGATTGTGCACGTGAGCCTCAAACGAGCCACCGCGATCACGGTCATCCTGCTGTTTATGATGACCGCCTGTACCGGTTCCTCCTCTCCCGATGCTCAACTAGCCACGCCACGCGCCGGATCGATGCGGACATCAACCGCAACGCCCCTTTCCGCCACATCCCCGACCCTCATACCCACCCGGGCACAGCCAGCGGCTGCGCCAGCCGCAGCGAAGGGAACATACCTCATCAACCGGCGTGCCACCAGCGCGCACAGCACGCTCAAGAACGTCAATCTCGTGCTCTACCGCGCAACCCTGACCGATGATCGTCTGATCCTGCGTGTGGGCTTCCACAACGTCAGCGATGAAAGCTTTTACATTTCTGGTGGTCCCGGAGCCAGCGATCTTCTCCTGGTTGACGCCGCCGACACTACGTACAAGCCTGTCGAATTCAGCGACAATCTGGAGAATATCGATCCCCCGGATAATTTCATGCCCGGTCAGGCGAATGTCGGCAATGTCGCATTTCCGATACCGACCGGCCCCGCGCCTTACGAACTACGCTTCCCCACCTACGATGCGATCACGTTCGACCTCAATCAGCCAGTGTCATCAGCAGCACAGCCGATCCCCGAAGGAACGTACTCGCTGTCGGTTGAACTCTACAGTGGACGCAACGCACTCGTACCGGTCCGTCTGCGCCTTGACTCCGTCACGCTAACGCAGGAGGAGTTGACCCTCCAGGTTGCTTTCGTGAACACCCTTCGCCAGGGGTATGATCTCAGCAGAGGGGTAAAGGGCAGCGATGCGCGCCTGCTCGATGCCGAGTTTGCGGCGTATGAGCCGGTCAGCGTGAGCGACAATCTGGCGGAGACCATTGCGCCGCCGAAAGGATGGTTGCCAGGGCAGGCGCACACCGGGCAGATCACGTTTCCACGACCGGAACGCCTGGAAGAGGTCCGCTTCATCTTCCCCGACTATGCCGCTGCCACGCTGCGCTTCGATGCGTCTGGCCTGGCAGGCGCTGCGGTCACCTCGGCCACCGGCGGGACGCCGCCACCAACGGCGACGCCAACCGTGGAAGAGGTTGCGCTACGCGAACTGGAGCGTCTGCTGGAACGACAGGCGAAGGCAGTTATGACCGGCGATCTGCCCACGTATCTGGCCACGTTCGCTGAAGGTCTGCGCCAGGAACAGCAGACGATCTTCGCGCGCAGTCGCAACCTGCCGTTGAGCGATTATCAGGTACGTGTGTCGCCAGCAGAAAGGGTTGGGCAGTCTGACGTGAACAAGGGTCTCCTTCGCGATATTGATGTCCTCATCCGATATCAATTACGCGGCGTACCGGAAGACAATCCCTTCCAGCACACCATAGCCGTCACGTTTGAGCGCCAGAATAGCGGCTGGGTCATCAGCGAATACGATCTGGAAAAAAACCCGCCGTTCTGGTGGAGCGGTGATATCATCGTTCAGGAGACGCCGCACTTCTTGATCCTCGCCCGACCGGACGCTGGCGATGTTCTGGCGCAAGTGGTGCAGGAATGCGAACAGGCATATAGTGACATCCAGGCTGCCGGGCTTGAGCCGGAGGAGCGGCTTGTTGCATTCTACACAACTACCCAGGAGGATTTCACCGCGCAGACCGGGATGGGATCGCGCACCCTCGGCGCCGCGCTGTCGCTCTACGAACTGGCCGGCGAACAGATACAGCCGCTGGGACGGGTTTTCTACATCAACGGCGCGGCGTTCAAGGATCAACCTGATGACGGTGGACCCTTCGGACGACTGGCGACCATCCGGCATGAACTGGTACACCTGGCGCTGGCGCGCGAGACCCGGCCATTCACGCCGGTCTGGCTCGTTGAAGGCGCCGCGATGCACTACGCCGGGCAACTCCCGCCCGAGCTGCGGCGCCGCCTGGTCGAAGATGGCAGACTGGACTCCCTGAGCCTGGAGCGCCTCACCGGCGCCGAGACCCTTGGCGCTTTCGATCTGCTTGGTCAGCGAGTCGGATACGAATATCTGTTTTCTGGCGAGGTTGTGCGCTACCTGATCGAGACCAGAGGCGAAGCCTCGTTCAGGGAACTCTACCGCTATTTCAGCAACGTACCGCTGGAAAGAGTGCTCGACCGGGTGCCGCTGTTTTCGGTTGGTTTTGGCGCGCCGTTTGGCAAACTCAGCCAGGAAGTAACCCCGGAGGCCCTATCGAGCGTGTACGGACTGACAATTGCAGACCTCGATGCAGCGGTCAAGCAGCGATTGCAGGAGCAGAAGCCATAACGTGAAGTACGCTTCGCCTCGACCGCCAGCGCGGTCAGGTCGGCTGCCTCGCGGCGCCGGCCGATCAGCGGCGTCGCTGGCGCGGCAGGTTGCCAGTCGCCGTAGCTGGCGGCTCATCGTGGCAGGTGTGTGGCGGAACTATGCGAGGCTTCTCATGCCAGCATAAGGTGCGGGCTCTGCTCCGGGGTCCTCCAGGAGGGGGTGAGGACCAACCAGCGCATTCCAACGCCATAACGCCCGTCGGCGCTCATACGTTCTGTCCATCCCTGCCCAGGGGAGGGTGCGGAGGGATGTGGCCTTCCCATGGGAATCTCGGTGCATTCCTGTGATGTGTGGCGCAGCCGCATAGCTGTAGTGTTGTAAACACCACGTGAGCGCATTTGCGCACGAAGATGTTTATATACTACGGTCAGGACCATCGGCAAAACCATTCGACACAGAAAGGTCTCTGGCTATGCACCTCTACACTCGTCCCTGGTTCCTCGCCGCTCTGCTTGTCCTCCTGATCTCCTGCGGCGCCCCATCATCGCCTGCGTCGAACCAAACGACCGCGCCTGCGGCGCAAGGGGCAGAAGCGCCAGCAGTCTCGCCCTTTTCCACAGCCACAGCGATATCTAAGCCAACAGCGACGCCTGAGGCAGTCGAGCCGGGCGCCAGCCGGAGCGCTCCTTTACCCCTGGGTACCGAGCTGCGTTTTACGAACTGGGCCGTGATGATCAGCGCTGTCGTTCGGGGTGACGAGGCAGCCCGGGCTATTGCTAACGCCAACCAGTTCAACGACCCTGCTCCTCCGGGCTGGCAGTACCTCCTGGCAACACTGAAGCTGACTAATATCTCGACTGAACAGACGGCCAGGAGCGCACTGTTGGGTGTAGACGTGCGCGTCACTGGCCAGCGCAGCCTCCTCTACGACCGGGCCAGTGTGGTACCTCCGCGGCAGTTAGAGGGAGAGCTGTTTCCGGGGGGCTCCGTCGAGGGCCAGATCGCCTTCCTCGTACCCGTCGACGAGGGCAATCTGATGTTCTATGTGGCCGAGTTTCTCTCCTTCGATCGTAACGGGCGACGGTTCGTCGCTATTGATGAAGGCGCTGTTGTCCGTCCCGATTCGGTCCTGGCGACGCTGACACCAACCGACACGGGTGCCAGTCGTGCCAATCCTGCGCCTCTGGGTGTCACGACGATCAGCGAGAATTGGGAGATCACCGTGCTTGAGGCGCTGCGTGGCATCGAGGCTGCCAGGCGGGTTGCTGAGGCCAACATGTTCAATGAACCGGCGCCGGAAGGGGAGGAATACCTGCTCGCCCGTGTGCGCGCTCGCTATCTGGGCCGCGATGACCCCGACGTAATGGCACAGATCAGCCAGAGTGATTTCAGAGCCACCGGGGCTGCCAACGTTGTGTACGAACGACCGCTGGTAGTTGCCCCTGAGCCCCGATTGGACGCTTACCTGTTCCCCGGTGGTCAGGTAGAGGGATGGTTGGTGGTGCAGGTACCAGCGGATGAGACCGGGTTGACCCTGGTCTTCCAGCCTGGTTTCGCCCTTAGCGATAAGAACGTGCGGTTCTTTGCGCTTGAGTAGCCCCCAACCAGTCAGTTGATGGGCGCCTCTGCGGGTGGGATAATGATCTGTGCCTGCATCCGAGGCGGAAATAGGCGAAACCGGGTTGTCCTGACCTCCCTGCTCGCCGGGGTGGCAAGACCTCCTCACAGGGAAGGGTATGGGGAAACCCGGTTTCCCCATACCCCAACCGCTGTTGGGAGTGCCTGGCAGCCCAACAGACAGGGGCGTGGGGCGCCCCGGTTCCCCTGCGTTTATCAGTGTTCGCAGACCGGGCGCACGTGGTTTACCACAGAGAACGGAGGAAACGAGGTTATCCCCCACTACGGCCCGCCGGGTTGGCGGGCATGCCGGTCTTCCCGATCTGCGAGCTGTGCAGGAGGACCAGGGAAACGAGAACGCGTAAGGCCAGTCCAGGCTACTCCCCGGGGCCAGCAGAGCGAACGAGGCGCCCGGGGAACGACGGGCGCCGCGCGCTAGCTGCGCCGACACCGCGGGACGCTCCCGGTCTTGATCTCCTTACGGAGCGTGACGAGAACATTACGCTATTCAGACTTCTTTTCTGCTATACTAGTATGACACCGTCAAGATGACGGCTCTCTGGCCGCCTTGCGGAGGTGGATTGTTCACACACCTCTCTGTCTCCCGGGGGCCGCACGGCGAGCACTGACCCCTTCCGGGTCGCGCCTGGCTGTTCAGCGCTGCGGCTGCAAGGCGGCGTGGAACGAAAGGAGGGCCTGATGCTGGAGTATCTGACGCGCGATATGTTCCTGCGTCTCGCCGAGCCGGCGTCTGAAGGTTGCCTGTCGATCTACCTGCCAGTGGGTGAGGCCGGCGGGCGGGCCGCGGCCAATCGTCTCCGGCAGATCCTGCGTGGCTTTGAGCAGCAACTCGATGCCCAGGGTGTCGCTCCGGCGACGGTGGCCGGCCAGCTCCGCGCGGCCCGGGACCTGGTGGAGGATCTGGCCCACCGGATCAACGATCACGCGGCGTGCGCGCTGTTTGCCTGGCCCGATCGATCGGTCAGCTATCGCCTTGCCGGCCCGGTTGCGGAGCTGGTGGTGTTTGGTCAGTGGCCCCATCTCAAACCGCTGGTGCCGCTGGTCATGGAGCGCGGCACGTACTATGTGCTCAGCCTGGGCAAAGCAGGCGTGCAGCTTTTCGCCGGCAAGGGCGCCACGCTGGAGCCTCTCGATTTGCCCGGCGCTCCCTCCGGGCTTGATGAGGTGCTCCAGTACGACGAGTTCGAGCGCCAGTACCAGTTGCACCCCGGCGTGCCCGGCAAGGGCGGCGAACGCGGCCCGGTGTTCCACGGGCAAGGCGGCGCCGCGGACGAGCTGAAGTCGCAGATCCAGCGCTATTGCCAGCAGATAGACCGGGCGCTCCTGCGTGCCCTGCCCGAGGCGCGCGACCCGCTGGTGCTCTGCGGCACAGGCTACGTCCTGGCCATTTACCGTGCCGTCAGTCGCTATCCTGCAATCGCCGACGCTGCGATCGTCGGCAGCCCGGCGCGGCTATCTCCCGTCGAACTCGGGGCGCGCGCGTGGGAGATTGTGCGCCCGGACACGACGGAAGCGCGCCGTGCCGCGCGCGAACGCTACGAGGCCCTCGCGGCGCGTAACAACCACCGCGTTGCCGCGAAGCTAAGCCTTATCCTCCCCGCTGCCGCCGCCGGTCAGGTTGATACGCTCTTCGTTGCCCTCGATCGCGAGCAGTGGGGCCGATACGATCCGGTAACCGGCGAACTGCTGCTCCACGAGGCGCAACAGCCCGGCGCTGATGACCTGCTTAACCTGGCCGCGGTGCTGACTATGCAGTGCAGTGGGACGGTCTACGCGGCGCCGGCAGGTGAGGTGCCGGGTGAGGAGGGGTGTGCGGCCATCCTGCGACCGGGAGCGCCGCCAGCCGGCGCTCCTGCTCCGGCTGGCGCATCGGCAGAGTTGGCCTGATGGATGCGGGTGTGAACGGGCTGGCCCGTTCACACCCGCATCGTCCTTCTGCACCATACCTCAGTGGATTAAGTCGGGGTGATCCTCCAGCGTCCCCGCCAGATAGGCGGCAACAGCCTCATCAACACTAACCATGGGCGTACAGATGAGTTGCAGCCCGGCCCGACGCACACGCTGGCTCATAGGCGCGCCGATACCGTTGGCGATCACCACCCCGCAATCGGCTATCGGCGCCAGCATGGCGTCATGGTCATGGTGATGCTCGTGCGCGCTGGCTTCATCGGGGCCGTGGATATGCTGGCTGTGGCCGTGGTGCGCAGGTTTGGCTCGCACCTCCCGGGTCACCTCGCGCCCCTCCTCGATGGTTACCACCACATAGCTCCGCGCGCGCCCGAAGTGACGGCTAATCTGGGTTCCGTTGTTACTCACCAGGGCGATCTTCATACGTCCTCCAGCGGGCTCCGGGGTATCGGAGGCCCCGATGGTCCGGGGCACGGGACACCCGGGTCCCTCTGCGCTTCCGGCGGGGTAGAGTGAGACGCGCGACTATCCCCCAACGCGCTCTCCCGGGCTGCTCCCCCTTCGGCGCCTGTGTGCCAGTAGAATCTCACCTCGTTTGATGCGCGGGAGTGGCAGGACGTTACGACGGTCATCTGTGCGGCTGCGCCGCACAACACCGGAATGAAAATAATTATTCCTGGGAGGGCTGCGCCCTCCCAAACCCTCCGCGCTGGCGGGTTGTTTCCTGGGAGGGCGTAGGGGCGCGGCGGCGCCGCGCCCCTACGCCCAAACCCTCTCGCGCGCGAGCTATTTTCACCTCAGTTCCTACAGATCCACGAACACCTCGCCATTCTCCTCGGTTACGGGGTAGGTAGTCAGAGGTGTTGGCTCCTTACCCAGGGCGATCAGCGCCCGCGACCAGCCGGGGAGGCGCATCCCTCCAAGCCCGCGTACCCAGTCAAGGTTCTTCCCCGTCGTCAGATCAAACTGTGAGCCGTGCCAGGAGCATGTGAGCGTACTACCCTCCAGGTGGCTGCGATTCAGTGGCAGGTTCATGTGCGGGCACATGCCGTGGGCCGCGTAGATCTTGCCATTTATCCGCGCAGCTACGAGGTTCAAGTTCTTGCCGGTCACCTCCACCAGCCTTGCCTCCGGAAACTCTGCAGACGTGCCGATCCTGACGCGCATCGTTTTCCTCCTCAATCTGGCGTTACTCCGAGACCGTTGTGGCGCTTCGTGCGACCGTGAATGACCACGTGTACGTTTGCCCATTCGCAGTGACGGAGACAGTATAGCTGATCCCCGGGGTAAGCGGACTGCGCGGGATCACGACAATAGCATCCCGAGAGTCCAGAATGTTGCGCCCCAGGGCCTGTTGCCCCGGATCTGGATTCACATAACTGGTCTCGTCGAACACGCAGTGCGGAAGGGGTGTGCTGCCCTGCAGGAATGCCGACGCAGTCACGTTGGGCACGCGATCCCCCGGGCCGAGTTGCAGGATGATCGGCAGCCCGCTGGGGACGCTGTAGCCCGGGCAACTGGTGAGCGGATCGGGATACTCGCCGCGATGGACGGCCAGGGGGACGGTGGCGCCATCAGCCGGCCATTGTACGGGAAAGGTCACCGTTGGAGGCAGCCTGCCCAGCCCGCGGATCACGTCCAGCCCCGCTCCCATTTGCAAGTTGCCATCAGCCTCGCGATAGCTGCCAAAGCCAGCCTGCACCAATTCCGGGTCAATCACGCCAATGGCGTGAAAGGGACCCTGCATCCACGAGTCGATCGCCCACTCGTCAGGGGTGTTAACCTCGAAATGGGCAACAAGATTGCTGGATTGAGCGGCAGCCAGACCTTCCGGGGTGTACCACGGGTTGTTCGGGTTCTCCGTGTGTTCTACGACATCGTTCTTCACCATGTAACGGGCATGCAGCCAGTTGCCGTAGCTCCAGCTTGTGTTCTCAGTGACCGGCGGCAACCGGGCCATAGCCCGGTAGTAGTTCACATAATCAAGCCAGCCGACCCGGGCCGCCTGGCGAATCACCAGTGGCAGATGCACTGTCGCAGCCGACGTAGATCGCGGGTTGCCGGAAGCCCGGGCGCCCATCAAGAGAAAGAGCGCGGCAATACCGGTCAGGACGAGCGTGCTCACCGCTGTACGCTTGAAATGTCGCATCGGCCCCTCCTCTTGTTGCCCACGGGCGCTTGTCGTGTTCCTGGCGTGTCGTACAATACGTCCCGGCTCCTGCGTGTCGAAGCTGAAAGGCGCTCCATGCTCACCTGGCTGTTCTTCATCCTCTGTAGCGCGACCGTGGTCGTCGGTGGGGTCCAACTCTCCAAGTACGGAGACATTATCGCCGAAAAGACCGGCATGGGCCGGACCTGGATCGGGGTCATTCTGCTGGCCTCGGTGACATCGCTGCCAGAACTGTTCACCGGGTTGAGTGCGGTGGCGGTCTACCGGGTTCCCAACATCGCCGTAGGCGACGTACTGGGCAGTTGTATGTTCAACATTCTGATCATTGCCTTGCTCGACGCGCTCGGTGGCTCGGCGCCGATTACCGCGCGGGTCTACCAGGGGCAGGTGTTGACCGCTGCGTTCGGCATTCTGGCGTTGGCGCTCGTGTGTCTCAGCATCGTGGCCGCCGGGAGCATCCCGGCCGTTGGCTGGGTCAGTGTGGCCAGCGCCGGTTTCTTCGTCATCTATCTTTTCGCGATGCGCACCATTTTTATCTACGAGCGGCGCCGTATCGCGACCTTTGTCGAAGAGGTGGCCGAAGCGGTTAACTACGAGCACGTCTCCTTCCGGTATGCCGTGGCCCGTTTCAGCCTCAACGCGGTACTGGTGATCGTCGCCGCCACCTACCTGCCCGGTCTGAGCGCGGAACTGGCGGCCCTGACCGGCCTGGGCCAGACGTTCTTTGGCACGATGTTCGTTGCGCTCACCACGTCAATGCCCGAGGTGGTCGTCGCCGTCGCTGCGCTGCGGATGAACGCGGTGGACATGGCCGTTGGCAATATCTTTGGCAGCAATCTCTTCAATGTCGGGCTGATCCTGGCCCTCGACGACCTGTTCTACACCCCCGGCCCCTTGCTGGCGCAGGTCTCTGCCAGTCACATCCTCGCCGCCATCGCCGCCATTGCGATGACCGCGGTTGCCGTAGTTGGCCTGGTCTACCGTCTGGAGCGAAAAGCCTTCCTGGTGGCCCGCGATTCGCTGGGCATTATTGCGATCTACGTGGTAACGACGACTTTGCTCTACGGCGCCAGGGAATGACGGTATAATACCAATTACCGTTGATGATGCCGCATTGCCTGAAGCGATTTCAGGCGTTGTGCTGCCCAGCGTGGCAATCCACAATCCAAAATCTAAAATCCAAAATGGTATAACAGGAGGGCCGTTGCACTGCAACGGCCCCTATCCTTCTCGTCGTAGGTGGCGTCCGGAGGGTTTGGGAGGGCAAAGCCCTCCCAGGAAACAACCCGCCAGCGGGGAGGGTTTGGGAGGGCCGGGAGAGCACAGCCCCGCCGATAAGCTGCTCGATTGCAGCGTCAGCAGCGCCTCGAAGGCCGAACGCCGCGTCGCGGCTCAGGCCTCGATCTTTGTCCCCAGCACTGTCAGGAACTGGGCGATCCAGGCCGGGTGGGCCGGCCAGGCTGGAGCGGTAACCAGGTTGCCGTCGGTAACGGCCGCATGAACGGGGATCTTGGCGTACTCGCCACCGGCCAGTTCGACTTCGGGGCCAACGGCGGGGTAAGCCGAGACGGTGCGACCCTTGACCACTCCGGCCGCGGTCAGGATCTGCGCGCCGTGGCAGATTGCGGCCACGGGCTTGTTGGCGTCGAAGAAGTGGCGCACGATCTCCAGCACACGCGGGTTGAGGCGCAGGTACTCGGGCGCGCGCCCGCCCGAAATCACCAGCGCGTCGTACTCCTCGGGGTTCACCGTCGCGAAGGTGGCGTTGAGCGCGAAGTTGTGGCCCGGTTTTTCACTGTAGGTCTGGTCGCCCTCGAAGTCGTGGATCGCCGTGCGCACCGTCTCGCCGGCCTTCTTATCGGGGCATACCGCGTGCACCGTGTGCCCGACGGCCTGCAGGGCCTGAAAGGGCACCATCACTTCGTAATCTTCCACATAGTCGCCGACGAGTTGCAGGATCTTCTTGGGCATAGCGGTCCTCCTTTGGTACTGCTATCAGCCGGTAGGGTTTCCCACTGGTCGGAGATCGTCTGGCGGGCACGCTGTCACTACAGGGAAGTGTAGCACACCTGTAACGATTGTGCCATGGAGGATGGGCGACGGGCGCCACCCGCCCCACGGGCACCGTCGAGACGCCCCCCCGGGCCGTCTCGACGTCCCCCCGGGTCGTCTCGACGCCTCCCCGGGCCGTCTCTACACCCCCCGGGCCGTCTCGACGCCTCCCCGGGCTGCCTCTACGACCCCAATTCCGCCTCGGCGCTCATCGCCGTTTTTCCATCGGGTCCCTGGGCCTCCAGGCTCACCCGGTCGCCGTTCGGCACCCCAACCAGGCGGAACGGCGCCAGATCGAACAACGGCGCCTGGCCGCGAAAACTGAAGCCGCTGATCGGGCGGTCGGTATTGCGGCGCACCAGGTCGAGCAGCAGGATGGCCGTCAGCGGCCCGTGTACTACCAATCCCGGATAGCCCTCCTCGTGGCGCGCGTAGGGCCGGTCGTAGTGAATGCGATGGGCATTGAAAGTGAGCGCTGAGAAACGGAATAACAGTCGCGTGTCAGGGACGATGGTGCGCGTCCAGGCGCCGTCGGGCGGCGCGGGCAGGTCGGCAGGTGTCGGGGCCGGAATCGGCGGTCCCGGTTCGCGGTAGACGATATCCTGCTCCTCTTCGAGGCAGAGCGTCTCGTCCTGGTAGAAGTTGTAGCCGACGGTCACGAAAGCCAGTGACCCGCTGCGCCCACTCTTGGTCGTCACATTGCGGATCACGCCCTCCCGGCGTGCCGGCTGACCAAGCCTGAGCGGGCGGTGCAGGCGCAGCCGCGCCCCGGCGAACATGCGCCGCGGATAGGGAATGGGCGGCATAAAGTCACCTCGCTGCGGGTGCCCATCCTCTCCCAGACGCGACTGCGGGGCGCGAGGCAGGAAGTAGAACCAGTGCCAGAGCAGCGGGAGCGCCGCCCCGGCCCCCAGGGGGGTGTCCGTGTCATCGAGGGTTGCGGCGGCAGCCAGGGCCGGACTCACGCACAACTCGTCGGTGACCTGCTCCGTTCGACCGATCCACGCGGCATAGGTGGCGCTTGGCTCATCCATCGCTGGCTCCTCGTGTGAGTGGGGTTGACCCAGACTACGGTTCCTGGGAGGGCGCAGCCCTCCCAGATCCTCCCGGTGGTGAGGGAACCGGGCTCCTCCCCCGGCGGGGAGAGGCTGGAAGGGGATCAGAACGTGGCAAACCCGCCCCGCGGGGCGGGGCATGGGGAAACCCGATTTCCCCATGCCCCCAACCAGTGTTGGGGGCGCCTGGCGCCCCGCTGGGCGGGGGCATGGTTCGACAGGCCCACCGCAGGTGGAGAACCCCGGTCTCTCCCATGTTCACATCAAAGCTCGAACAAGAGGGCTGGACCGTCCTGGCTACCCTCCTCTGCGGCTGTGCGTGCACGGAAATGGGCGTGATGGACCACGGCGAGGCCGCCATTTTTTGCGCTTAGTATAACAAACTTTACAAAAACTCTGTCAGTATTATACAATCTGTCTGTTCCCAGAAGTGTCGTGAAAGCTCAGCGCTCCGATTCCGTAACACTGATCCCGACGCGCCAGACCGGCCTGATCAGCGTATTCGGATAGGGGCAATTCTGTGCACCGGAGGCCAGACTGTGACAAGACGATCTCGTGCGAGCGCCGCAGAACATGCGGCTCCTCAGGACCTCGCTGGCGACGCTGCGCCGGTTGAGGCGCAGGCGTCCGATCCGGAGCGGGAGCAGCTCCCAAACGGGGACGCCATACCCGCCCTGCAGCCCGATCCCCGACCACGCGAGTATGAGCGTGAGCGCCTGCCGCTGAGCGGGGTGCGGGTGATTGACGTGGGCAACTTTCTCGCCGGCCCGTATGCCGCTTCGATCCTGAGCGAGTTTGGCGCTGAAGTCCTCAAGGTTGAGCACCCGATTGCCGGCGATCCCATGCGCCGCTTCGGCACCCCCACCAAGCGTCACGACGCCAGTCTGGCCTGGTTAAGCGAGGCCCGCAACCGCAAGTCGGTGACCATCGACCTGCGCCAGCCCGAGGGCGTGCAGCTCTTCCTGAAACTGGTTGCGCGTTCGGATGTGCTGATCGAGAACTTTCGCCCCGGAACGATGGAGGAGTGGGGCCTGGGCTGGAACCAGGTGCGGGAAGCGAACCCGCGTCTGGTGATGCTGCGCGTCTCGGGCTATGGTCAGACAGGGCCGTACCGCCGGCGTTCCGGCTTTGCCCACATCGCGCACGCCTTCGGCGGGCTTTCCTACCTGGCAGGGTTTCCCAACGAAAGCCCGGTGCTGCCGGGCAACGTGCCTCTGGGCGACTACATCGCCAGTCTCTACGGGGCCGTCGGCGTGCTGATCGCCCTGCGCCATGCCGAGCGCACCGGCGAGGGCCAGGTGATCGACATCGGGATCTACGAGGCGGTCTTCCGCCAGCTCGACGAGATCGCCGCGGCCTACGGTCTGTTCGGCAAGATCCGTGAACGCGAGGGGGCCGGCAGCTTCGTGGCGGTGCCCCACGGCCACTTCCGTACCCGTGACGATAAGTGGGTGGCCATCGCCTGTACCACCGACAAGATGTTCGAGCGTCTGGCCGAAGCGATGGGCCAGCCTGACCTGGCCTCCAGCGAGTTGTACGGCGAACAACGCAAGCGCCTGGCCGCCCGCGACAAGGTCAACAAGATCGTCATTGACTGGGTCGGCTCGCTGACCCGCGATGAGGTGATGGCCATCTGCCTGGAAAAAGAAGTGCCCATCGGCAAACTCAACAGCATTGCCGACATTTTCGAGGACGAGCACTTCCAGGCCCGCGGCAACCTGACGCGCATTAACGAGGAAGGGGTTGGTGAAGTGGTGGTGCCCGGCGTGGTGCCGACCCTCTCTGAAACTCCCGGCCGCATCACCAACCTTGGCCCGCCCCTGGGCAACGCCACCTACGAGGTGATGCGCGAGATGCTCGGCCTCACGCCCGATGATATCAAGTATCTGCGCCAGCGGAAAATCATCTAAGAAGAGGCGCGCCCTTCCCGCGCCCGCTCCCGTGGCGGCGCAGCCACATTGACCACCAAAGAGGAGAGAGACGTGACCCATCAACCCAACGAGGACAACCTGCCCCTCAAGGGCATCACTGTTATTGACGCCGCAACCGTCATCGCCGCGCCCTACTGTGCGACCATCCTCGGTGAGTTTGGGGCCGACGTGATCAAAGTGGAGCATCCCATCGGGGGTGACGCGCTGCGGCGCTTCGGCACCCCGACGGAACGGGGCGATACGCTGACGTGGCTGAGCGAGGCGCGCAACAAGAAGTCGCTGACCCTCGACCTGCACCGCCCCGAGGGCGCAGAGATCTTCAAGCAACTCGTGGCCCGCGCCGATGTGCTCTGCGAAAACTTCCGCACCGGCACCCTCGAACGGTGGGGCCTGGGCTGGAATGTGCTCCACGAGATCAATCCCCGCCTGATCATGCTGCGCGTTACCGGCTACGGGCAGACCGGCCCCTACGCCGACCGCCCTGGCTTCGCCCGTATCGCTCATGCCGTCGGCGGCATCGCTTACCTTGCGGGTATGCCCAAGGGCACCCCGGTGACCCCCGGCTCAACCACCCTCGGCGATTATATGACCGGCATCTACGGCTGCATCGGGGTGCTGATGGCGCTGCGCTACCGCGATCAGACCGGGTGTGGCCAGTACATTGACGCGGCGCTCTACGAGTCGATCTTCCGCTGTACTGACGAACTGGCCCCCGCCTACGGCATGTACGGCATCGTGCGCGAGCGCCACGGCCCGCATCACAACGACTTCGCCTGCCCCCACGGCCATTTTCCCACCCGCGATGGCAAGTGGGTGGCCATCTCGTGCGCTACCGACAAGCTCTTCGCCCGCCTGGCCCGGGCTATGAACCGCCCCGAACTGGCCTCCTCCAGCATCTACGGCGAGCAGAAGGTGCGTCTGGAGCACTGCAACGATGTGAATGAGATCGTGCGCGACTGGTGCGGCTCGCTGACCCGCGAAGAGGTGCTCGAGCGCTGCTACGCCACCGGTACCCCCGCCGCGCCGCTGAACAACATCGCCGACATCTTCGGCGACCGGCAGTTCCACGCTCGCCGCAACCTGGTGGCGATGGATGTGCCGGAGACCGGCGAAACGGTGATTGTGCCCACGGTGATCCCCAAGCTCTCGGCCACACCTGGCCGGATCAAGCACCTTGGCCCGCGTCTCGGCGAGCATACCGATGAAGTGTTGCGCGACGTGCTCGGACTCAGTAACGACGAGATCGCGTCGCTACGCGAGAAACGGGTGATCTGATGACACAAGGACTCCTCTCCGGCCTCCGCGTCGTTGAGGGCTCGGCCTTTGTCGCCGCGCCCCTCAGCGGTATGACTCTGGCGCAGCTCGGCGCCGATGTGATCCGCTTCGATCCCATCGGCGGCGGCCTGGATTACAAACGCTGGCCCGTTACCCGCGACGGGCAGAGCCTGTTCTGGGCCGGCCTCAACAAGGGCAAGCGCTCCATCGCCGTGGATATTCGCCATCCCCTCGGCCAGGAGGTGCTCACCCGGCTGATCTGCGCCCCCGGCGATGGCGCCGGGCTGTTCATTACCAACTTTCCCGCCCGCGGCTGGCTCAGCTACGAGGCCCTGCGCGCCCACCGCGCCGATCTGATCATGATCAACTTCCTCGGGCGGCGCGACGGCGGCTCCGAAGTGGATTACACTGTCAATCCTCAGCTTGGCCTGCCCTTCATGACCGGGCCTGAAGGGATCGCCGACCCAGTCAACCACGTCTTCCCGGCCTGGGATTTTGTCTCCGGGCACCTGATCGTCGTTGGCTTGCTCGCTGCCGAGCGCCACCGACGCCTCACCGGCGAAGGGCAACTGGTGCAACTCTCGCTCAAAGACGTAGGCCTGGCTATGCTCGGCAACTTCGGCATGCTCGCCGAGGTGATGATTAACAACGAAGACCGCCCGCGCCAGGGGAATTACCTCTACGGCGCCTTCGGACGTGACTTCATGACCCTTGACGGCAGACGGGTGATGGTCGTGGGGTTGACCGACCTGCAGTGGCGCTGTCTGTGCAACGCCACGGGTATGGCCGGAGCCTTCGGCGAACTGGGTACCCGCCTTGGCCTTGACCTCACCCAGGAGGGCGACCGCTTCCGCGCCCGCCACGCCATTGCCCAGCTTCTCGAGCCCTGGTTTCGCGCCCGCACCTTCGACGAGGTGCGCCGCAGCTTCGAGGAGCACCGCGTGACCTGGGGGCCTTACCAGAGTGTGCGGGAGTTGATCGCCAGCGACCCCGACTGCTCGACCGCCAACCCGCTCTTCTCCATGCTCGAGCAGCCTGGCATCGGCACCTACCTGGCGCCCGCCACCCCTCTGGACTTCAGCCAGGTGGAGCGCCTGCCGGCCCGCCCCGCGCCGCGCCTCGGCGAGCACACCGACGAGATCCTGTCCGAGTTGGGGCTGAGCGACGGCGAGATCGCCCGGCTCCACGATGAAGGCGTTGTTGCTGGACCAGCAGCCTGATCGGAGGAATTCTATGAAATTACCGTACAATTTCTACCGGCCCCTGGCCATCGGCGCGCCCCAACCCCTGCGCGAGATCCCCGTGCGCCCCGAGCGGATGATCCACTTCTTTCCGCCCCATGTCGAAAAGATCCGCGCCCGGCTGCCCGAGGTCGCCCGCCAGGTGGACGTGCTCTGCGGCAACCTTGAAGACGCCATCCCTGCCGATGCCAAAGAAGCCGCCCGCGCCGGCTTCATCGAGGCCGTGCAGGCCAACGATTTTGGCGATACCGCCCTGTGGATCCGCGTCAACGCCCTCAACAGCCCCTGGTTCCTCGATGATATGACCGCGCTGATCGAGGCGGTCGGCAACCGCCTCGACGTGATTATGATCCCCAAGGTCGAAGGGCCGTGGGACATCCACTTTGTTGATCAGTACCTGGCCCTCCTTGAGGCGAAGTACGGCGTGCAGAAGCCCATCCTCATCCACGCTCTGCTCGAAACTGCCCAGGGCGTCATGAATGTCGAGTCGATCTGCGGCGCCAGCCCGCGCATGCACGGCTTGAGCCTCGGCCCCGCCGATCTCGCTGCCTCCCGCGGTATGAAGACCACTCGCGTCGGCGGCGGTCACCCCTTCTACGGCGTCCTCGCCGACCCGCAGGAGGGTAGCACCGAACGCGCCTTCTTCCAGCAGGACCTGTGGCACTACACCGTGGCGCGTATGGTGGATGCCTGTGTGTCGCACGGTATTCGCGCCTTCTACGGGCCGTTCGGCGACCTCAAGGATGAAGCCGCCTGCGAGGCCCAGTTCCGCAACGCCTTCCTGATGGGCTGCACCGGCGCCTGGACCCTCGCCCCCAACCAGATCCCTATTGCCCGGCGCGTCTTCAGCCCCGATGTGAACGAGGTGCTCTTCGCCAAACGCATCCTCGAGGCTATGCCCGATGGCACCGGCGTGGCCATGATTGATGGCAAGATGCAGGATGATGCCACCTGGAAACAGGCTAAAGTGATCGTGGACCTGGCGCGCATGGTCGCGAAGAAAGATCCCGAACTGGCCCAGCTCTACGGTTTCTGACCGCAGGAGCGCCTCGGGGAGGGGGCTTCCCCCCTCCCACCGGCTTTCAGGGATGGTGTGGGGAAACCCGGTTTCCCCACAGGTTCACGTGAGGAGTAATCCATGACCTCAAAAACCACCCGTGGCAATTACTTCGAGGATTTCCGGCTGGGCCAGGAACTCATCCACGCCACGCCGCGCACGGTGACCGAGGGAGACGTGGCCCTCTACACGGCTCTGTACGGCTCGCGCTTTGCCCTTGCCTCTTCGGCGCCCTTTGCCGCGAGCCTGGGGTTGCCCCGGGCGCCCCTCGACAGCATGCTGGTCTTCCACATCGTCTTTGGCAAGACCGTGCCCGACATCTCGCTCAACGCCATTGCCAACCTTGGCTACGCCGGTGGGCGCTTCGGCCAGCCAGTCTTTCCCGGTGACACCCTCACCACTACCTCGACCGTCATCGGCCTGCGCCAGAACAAAGACGGTAAGACCGGTGTGGTCTATGTGCGCTCCATCGGAACCAACCAGCGCGACGAAATGGTGGTAGACTATATACGCTGGGTGATGGTGCGGAAAAACGATCCCGACGCGCCTGCCCCCGAGCCGGTGGTGCCCGATCTGCCCGAAGCCGTCCCGGTCGAAGATCTGGTTGTGCCCTACCGCGTCGAACGTGGTCGCTACGATACGGCGCGGGCCGGCAGCTCCTTCCTGTGGGACGATTACGAGCCGGGCGAGCGCATTGATCACGTGGACGGTGTGACCATCGAGGAAGCCGAGCATATGCTGGCTACCCGTCTGTACCAGAACACGGCGCGGGTCCATTTCAATCAGCACGTTGAACGAGAAGGGCGTTTCGGGCGGCGGATTGTCTACGGGGGCCATATCATCAGCCTGGCGCGGGCGCTGACCTTCAACGGCCTGGCTAACGCTCTGAGCATCGCCGCGATCAATGGCGGGCGGCACACCAACCCCAGTTTCGCTGGCGATACGATCTATGCCTGGTCCACCATTCTCGACCGAATGGAGCTGCCGGGCCGCGACGACATCGGGGCGCTGCGGCTACGCACTGTGGCAACCAAGGACCACCCCTGCGCCGACTTCCCCGACAAAGCCGCCGACGGCGCCTACCCGCCCTCCGTGGTGCTCGACTTTGACTACACGGTGCTCATGCCGCGCCGTTAAGCGGTGCGTTCAGTCCGTTCTTCGGCGAGAGGGTTCGGGAGGGCTGCGCCCTCCCGAATGGTGTTCGATGGCATCCCTGTAGGGCGCGGCGAAGCTGCGCGGGTGTCCGACGCGTCTATGCTCGAACTCAAAACATCGCTCCTCTTCTTTATCACCGCCATCGCCGAGATCGCCGGCTGCTACCTGTTCTACCTCTGGCTGCGCGAGGGGCGCAGTCCGGTCTTGCTCGCGCCGGCGCTCCTGTGCCTCATCCTCTTCGCCTGGCTCCTGACCCTGCACCCCACCGCCGCCGGGCGGGTCTATGCCGCCTATGGCGGGGTGTACATCGTTGTGGCCATCCTCTGGCTCTGGGCGATTGACCGTGTGACCCCCACCCGGTGGGATTTGCTCGGCTCGGTGGTGGCCCTGGCAGGTATGGCGATTATTATGTTTGCCCCTCGCCACTGAGGTGAACATACGGGGAAACCGGGTTTCCCCATCTCCCCTGCCTGTGGGGGGTGCCAGCCGTTCCCAACAGCGGTTGGGACACGGGGAAACCGGGTTTCCCCACCTGTGGTGAGCTTGTCGAACCGCGCCCCTGCCTGTGGGGGGTGCCAGCCGTTCCCAACAGCGGTTGGGACATGGGGAAACCGGGTTTCCCCAATCCCCTGCCCGTGGGGGCGGCAAGCCCTCCCCACCGGGAGGGTTTGGGAGGGCGAAGCCCTCCCAGGAACAAATATTTTCATTCTGGCGTTGTGCGGCGCAGCCGCATGGACGACTGAAATGGTATGACCCGAAGATGGCCCGAACCGGTATGTCTCACGCTTCGCTGTTGAGCCGGAGCTGGATGCTGAAGCACCTCTTCGCACTGGTGATCGGTATCAGCTTCATCAGCCTGGGCTTCTGGCAACTGGCCCGTCTGGAGGAGCGCCGGGCCCTGAACGCCGCCCGGCTGGCCGTGCTTGATCAGAACCCCGTCACGCTTACCGGGCGCGAACCCGACCCGGCGGCGCTGATCGGGCGCAAGGTGCGCGTCACCGGCGCCTATCTCAACGAAGCCAGCGTTGTGTTGCGCGGCCAGCGCTCCGACAGTGGCGTTGAAGGGGTGCATGTGCTCACGCCCCTGCGTATTGCCGGGAGCGAAATGGCGGTCATTGTTGATCGGGGCTGGATCCCCGCCACGCGACCTGAAACGGCGGACCTCGCCGCTTACGCCGTGACCCGCGAAGTGACAGTTGAGGGCCTGGCCCGCGCTCCCCAGACCCGTCCTGACTCGCCGCTGGCCCCGCGCGATCTGCCGCTCCCGGGCCAGGAGCGCATCAACGCCTGGGTGCGCGTGGACGTGTCCCGACTCCAGGCCCAGGTGTCCGCTCCGCTGCTGCCACTGTACATCGAGCAGCTACCCTCCGGCAACGGCGCCGCTCTGCCCCGCCCGCGCGATCCGCGGCAACTCGACGAAGGCCCGCACCTGAGTTACGCCATCCAGTGGTTCGCCTTCGCGGCCATCCTTGCCGTAGTCTATGCGGCGCTGCTGCGCCAGCAGTTGAGGGAAGCGAGAGGGCGAGACCTGAGGTAAACCTATGGAGAAACCGGGTTTCCCCATACCTCTGCCCACGGGGTGCCAGCCCTCCCCACCGGGAGGATCTGGGCGGGCGCAGCCCTCCCAGAAACAACAGAAGTCTGCTATACTGGGGGAGGGTATCCGACCATACGCTCCGCTGTAACGTCTTTCCAGGAGAGGTTGTGACGATGATCGGTGATATGAAATCAAGCGGGACGTCGACGCCAAAGGTCGGTGTCATTGACGTTCACGATCGAAACTTCGATCAAGAAGTGCTCGCGCGCTCGCAGAGCGTCCCGGTGGTGATTGACTTCTGGGCGCCCTGGTGTGGGCCTTGTCGCACGCTGGGGCCGTTGCTCGAACGGCTGGCAGCCGAGGCTCGCGGCGCCTGGGTCCTGGCCAAGGTCAATGTTGATGAGAATCCGCGTCTGGCCCAGGCCTTTCGTGTGCAGAGTATTCCCGCGGTGATGGCGGTGCACCAGGGCAAGATTGTCGATCAGTTTATTGGCGCCTTGCCCGAGTCACAGGTGCGCGCCTGGCTCAAGCGCTTCGTTCCCGAGCCTTCGGCGTCGCTGCTCGATGCCGCGAAGGCGCTCGAGGAGCGCGATCCCGAGGGCGCCATCGCCCGCTATCGTCTGATCCTCGGCGAGGAGCCGGAGAACGCTGAGGCCCTGTTTGCCCTCGGGCGGTTGCTGTTGTTGCGGGGCGATCCTGAGGGAGTGGCAACGCTCAAGCAGGTGCCGGCCAGTTCGCCGCTGTTCGCGCGCGCCCAGGCCGCGCTGCCGCTGGCCGAGCTGCTCGCCGAGCGCGATGCCCCTGCCGAAGGCGATCTCGATCTGCGCTACCGCCAGGCGGCCCGCGCGGTAGCCAGCGGCGCCTACGCCCAGGCGATTGATGATCTGCTGGCGATTGTCGCCCGCAACCGCGCCTACCGTGACGACGGCGCGCGCAAGGCGCTGCTGGCCCTGTTCGCGGTTCTCGGTGATGAGCATCCCCTCGTTCCAGGCGCCCGTCGCCGGCTGGCGAATACGCTGTTCTGAGGTGAAAATACGGGGAAACCGGGTTTCCCCATCCCCCTGCCTGTGGGGGGTGCCAGCCGCTCCCACCAGCGGTTGGGAAATGGGGAAACCGGGTTTCCCCAACCCCGAGCCTGTGGGGGTGGCAGCCGCTCCCACCAGCGGTTGGAAATGGGGAAACCGGGTTTCCCCAACCCC
>CAKZKA010000217.1 GCA_937120965.1 uncultured Chloroflexota bacterium
TATCTTTGGGAGGGCCGCCCCCTCCCTGGCCCTCCCCCGCTGGGGGAGGGAACCGGGCGCCTCCCCGCAGGGAGGGGCATGGGGAAACCCGGTTTCCCCGTATTTTCACCTCAGAGCATTGAGGGACGCGCAATCTATCACGTGCAATGGACGCACAGAAGCTGACCTACTTTCTGGCCGCCGCGCATACCCAGAACTTCCGCAAGGCGGCGGAGTTGTGTTACGTGGCCCAGCCGGTGCTCAGCCGGCAGATCGCCGCGCTCGAACAGGAACTGGGTGTGGAACTGTTCACCCGCCAGAGCCGCCGGGTGACGCTGACCTCCGCCGGTACGGCCTTCATTCCCCACGCCCGTGACATCCTCGAACGCATGCAGGCCGCCCGGCACAGCATGGCCGCGCGGCGCAACCAGGCCGGCGGCGTGTTGAACGTCGGCTGCATCGAGCCGCTCTCCGATACCCTGTTGCCCCCGGCCTTCGCCCTGTTCCAGGGCCGCTTCCCCACCGCCCATGTTAACGTGACGGTCAGCGGAACCGAGGAGTTGTTCGGGCTGGTGGAAGAGGGACGCCTGGAACTGGGCCTCTTCGGGCTGGCCCCGGAGCGGATGCGCCCGCAACCCTTCCTGGTGGTTCACGAGTTGTACCGTGACCGCCTGGCACTCCTCGTGGCCGCCGATCACCCCCTGGCGCGCGAGGCGCGCCCGGTCGGGGTCGCGCAACTCTTTGTCGAGCGCCTGGCCCTGCTCAACCAGCGCTTCGCTATGCGCCGCATCCTCGAGCGCATCTTCGCCCAGCACTCTCGCGAATTGAACCCGGTGCTGAACATTGACAACGTCGCCACGCTCAAGTTGATCGTCCAGCACGGCGGCGTCAGCACCGTGCTGCCCCAGTCGCTCCTCTCCCCCGCCGACCGCCAGGCCGGTATGGCCGCCCTGCTCATCCACGATCTGCCCGACATCTTTACCTTCGCCCTGGTGTACCGGCGCGAGGCGACCCTTTCGGCGGTGGCCGAAGGGTTCATCACCGCCGTTACCGAGAGTATCGCCAGCGTGCGCCCGGTGTAGGGCCGCGGCGCACCCTCATCAGGCCGCAGCCGCCCGGCCCTCCGCCGGCACGCGGAGAACGCCGGTATGCCCGCATTTCTCCCTCAGCCGTCCATGCGACTGCGCCGCACAACGACAAGATGAACATGGGTTTTTCTTGGGAGGGCTGCGCCCTCCCAAACCCTCCCCGCGGGCGGGTTGGTTCCTGGGACGGCTGCGCCCTCCCACACCCTCCCGCGGGCGGGCTATGTTCACCTCAGAGTCAGGCACACCTTGCGCATTCGTTTATTCGTTTCCCATTCGTTGGCCCATTTCCCCTCTGCGTCGCAGGAAGCCCATTCCAGAGCAGGTGAAACCCGTTGAAGGGCTGCGCCCTCCCAAACCCTCCCGCCAGGGAGGGGTGTGGGGAAACCGGGTTTCCCCATGTCCCTATCGTGCGCATCGGCGTATCACCCTGGAACCAAAGAGGTACTGGACAACCATGCCTCCCCGACCTATCCTGAAGGTGGCGAAACGTTTCGCGCGCGACTATCGGGAGAACGTGGGGAACCCCGGGTTCCCCCCCACTCGCTGGGAGGGTGCCACCCGCCCTCGGGCAGGGGTGTGGGGAACCCCGGGTTCCCCTCTCACCACCCGCCGGGAGCGCGCCGCCCGCCCCCGGGTAGGGGCGTGGGGAACCCCGGGTTTCCCTCCCTCCACCCGCCAGGAGAGCACTGCCCGCCCTCGGGCAGGGGTGTGGGGAAACCTGGTTTCCCCATATTCTCACATTAGACGGTCATGCGCATGGCGCACAACGCCGCGATGAACATAGGGCGTCTTCGGGAGGGCCGCCCCCTCCCTGGCCCTCCCCCGCTGGGGGAGGGAACCGGGCTTCTCCCCTCAGGGAGGGGGATGGGGAAACCCGGTTTCCCCGTATTTTCACATTAGCCTGTTCGGACCAACGACGCTCCGGAGGAAGAAAAAAATGATAGAAGAATTCGAATTTGAACTTCGCGAACGACCGACCCTTACCTTTGCCCAGGCCGAAGTCCTTTCCGATTACCGCCTGGGCTGGCTGAGTCGCCACGTCAGCCTGATCGGCCGGCGCGAGGTGATGAGCGGCAATGCCAAGTTCGGCATCTTCGGCGATGGCAAGGAGGTCGCGCAACTGGCCCTGGCCCGGGTGATGCGCCCGGGTGATACCCGCGCCGGCTACTACCGCGACCAGACCCTCCTCTTCGCGCTCGGTCTCCTCACCCCGCAGCAGTTTTTTGCCCAGCTCTTCGGCCATACCGATGTGACGGCCGAGCCGGCTACCGCCGGGCGAACGATGAATGCCCACTTCGCGACCCGGCAGCTCGACGCGGACGGTCGCTGGGTGTCCCAGCTCGCCACGCCGCAGAGTTCAGCCGACATTTCGCCCACCGCAGGCCAGATGCCCCGTCTGGTCGGGCTGGCCTACGCTTCGCGCCTCTACCGCGAACTCGACGTACTGCGCGACCTGAGCAAGTTCTCGCGCCACGGCGACGAGGTCGCCTTCGGCACCATCGGCAACGCCAGTTGCGCCGAGGGCTTCTTCTGGGAAGCGATCAACGCCATTGGCGTGCTGCGCGCCCCGGCAGTGATCTCGATCTGGGACGACGGCTATGGCATTTCCGTGCCCAACGAGTACCAGATCAGCGGCGGCGACCTGTCGGCGGCGCTGGCCGGCTTCCGGCGTCGCCCCGACACGGACCAGGGCTTCGATCTCTACACCGTGCGCGGCTGGGATTATCCGGCCCTGCGCGAGGTCTACCTGCGGGCCGCCGATCGCGCGCGCGTCTCGCACATCCCGGCCATTATCCACGTTACCGAGATGACCCAGCCCCAGGGCCACTCCAGTTCGGGCAGCCACGAGCGCTACAAATCGCCGGAGCGGCTGGAGTGGGAGCGCGCCTACGACCCGCTGCGGCAGATGCGCGCCTGGATTCTGGAGACGGGCCTGGCCGACCCCGAGGAGCTTGACGCAATCGAGGCGGAGACCCGCGAGGAGGCTGAGGCTGCCCGCGAACGGGCCTGGGAGGCCTTTCTGGCCGAACCGCGCGCCGAGGCCCGCGAGCTGGCCGGGCTGCTGACGGCGGTGGCCCCACTGGCCGATGATCCTGCCGCCCTCCACGCTCTGGCGGCGAACCTGCGCGACGCCTCCAGGCCCCTGCGCCGCGAGGTGCTTGCGACGGCCCACACGGCCCTGGTGCGGACGCGGGGGAGTCAGGCCCCGGCGCGCGCCGCCCTGGCAGCCTGGCATGCCGACTATCTGGCCCGTGGGCGCGAACGCTACGGTTCGCATCTCTATTGCGAGGATGCCAGGGCCGCCGCGCGTGTGCCGGCAGTGCCCGTGCGCTACGCCGACGACGCGCCCGAGGTGCGCGGCTTTGAGATCCTGCGCGCCACCTTCGATGTCTGGCTGGCGCGCGATCCGCGGGTGTGCATCTTCGGCGAAGATGTCGGCGCGCTGGGCGATGTCAACCAGGGTACGAGCGGCCTGCAACAGAAGTACGGCCCGCTGCGGGTGAGCGACACCGGCATCCGCGAGGCGACGATCATCGGCCAGGCCATCGGCATGGCCATGCGTGGCCTGCGCCCCATCGCCGAGATCCAGTACCTCGACTACATTCTCTACGCCCTCAGCCCGCTCAGCGACGACCTGGCCAGCCTGCACTGGCGCACACGCGGCGGCCAGGCCGCCCCGGTGATCGTGCGCACCCGCGGCCATCGTCTGGAGGGCGTCTGGCACTCCGGCTCGCCAATGGGCGCGCTAGTGCACCTGCTGCGCGGCATGCACATCTGCGCGCCCCGCGACATGACCCGGGCCGCCGGGTTCTACACCACACTGCTGCAAGCCGAAGAGCCGGCGCTGGTGGTCGAGGCGCTCAACGGCTACCGCCGCCGCGAGCGCATGCCGGCGAACATCGGTGAGTACAGCCTCCCCCTCGGCGTGCCCGAGATCCTGCGCCCGGGCGAAGATGTTACGGTGGTGACCTACGGGGCCTGCTGCGCGATTGCCCTGGAGGCCGCCGAGGCCCTGGAGCAGGTGGGAATCGATGTCGAGGTGATTGATGTGCAGACCCTGCTGCCCTTCGACCTGCACGGCATCATCGGCGAGTCGCTGAAGAAGACGAGCCGGGTGATCTTCTTCGACGAGGATGTGCCGGGCGGCGCGTCGGCCTATATGCTCCAGCAGGTGCTCGAAGTGCAGGGCGGCTACTGGCGCCTCGATGCTCCACCGGTCACGCTCACTGCGCAGCCGCACCGCCCGGCCTACGGCAGCGACGGCGACTATTTCTCCAAGCCCAATGCCGAGGACCTGTTCGATGCGGTCGTGAGCCTGATGGCGGTGTGATGGGGAAACCGGGTTTCCCCGTTTGCATATCAATGCAAAGAGATGCTCCTGGGAGGGCGCAGCCCTCCCAGACCCTCCCCTCAGGGAGGGGGTTGGGGAAACCCGGTTTCCCCATATTTTCACCTCAGGCCCTATGCGCGGGGCGCACAACGCCAGAATGAAAATATTATTGTTCTTGGGAGGGCTTCGCCCTCCCAAACCCTCCCCGCTGGCGGGTTATTTCCTGGGAGGACTTCGCCCTCCCAGACCCTCCCGTACACGGCCTATTTTCACGTCAGGCTTCCAGGAGCCGGGCGGCGGCCACCTCCCAGGGGGTGGCGCGCCCGCGCCGTTCGGCCTGCGCGGCCGCCACGGGGTCGAGCGCGGCGCGAGTGGCTGCCAGCACCGCCTGCGCCGCGTCCACAGTTTCGCGCCAGGTGGCGGGGTGGGCAATAGCCAGGGTCGCCAGTTCGTGGGCCTGCTCCGGCGCGCCGGTTTCGCTCAGCACGATCGCCAGGCCCACCAGGGCGTCCATCACGTGGGGCACCACGCCCACCTCGCGGGCCAGGCGCAGCGAGGCCAGCCAGTGCTGGCGCGCCGCCGTCAGGTCGCGCCCCGCGTAGGCGCCCTCGGCCAGATTGGCGTGGGCGGCAGCCGCGCCGTGCCGGTCGTCCAGGCTCTCGAAGATGATCAGGCTTTCGCTGAGCAACTGCCGCGCTGCGGCGTGGTCGCCCATCAGCCCCAGTACCCGCCCCAGGCTGCACAGACTCCAGGCTGCGCTGACCTGGTCGCCCATGGCGCTGAAGAGGGTGCTGCTCTCGGTCAGCAGATCCCTGGCCCGCGCGTAGTCCCCCTGGCTGCCCGCCAGGTCGCCCAGCGCGTCCAGCGCCCATGCGATGCCGGGCTGGTGGTCGAGGGCCTGGTAG
Source organism: uncultured Chloroflexota bacterium (assembly GCA_937120965.1). Classification (GTDB taxonomy): domain Bacteria; phylum Chloroflexota; class Chloroflexia; order Chloroflexales; family Chloroflexaceae; genus JACAEO01. The sequence goes on from CAKZKA010000217.1 coordinate 5,304, forward strand.
GCGGCCAGCCCTGCCTCGAGCAACTGGCGCGCGCGCGGCTCGTCATCCCGCTCGTCGGCCACGATCCCCAGCCCGGTGAGGGTGAAGGCCACGTCGAGCGCCTGGCCGTGGGCTTGCAGCACCGGCAGCGCCGCTTCCAGGCGTTGCTCGGCGGTGGCGAATTCGCCGATCCAGCAGTACAACGCCCCGACCCGCGCCTGCGCCCGGGCTACCAGCACTGCGCAGGCTGGCGCAGCGCGCTCTGCTGGAGGGCCGCGCTCCAGCCGCTCGATCAGCGCCTCCAGGGCCTGAATGCCGTCGCTGTACCAGCCGCGGACCTCGTGCAGCCGGTAGAAGCCGTCGAGCGCCAGGGCCAGTTCCTCCAGACGCCGCTCCGCTACCGCCCAGGTCCAGGCTTTCCAGAGATTGTCGTACTCGCTGTCGAGTTCGGCCAGGGCCTGCCGCTGATGGGCGCCCTGCAAGTCCTGGTTGCGCCGATCGAGCAGACGGGCGTAGAAGCGGCAGAGGCGCAGCATGGTCGCCTGTTCCTCGGCAGGCTCGGCGTGCAGTTTGCGCGCCGCGAATTGCCGCAGCAACTCGTGGATGGCATAGCGCCCGGCCCGGTCGCGCCGGATGAGGGCCTTGTCGGTGAGGGCGGCCAGGACCAGCGGCGAGGCTCCGGCCACCTCTGTCGCTGCCACGCGGGTGAAGCCGTTCTCGAAGACGGCGAGTTGCCGCAGGGCCTGTTGCTCGGTGGCAGTGAGCCGCTCCCAGGTCTGCGTGAACACGCCCTCGACGCTGCGGTGCCGCTCGGGCACATCGAGCAGCGAGGTGGTGAGCAGAGCCATGCTCTGGGTCAACTCACGGGCAATCTCCGCGGGCGTCAGCACGCGCACCCAGGCCGCAGCCAGTTCAATCGCCAGCGGCATCCCCTCCACCAGCCGGCAGATCTCCACCACCGCCAGCAGATCCTCCGGGGTCAGTTCAAAATCGGCGCGCACCTGCCGCGCCCGCAGGGCAAAGAGTTGCACCGCGGGATAGGCCGCAGGGTCATGCGTCTCGTCGTCTTCCTCGGGAACAGCCAGACCGGCCAGGTCAATGACCCATTCTTCCTGAAGCTTGAGACGCTCGCGTGACGTAACCAGCAGCTTGAGATGGCGGGTACGGTGCACGAGCGTCCGAAGCAGCGCGGCGCCCTCCAGGGCCTGGTCAACATTGTCGAGCACCAGCAGGACCTTGCGGTCGTACAGGGCGGCGCACAGCCGCTCCAACCCATCGCCCTGGCCGGTGACGCCAAGGCTTGCGCCGATGGTGGTGATCAGTCGCTCGCCGCTACTCACCCCCACCAGCGACATCTGGTACACGCCATCGGGGAAGCGGGCGGCGTTCTGCTGCGCTGCCTGAACGGCCAGGCGCGTCTTGCCCATGCCGCCCGGGCCGATCAGGGTCAGGATGCGGCAAGCCGGATCCTCCAGGGCCTCGGCGATGCGTTGCAGCTCCTCCTCGCGCCCGAGGAAGGGCAGACTGGGCGTTTCAATCGCTGCCGTCGGACCCGGCGCAGCAGGGAGACGCGGCGGGGCGCTGCTCCAACGACTGGCCTGCGGCGCGCGGTCGCCCTGACGGATCTCCTCGTACAGCGCCCGGGTGGCGGGGTCGGGCGCGGCCCCCAGTTCGCGTTCGAGGGCGCTGGCGAGCAGACGGTACTGGCGCAGGGCGGCGGTGGGCTGGCCCGCCGCCGCGTAGAGGCGCATCAGGCGGCGATGGGCCGGCTCGTGCAGCGGGTCGAGGGCCAGCCAGCGCCGGGCGTAGCCGATCGCGGTCTCGAGGTCGTCGGCGGCGTCGGGCAGCGCGCTCAGACGGTCGAGCGCTCCGGCCAGCTCCTGGCGCAAGCGTTCGGTCTGGAAGAGTTGCCACTCCTCGAAGGGGGCGCTGCCGGGCAAACTGAAGCCGGCCATAAAATCGCCGCGGTAGAGCGCCACTGCGTCGCGCAGGTCCGCCCGGTTACCCGCGGCCAGACGGGCGCGGAAGCGCTCGACATCAACTTCAAACCTCGCGTCGCGCGCGAGGGCCAGCCGGTCGCCAGTGACGTGGAGCCAGGGGCGCAGGATGGGCATCAGCGCCGCCAGGGCGCGGCGCAGCCCTGCCCGCGATGCGGCCGGTTCGTCATCGGGGGCCAGCAACGCCGCCAGGGCGTCGCGGGGGTGCTCACCCGGCTCCATCGCCAGGTAGGCCAGCAGGGCCAGGGCCTTGCGCCGTTCAATCGCTACCGGCGCGCCATCGGCCAGAACCTCCGGCGGCCCGAGCAGACGCAGTTCAATCGTCGAGGGGTGCTGTTCGTCCATGGCGAAGGATTGCGCTCCTGAGACTCATCATAGCCGTGAGAAGCTGTTCTTCCACCTCCACACCTCCACGACTGCAAACGTATTGTACCCGTCCTGCTACCTCCCGCAACGCCGGTTGCAACGCCGGTTGCAACGCCGGTCGCAACGGCGGGCGGCACAGGCGCGCAACGGCCGCGCTGTAGACTGGCTGTGGAAGCAGGAAACGGCGCGTCCGGCGAGTTCTATGCTCGTGAGGGACGCGATAGGAGGGGCGTGGGAGGGCGAAGCCCTCCCCGCAAAACCCTATTCATCACAACCAGGTTGGCGAGCGACCAGTAAGGCATGCTTCACGGTCATCGGCAATCTGCGATCTGAAATGGCAGGTTTATGTTACGGCGCGCTCCACAGTACTGGACATGGCGGTTCCTGGCGGGCTTCTTCTTCCAGACCGTCCCGGCGGCGATTCTCACCCCTCTGCTGACGCTGAGCCTGGCCGAGCGGGGGGTGGAGAGCTGGATCATTGGCGCCCTGGTAGCCGCAGGCTCCCTGGCCTACATGCTGGCGCTGACAGCGGCGCCGGGCCTGGTGCGGCGCTACGGCCAGCAAGCCGTCTTCCGCGCCGCCCTGGGTATCGGCGCCCTGGCCCTGGCCGGGCTGGTGCTGTTCGAGCACCCCTTGCCGCTGGCGGCCTGCTTTGCCCTGGCGGGTTTCACGGCGGGCCTGCGCTTCACCCTGGCCGAGAGTTGGGCGCCGGCGCTGGCCACGCCGCAGACGCGCGGGCGGGTGATGGCGCTGTTCCAGACCAGCATCGGCGCGGCGCTCTTCGCCGGCTCCGGGAGCCTGCTGATCACGGGCATTCACGGCCCGGCGCCGCGTCTGCTGGCCCTGGCAGCGGGCCTGGTGGCGCTGGCGCTGCTCTGGCCCATGCGCGCGCCCGCGGCGGCCCGCGAGGCGCCCCTCAAGACCGGGCTGCGGGGCGCGCTGGCGCAGGTCGGGCCACTGGCGCTCGGCATCGCCCTGCTCGGCGGCCTGTTCGAGTCGGGGTTGAGCGTGGCCCTGCCGCTCTACGGGCTGCACATCGGTCTCGGCTCCACGCTGGCGGCCGGCATCGTCACCGCGATGGGGCTGGGCAGCCTGGCGCAATACCCCTTCGGCGCCCTGGCCGACCGCTGGTCCTGGCGCCAGGTAATCGTCGGCACCACGGTGGTGATCGCGCTGAGCGCGCTGCTGCTGCCGCTCGCCCACGGCTCGCCCTGGCTGCTACTGCTCCTTGGTATGGTCTGGGGCGCTGCCGGGGGCGGCCTGTACACACTGGCAACCATCCGCAACAGCGCCCGCCTGCGCGGCGAACGCCTGATCACCGCCTCGGCGGTGACGCAGTTCGCCTACATGATCGGTGATGCCAGCGGGCCAGCGATGGGCGGCCTGGTGCTCGACCTGGCGCCGGGCTTCGGCCTGCCGGCCCTGGTCATCGGGGCCGGGCTGCTCGGACTTGCTCTGACCCTCGGGCTCGCTGAGCCTGCGCACCGCTTGCTCCAGCCCGCCAACCCCATCCCCGTCGAATCGTAGCCTCCGGGGTTGGCAAGCCCTCCCCACTGATACCATTTTAGATTTTGGATTCTGGATTGCCACGCTGGGCAGCACAACGCCTGAAACCGCTTCAAGCAATGCGGCATCATCAACGGTAATTGGTATGAGAGGGTCCGGGCCTTCAGGTTGTAGAGTTTCTGGCGGATGGCGTCCTGATGCGCTGCTGGTCCTCACCCCCCTGCCCCCCTTCGACTCCGCTCAGGGCAAGCCTCTCCCTGAGCGGGAGAGGGGGGTATAAAACAGCCCCCGCCATTCCACAAAATGAGAATCTTTTCCATTGACAGATGCGGGAATAATGTGATATAACATGCGTAACGCATCGCGTTATCCTCGCCTGATTCTCCTCATGTCTACCGGGAATACAGTCTCTGTCGCGCGACGGGCAGCGTCTTGTAATCCCCGAGAGGCACAGGCAGACCCGAAGGGGCGGGAGAAGAACAGGCCCGGCGGAACAACGGCGATCCGTCGGCTGGCGACAGCGGCGTCGCTGGCAGCTACAACAACTGGAGGATTTCCATGGCTCCCGTTACGCTACCCCTGGCCGGTCTCACCCGATTATTGAAGTTCCCGGACATGGTGCGATCCCTTGGCGGGGTCAGCCCGCAAGAGATCGGCCTGTTGATCAAAAGTATTACCAGCAAACGGCGGCCACGGGCGTTGCCGCCAATCAGCAGCGATTTTTACGACATCAGCGATTTGCTGACGGAGGAAGAGCGAGCCGTGCAGCGGGGCATCCGCGCCTACATGGAGCAGCGGGTGCGCCCGATCATCGGCGATTACTGGGAGCGGGGCGAGTTTCCACACGAACTGCTCCCCTCCTTCGCCGCGATGACCAGAGATGTGCTCGGTGATCGTCTGCACGGCATCAGCGGCATTGGTCCCGTTGTTGGCGGGATCATCGCGATGGAGCTGGCCCGGGTTGACGCCTCGCTGTACACCTTCCTCGGCGTCCACTGGGGGCTGGCGATGGGGTCAATCGATCTGTTCGGCAGCGAGGAGCAGAAGCGGCGCTGGTTGGGGCCGATGCAGCGCTTCGAGCGGATCGGCACCTGGTCGCTCACCGAACCCGAGGTTGGCTCGGCTGCAGCTGCGGGCCTGATGACCACGGCGCATCACGACGAGCACGGCTGGGTACTGCATGGCGCCAAGAAGTGGTGCGGCAATGCGCCCTTCGCTGACCTGAACATCGTTTTCGCCCGCGACGTGCGCGATCAACAGGTCAAGGCCTTTGTGGTCGAGAGGGGCATGCCCGGCTACCACGTTGAGAAGCTGGAGGGCAAGATCGCGCTGCGCGTGGTGCAGAACGCCAATGTTCGCCTCGAGCACGTGCGGGTGCCGGAGGCCAACCGGCTCCCCGGCGTGAAGAGCTTCCGCGATGTCGCCCGGCAACTGGGCATGGCCCGCGGCCATGTGGCCTGGGCCATGACTGGAGTGGCGATGGGGGCCTACGAACGCACACTGGAGTACGCCAACCAGCGCATCCAGTTCGGGCGGCCGATCACCGGCTTCCAGCTTGTGCAACAGGGCCTGGTGCGCATGCTGGGCAATGTGACTGCTATGCAGACCCTCTGTATGCGCTTGAGCCAGCTCCAGGCCCGCGACGGCAAGATCAGCCAGGAGCGCGCCTCTCTCGCCAAGGCCTTCTGCGGCGAACGCTTGCGCGAAACGGTCGCCATCGGGCGTAATATCCTCGGCGGCAACGGTATTCTGCTCGAGCACGAAGTGGCGCGCTACTTCGCCGATGCCGAGGCGCTCTATTCCTACGAGGGCACCCACGAGATGAATACGTTGATCGTCGGCCGGGCCATTACGGGGATGAGCGCGTTTCTGTAGGGATGGTCTACCCCGAGTACTGAGGTGAACATAGGGAACCCGGGGTTCCCTATGCCCCTGCCTGCTGGGGCGCCAGCCGCCCCCAACGGCGGTTGGAGGGTGGGGAAACCGGGTTTCCCCACCCTCCTCTCTCAAGGGTCAGCCCGGCCACCGGGAGCGCCGGCAATACACGGCTGCGGGCAATTCGCCCGCGCCCCCGGGAAATGGGTGAACAGCTTCCCAACAACCCGGTTGCACTAATCGGCGATGGTCGCCGCGCGGGGCGCGCGGGTCCAGGCCGGGTTTTTTCCTTGCAGAGCGGCGACGATCTCGGCGCCGAGCATGGCCGCTTCGCGGAGCCGGGGCGGGCTGATCCAGTCCGCCGTGTCGGCGCGGGTGTGGTCCAGGGGCTGGCGGGCGGCGGTGGTGAAGGCGACGCTGGGCACGCCGCGCAGGGCAAAGAATCCGTGGTCGCTCTCCAGCCAGGGCGCCATACGGACGACGCCGGGGTAGCGCCGGAGCAGGTGTTCCAGCACGTCGGCAAAGGCCTGCGAACCTTCCAGGAGCGTGACGCCGTTGGGTGCGAGCCATTGCCCGACGCCATCGAAGTTCAGCAGGGCCACAATCGCATCGAGGTCGGCGGCGCGGTGCCGGATGTACTCTGCGGCGCCTGACGGCAGGTACTCCTCGCCGTTAAAGGCTACCACCTCGAGGCCAACGCCGAGGTGATGCGCCCCCAGCATCTCTGCCAGCGCCAGCAGCACCGCCACGCCACCGGCATTGTCGGAGGCGCCCGGCGTATCGATCTTCGTGTCAAAGTGCGCGCAGAGTATGACCCGCGGCTCGTCCTGCGACCCGCGGCGCCCGATGACATTGTAGGCGCTACCGGGGCCGCGTCGGGCGTTGATCCGCAGCCGCACCGGCACGCCGGGCTGGCGCACCAGCAGCAACCCCACCTCCGCCGGCACCGTCGCCGAAGCCAGCCCCAGATCAGGGTCCTCGATCAGACGGGCCAGCCCCGCCTCGTGCGTTTGCACCAGCAACACCGCCTCTGGCGCGCCCTGTTCGAGAGCCGCGACGATTGCCGCGTCGTGCTCGCCCTTCCACGGCCAGTCCCTGGGCGCCAGTGGCGCCGCCGCCACCTGGCCGTAGAGCACGGCCACGCGCCCCCGCATAGTCAGCGCCTGTAACTCGGCAAGGGTGCCGGCAGTGACCGTAGGCGCCTGAACGTCGCAGGACGGCGAGAAGGGGTTCGCTCCCACCGGGACTGCCACACCACCCACCTCGAGCGTTGTCCCCAGGTCTTCCCATGTCGGGCACGGGTAGGCCTGCAAGTCAACCGTAAAGCCGGCGCTCTCGAGGCTGCGCACAATATAGCCGCCCGCAGCCACATTCGCCGCCGATCCCGCCGGGCGGGCGCCGATGGTTCGGCTGAGATGCAAGAGATGCCTGGTCAACTCGTGCTCGATGTGGGTCATGGGCCATCCTCCTGATGCGCCTACTGTAGCAGGGATGCGCCCGCCCTTGGAGAAAGTCACCCTTACCGGGCGTATAGTTCCGTTAACCCCGGCAGGTACCCTTGCGGCTGCGCTGCTCCCTACAGGGAATGCAACGAGATGTTCTTTTTGGGAGGGCGTAGAGGCGCGGCGGCGCCGCGCCTCTACGCCCAGACCATCCCGCGGGCGGGCGATGTTCACGTTAGACGGTCATGCGCATGGCGCACACCGCCGCGATGACCATGGGGCGTCTTCGGGAGGGCCGCCCCCTCCCTGGCCCTCCCCCGCTGGGGGAGGGAACCGGGCGCCTCCCCGCAGGGAGGGGGTTGGGGAAACCTGGTTTCCCCGTATGTTCACCTCAGACGGTCATGCGCATGGCGCACAACGCCGGAATGAAAATAATTATTCCTGGGAGGGCTGCGCCCTCCCAAACCCTCCCGCGGGCGGGTTGGTTCCTGGGAGGGCTGCGCCCTCCCAAACCCTCCCGCGCGCGGGCGACGTTCACATCAGCCACTCCCGTGGTGCCGTACAATAGCAGTAGTCCCGCGCGTGGGGATGTGCGCGGGTTCCGCGGAGGTCTGATCCTATGGCTCAGGAGGGTATTACCCGCTATGAAACGGCAGGCGGAGCGCGGATCTACCGCCTGCCCGTGCAGGTGTTTCCTGCGCTTCGGGCGTATGTGCACCTGGTGATCGCCGATGATTATGTCGCCCTGGTAGACACCGGTAGCGGACAGGGATCCAGCGATGCCGATCTGCGCGACGGTATGGCCCGCATCCGCGATGAGTGGGACGAGGCGGTTGACTGGACCGACATCGATCGGATCGTGCTCACCCATGCCCACATTGACCACCACGGCGGCCTCAATTTTGTGCGCAGCCTCACCCCTGCGCCCCTGGCCGTGCACGAACTGGATCGGCGGGTGATCGTCAACCACGAGGAGCGCCTGACCCTCACCCGCTTTCGCCTGGGGGTCTTTTTGCGCCGGGCCGGGGTTGACGATGCCCGCCGGACGCGCATGCTGGCCATGTACAGCGGCGCGAAACACAGCGTGCGCTCAATGCCGGTGGACGACGTGCTGCGTGATGGTGACATGCTCGATGGCGTCTTCCGCGTCATCCACGTCCCCGGGCATTGCCCGGGCCAGGTGTGCCTGCAAATTGACGACATTCTGCTGACTGCCGACCACGTGCTGCCCAACTTCTCGCTGTTCCTTTCGCCCGAGAGCCTGACGGCCTCCAACGGCGTTGATCACTTCTTGCTCTCGCTCCGCAAGGTCGCCGCCCTCAGCGATGTGCGCCTGGGCCTGGGCGGCCACGACCGCCCGGTGCTCGATCTGGGCGCGGCAGTGGCGAAGATTGAGGCGACACAGCGCCAGCACATCGAGCGGGTGTACCAGGCCTGCGCCCGGCCAAGCACCATCGCCGAACTGACCGCCCGGCTCTACCCGTTCGTGCGCGACTACGATGAATTGCTCGCCTTGCAGAAAGTGGGCGCGTATGTGGAGTATCTCGACCAGCGGGGGATGCTCGCTGTCGCCAATCTGGCCGAGGTCGCCGAGGACGACGCAGCCGCCCCGCGCTACCTGGCGGTGTGAAGAGGAGCCGCATCTGCCATCGCATTACCCTGACATCGGCGCCAGCTCGCCCGCCTCGTTCACGGTCCAGACACTCCCATCGCTGGCGAGCACTCCTATCGCGCGCCAGCGTTCCGGCAGGGGGCGGGGTAGCGCCAGGAGACCTCCACCGGGAGTGTCAAGCAGCGTAAAATCCAGTTGTCCTCGATCGGCCACGTCAACCCGCACTCGCCAGCAGCCATTCCACTCGCGGTAGAATTCGTAGCGCAACTCCACCTCACCGAGCAGGCGGGTCAGGGTAGCGTGGATGCACTGCCGCGCGATTGGCGCGCGGCGCCGCAGGTCGGTAAGCGGAACAGGACGTTGTGACGCGCTCATCGGTGGTTCCTCCGTTGCCCACAGAGCCAGGCCACCGGTATTGTACTGTAGGTGGAGAGGAGCAATGGCAGCACGGCGGCAACCATAGGGGCCACCGCGTTTCCCGTGCTCCTCACAGAGGGGAGGGTCTGGGAGGGCTGCGCCCTCCCAGGAAAAAAACCTATCTTCATCGTATCAGAATATGGGGCAACCGCATTTCCCCATGCCCCTCCCTGAGGAGAGGATCTGGGAGGGCTGCGCCCTCCCAGGAACACGTATGTTCATTCTATTGTCGTGCGGCGCAGCCGCAAGGGCGCCTGAGGGAAGGAATTGTTATGTCAAACTGGCCCACACGCCCGGTCATCTACGAGATCAACACCTGGGTCTGGCTCAACGAGTTGAGCCGGCGCCACGCGCAGCCAGTAACCCTGGCCAGCGTGCCCGAGTCGGTCTGGGACGCCCTGGCGGGCTGGAACATCGACGCAGTCTGGTTGATGGGCGTCTGGGAGCGTAGCCCCGAAGGGCGGCGTATCGCCCTGGCGAACGAGCGGCTGATGGCCGATCTGCGTCAGACGCTGCCCGATCTGCAACCCGACGAGGTGATCGGCTCGCCCTTCTGCATCCGGCGCTACGAGGTCGATCCGCACCTTGGCGGACGGGAGGGGCTGGCCCGTGCTCGCGAGGCCCTGGCGCGCCGGGGCATCCGGCTCATCCTCGACTTCGTGCCCAACTACGTGGCCCCCGATCACCCGTGGACCGTTGAACATCCGGAGTATTTCATCCAGGGGAGCGAGGAGGATCTGGCGCGGGCGCCATCAGACTGGCTCCGCGTCGGCCCGACGATCTTCGCCCGCGGGCGCGACCCGCACTTCGCGCCCTGGCCGGAGGTGCTGCAACTGAACGCCTTCAACCCCGGCCTGCGCGCCGCGGCCAGCGCCACCCTGCGCGACATCGCCGCGCAGTGCGACGGCGTGCGCTGCGATAAGGCCATGCTGCTGATGAATGATCTGTTCGCGCAGACCTGGGGCTGGCGGGCCGGCCCGCCGCCAGCTACGGAGTACTGGGCGGAGGTGCTCGGCCCGGTGCGCCAGGCGATACCGGAGTTCATCTGGATCGCCGAGGTGTACTGGAACCGCGAGTGGGCCTTGATGCAGCTCGGGTTCACCTTCTGTTATGACAACGTGCTCTACGACCGGCTGGCCCACGAGGGCGCCGAGCAGGTGCGCGCCCACCTCGCGGCCGCGCCGGCCTTCCAGGCCCGCCTGGTGCGCTTCATCGAGAACCACGATGAGCCGCGGGCCGCCGCCCTCTTCGGCCCCACGCGCCAGCGGGCCGCCGCCGTCGCCGCGCTGACCCTGCCGGGGGCCCGGCTGCTCCACGAAGGGCAGTTCGAGGGCCGCACCGCCCGGCTCCCCCTGTTTCTGGCCCGTCGCCCGATCGAGATCCACGACCAGGCATTGCCCGGCTTTTATCGCCAGTTGCTCGCCGCCCTGCGGAGTGAGCCGCTCCGCCGCGGATCGTGGCACCTCTGCGTCTGTGATAACCCGGACGACCCGGGGGGCAGCCGCAATCTGCTGGCCTGGCTGTGGACGAGCGAGGCCACCTGGGCGCTGGTGGTGGTTAACCTGGGTGACACGCCCGCCTACGGTCGCGTCCACATGGCCTGGGATGGTCTCTCCGGCCAGCGCTGGGCGCTCGAGGACGTCCTCAGCGGCGCGGTCTACGAGCGCGACGGCGACGAGATGTACCTGCGCGGACTGCATGTGATCCTGCCGCCGTGGGGCGCGCACCTGTTCCTCACCAGCGCCCGGTGAAGAGAGTCGTCCCCCCCGGCGGTGAGATCTTATCCCCTGGCGCGCGGGGCGGCTGTTATGATACGAAGGGCGCTCCGTGCCCGCCCATGGGCGGAGGCCTGGGAACACTCGGGTTGCCCCGGCTGTACGTGTTCACATGTGGGGTAAGGCGTCACCCCGGGTGCGCGGGCGCCCCGCCCGCAATAGCCTGGATACAGGCAAGATGCCCGCGCACCCGGGAGAAGTGTGAACACGTACGCCCCGGCTCCCCTTCTCCCGGGCGGGCAGAGGCCTGGAGCAACCCGGTTCCCCGGTCTCCCCTCTCCCTGACGAGCAGAGGGCCCCGCGACAGCGGAGGGATCGTATGGATGCACTCGCCCAACGTGCCAACCACGGCGCCGGCCTCGACCGGCTGTTGCACGCCTGGCAGGGACGCTTTACGCTGGGCCTCTCGCCCGCAGCTCTGATCCTTGCCTATGTTGACTGGCTCACCCACCTGGCCAACGCACCGGGCAAGCAGCAGGCCCTGGCCCAGCTTGCCCTGGCCCAGATAGTCACCTTCAATCGCTATGCGATCGGGTCGGCCCTGAATCCACAGGTCCCGCCAGAGGACCCCGATCTGCCCGAGGATCGCCGCTTTGCCGCCCCGGAGTGGCAACTCTGGCCCTTCAATCTCTTCGTCCAATCCTTCTTGCTGACCCAGCAGTGGTGGAGCGCGGCGACCACCGGCGTATCGGGCGTCTCGCGCCACCACGAGCAGGTGACCACATTTGTGGCCCGCCAGTTGCTCGATATGGTCGCCCCGACCAACTTTCTGCTGACCAACCCGGAGGTACTCCGCGCTACCTGGCTCCAGGGTGGCGCCAATCTGATCCGGGGTACGCTCAATGCGCTGGATGACTGGAAACGCTCAATCGAGGGGCGCCCGCCCGCCGGCGCGGAGCAGTACGTGCCGGGAGAGAATGTGGCGATCACGCCGGGGAAGGTCGTCTACCGAAACCACCTGATCGAACTGATCCAGTATGAGCCGGCGACCGGGCAGGTGTACGCCGAACCGATCTTGATCGTGCCCGCCTGGATCATGAAGTACTACATCCTCGACCTCTCGCCCCACAACTCGCTGGTGCGCTATCTGGTGGAGCAGGGCTACACCGTGTTCATCATCTCCTGGAAGAACCCCGGCCCCGACGATCGCGATCTGGGGATGGAGAATTACTACCACGACGGGGTGATGGCGGCGCTCAACGCAGTGGGGGCCATCGTGCCCGGGCGCCAGATCCACACCGCCGGCTACTGCCTGGGCGGCACCTTGCTGACCATGGTCGCCGCGGCGCTGGCCCGTGACAATGACGAGCGCCTGCGAAGCGTCACGCTCTTCGCCGCGCAGACCGACTTTAAGGAGGCCGGTGAGTTGACCCTGTTTATTGACGAGAGCCAGGTGGCGTACCTCAACGACATCATGGCCGTGCAGGGCTACCTCGACTCCTCGCAAATGGCCGGCGCTTTCCAGTTGTTACGCTCGCAGGACCTGATCTGGTCGCGGATGGTCCGCGAGTACCTGCTGGGCGAGCGCGAGCCGATGAACGACCTGATGGCCTGGAACGCCGACGGCACGCGGCTGCCCGCACGTATGCACGCCGAGTACCTGGTACGCCTCTTCTTGAACAACGACCTGTTCGAGGGCCGCTACCGCATCGGCGAGCGGCCCATCGCCCTGAGCGACATCCGCGCGCCGCTCTTCGTCGTGGCAACTCGCACCGACCACGTCTCCCCGTGGCGCTCGGTCTACAAGTTGATGCTGCTGGAAGATACCGAGGTGACCTTCGTGTTGACCAGTGGGGGACACAACGCGGGGATCGTCAGCGAGCCGGGCCACCCGCGCCGGAGCTACCAGATTGCCACCAGCTACCCCAGCGACAAGTATGTTGATCCCGACACCTGGCAGGCGACCGTGCCGGTCCACACTGGTTCGTGGTGGCCGGAGTGGAGCCGCTGGCTGGCCGCCCGTTCAAGCGGGAAGACGGACCCGCCGCGGATGGGGGCGCCCGAGTGCGGCTATGCGCCGCTGATGGAAGCGCCGGGGACATATGTGTTCCAGCGCTGATCAGGTGCGCGGCGGCGCCACACATTGACAAGATGAAACGTGTAGAGGCGCGGCGGCGCCGCACCTCTACACTCACACCCTCCCCGCAGGGAGGGGCATGGAGAAACCGGGTTTCCCCATATTTTTTTGATCTTGAAAGATCACGCTAACCCGTCAGAGCCAGCTCATCCGCCTGGGCAATTTCAATCGGGATCATCGCCACCCGCGGCGCGGCGCCGTCGCGCACGCGCGTTGCGCCGTTGTATTCGCTGCACCAGTACCGCCCGTCCACCAGGTAGGCGTAGTAGCAGGTACTGCCTGCCGGCACGGTCACCGTTGCTTCCCAGTACTGTTCACCCCGCCGCATCGGGGTGGCCGTCGTGCTCCAGTTGTTAAAATCGCCCACGAGATGAATGCTGTCGGCCCAGATCTGTGCTGGCAGGCGAAACACAACCATCACCTGCTCGTTGTTGAGTGGGAGTTGCACGATCATCGGGGTACCCCCTCTGGAAGTTCGTCTGGCGGGCAAACGCCGCCGGTAGCGTCTGATCATGGCGGAGGATACCAGTGGCTCTTCGCCGTTGAAGACGCCTCGTTTCCCTGATGGCCGTCGCTCACTCCCGGAGCTGACCATCGGCGCGCTCCTCCTGCCTGTCTATTCTGAGGGTACCATTCTTCACGCGCTGCGTCACTCCGTATCACTACGAGACGCGCGTCACAAGCGGCGCGTAAACAGGGCTTTAATATCGGTTCAACCCCGTAGTTCTACGGATCGGGTGTGCAGTTCTGACGCATTCTAGTGGCAAATGGCGGGCAACTGGCCCGGAGCGGGGCCCGGGGCGCCCCGGGTTCCCCATTCCACAACCGCCGGTGGGGGCGCCTGGCGCCCAATGGGCGGGGGCATGGGGAAATCCGCTTTCCCCAATGTCCCTATCAACCCCGTGGGGTGCGATACGGCCCCAGGTACCGCTGCACGAGCGCCAGGTCGAACTCCTGCTGGAGCCAGGTGCGAGCGCCTTCGGCGGTGGCGGCGAGAGCATGGCCAAGCTGCCGGCAGATCGCGTCGGCGAGGAACTGCGGCAGCGGCTCCTGAATGCTGCCGACGCGCAGGGCGCTACGGAAGGTCGCCAGCACAGCGCCCAGCGGCTCACGGGCGATCAGGGCCGCCGGCAACTCCAGGCGGTAGGCCGGCCCCAGGCCATCGGGGCGGTAGTAGAGCACGTAGAGTTGCCCGTACCCACGCTCGATGGCCGCGCGCCGGTCGCGAAAATCGGCGATAGCCGGGCTACGATAACCGGTCAGGAGGTGCGGCCGGTCTTTGCGGATCAGCGGGGTCGGCAGCGCGTACTCGCCGGGGTTGAGGACGCTGGTCCAGAGGGTGCGGTCGGTTATCGTGCCGCTCAGGTGCGGCGCCAGTTCCAGCACATCGTCGGCGGCGGTGGCCGCCTTGGGATGCGCCACCACGCGCCGACACTCCAGCACCAGCCGCCAGTCTTCGTCCTGGAAGAAGGCTTCGATTAGCGGGCGGAACGTCTCCCACCACGCTGGCGGCCTTCCACCGCGGTGGTCCTGCGCGTAACGTACCAGCAGCCGGTTGATCTCCAGCAACAGCGCGTAGAACGAGCCATCGAGCACGAAGAGGCCGCTGCTGGTGCTGCGGATGCGCCGGGCGAGCAACCGCACCTCCAGCACCGCGCGCAGGCCACCGAGCATGGTGTCCAGCTCCTCGACCGGCGGCAGGAGACTGACACGCACATCCTGGTCGGTGAGCGTGGCATCTTCCACCGCGGCAGCGGCGATCGCCGCAAAGGTCGCCCCGGCGGCGGGCACGGTGGCATGGGCGCCATCAACGGCGCAGAGGCGCCGCGCTGGCCCATCAGGCGCGGCCTTGATCCGCCGGTCGAGAACGGCACGCAGACGCTCGCGCTCGCCCTCCAGGGCGCGCAGGGTCTCGCGGCAGGCCTCGGCGCAGGCGCCGATCGCCTGCAACACCGCTGCGGGCAGCGCTGCGGTGCCGATGCGGTGCAGGTCGGGTTGCTGCCCGGCATCGTCCATAGCGATGGTCCTTTCTCCGTAGCGTAAAAATAAGGAACCCGGGGTTCCCTCCGCTCCTGTTCAGGGGGATGCCAGGCGCCCCCGCCACCGGTTGGGGGAGGGGGAAACCGGGGTTCCCCGCCGCCCCGGCCTGCCGGGCCGCCAGGCGCCCCCGCCACCGGTTGGGGGAGGGGGAAACCGGGTTTCCCCGCGCCCCGGCCTGCCGGGCCGCCAGGCGCCCCGCCACCGGTTGGGAGAGGGGGAAACCGGGTTTCCCCGCCGCCCCGGCCTGTGGGGAGGGTTTGGGAGGGCGCAGCCCTCTCAGGAGGATCACGCCCCCTCCTGGCCCAGTTGGCGCTCCAGGTCACGCATCGCGGCCACCAGTTGGTCCTGCCGAATAGCGGCGCTGATGTCGCCGCGGGTGCGCTCGAGCACGGCGCGCAGGGCGTCGGTGGTGCGCCGCAGGCCGCCAGTGATCGCATCGGGGTAGTCAACCGTCACCAGGGCAACGTAGACATCGTCCATCAACTGGAGCAACGTTTCGCCTCGCGCCGTCTCTCCGCGCCGCAAGCCATCGAGAATGGCCCGGCGCAACTCACTGGCCGCCTCAGCCAGGCCGTTGAGGTAGGGCGCGGGATCAACCCCGAGCGCCGCCGCGCCTGGTGGTTCGCGCCCGGACAGGAAGGCCAGAACCAGGTGGGCCTCGGCATACTCCTTCAGCGCGTCCTGTGTGTAGCCCGCCGCGCGGATTTCCAGACTGTTGGCTGTCGCGGCGTTGATCTGCGCCACCACCGCCCCGGCTGCGCCGAGCAGGCGCTCAGCTTCGGCAAAATCGCCGCGATGGGTCGCGCGGATGCTGTTGGCGCACAGGCGGATCAGGCTCCGCGAGGCTCCGATGACCTGCTCGCGGGCCGCATGGCTGGCGTCGATCTGGGCGACGCACTCCGCCACCAACTGGTCAATGCTCATATGTTCTCCTTCAGTACGGGGGTATTATAGTCGCTTACTCGCGGGGCACACAACCCTGAGGTGAACATACGGGGAAACCGGGTTTCCCCACCTGCGGTGAGCCTGTCGAACCGAACCCCTGCCTGTGGGGCGCCAGCCGCTCCCAACAGCGGTTGGGGATTGGGGAAACCGGGTTTCCCGACGCCACTGCCTGTGGGGGGTTGGGCGTAGAGACGCGGCGGCGCCGCGTCTCTACGCCCTCCCAGGAAACAACCCGCCAGCGGGGAGGGTTTGGGAGGGCGCAGCCCTCCCAGGAAAAACTCATGTTCATCGTGTCGTTGTGCGGCGCAGCCGCATGGGTGACTGAGGTGAACGTGGGGGAAACCCGGTTTCCCCTTCCTGCGGGAAGGGTTGGTGAGGGCTGCGCCCTCCCTGGAGAAACTCTGTTCATTCCTGTGGTGCCCAGCGCAGCCGCATGAGCATCTGACATGCGATAGCACCCCCTAGACAGACCCCCATACCATCGTGTAGACTAAAGCCATGATGCACCAGAAACACAAACTCACCATACTGGCGGTCGTCGCCCATCCCGACGACACTGAGTTCGGCATCGCCGGTTCCGTCGCCCGTTGGACCGCCGAGGGCCACACCGTGATCTACTGCATCGTTACCGATGGCGCCGCTGGCTCCAACGAGCCGTCCGTTGACCCGCAGACCCTGGTCGAGACCCGTCGCGCCGAGCAGGTCGCCGCCGCTGCCGCGGTTGGCGTCCACGATGTGCGCTTTCTTGGCTACCCCGATGGCTCGCTCCAGCCTACGCTCGAGCTGCGCCGCGCCATTACCCGCCTCATCCGCGAGGTACGGCCCGACCGGGTGGTGTGCCAGGACCCGACGACCTACTTCTTAGGTCACAATTACATCAACCATCCCGACCACCGCGCCGTTGGCGAGGCCACCATCTACGCCGTCTTCCCCAGCGCCGAGACGCGCCACATCTTCCCGGAACTGCTCGCCGAGGGCCTCGAACCGCACAAGGTTTCGGAAGTTTACCTGGATCTGACCCTGCATCCCGATACCTATGTTGACATCAGCGACACGATTGACCGCAAGCTTACGGCGATCGGGTGCCACCGCTCCCAGGTTGGCCCCGAGGCGCTGACCATGGTGCGCGAGTGGGCCGCTGAAGCCGGCGCCAGGGGGGGGTATGCCTACGCCGAAGCCTTCCGCGTGTTGCGCCTGGTCGAGGGCTAGTGCACTTCCAGGCAACCTGTTCGGGCATTAGCACAGCATCGGCCGCGTCCAGATGCGCCGCACCCGATCTGCAATCAATACTCTGCAATCTGATGTGAAAATACGGGGAAAAACCGGGTTTCCCCATCCCCCTCCCTGAGGGGAGGGTTTGGGAGGGCTGCGCCCTCCCAGGAAACAACCCGCCAGCGGGGAGGGTTTGGGAGGGCTGCGCCCTCCCAAGAATAATTATTTTCATTCCGGCATTGTGCGGCGCAGCCGCATGGATGGTTGCACCAGCGCCGGGGCCAGACCCGCCCGGAGCAAAACCGGCACGCTATGACCACGCAGCGCATTCTGATCATCGAAGATGAACCAGAAATCGCCAACTACCTGCGCCGCGGCCTGGTGCTCGAGGGCTTTCACGTTACCGTGGCCGCCGATGGCCCCGCAGGGCTGGCCGCTGCGCGTGAGATGCCTCACGACCTGGTCATCCTCGACCTGATGCTCCCTGGTATTGACGGCCTGGAGGTGGCCCGGCGCTTGCGGGCCGCCTCCGATGTGCCGATCATTATCCTCACCGCCCGCGACGCCGTCGCCGACCGGGTGCGCGGCCTGGAGAACGGCGCCGACGACTACCTGGTGAAACCCTTCGCCTTCGAGGAACTGCTGGCGCGCATCCGTGTGCAGTTGCGCCGCCGGCAGGCCAGCTCCGGGAGTGAGGTGCTCCACTTTGGCAACCTGACCCTCGATACCGCCGCCCGCGAGTTGCGCGTCGGCGAGCGGCGGGTGGAACTGACGGCCAAAGAGTACGATCTGCTGGAACTGTTTATGCGCCACCCCAACCAGGTGCTCACCCGGGAGGTGATCTACGATCGGGTCTGGGGGTATGACTTCGGGGGCGAAAGCAACATCATCGAGGTCTACGTCCGCTATCTGCGCCAGAAACTCGAGGCCCACGGCGAACCTCGCGTGATCCACACTGTGCGCGGCGCCGGTTACATCCTCCGTGAAGAGTAATGCCCGGTCGTGGCGCATAATTGTAATCTACGATCCTTTGTCGTTGCTCCGGCGCGGTGTTATGCTCTAACGCCCGTGTGGGTGTTTCAGCAACCCGCATCGCACCGGGGTCCGTATGCGTTTGCTCACCGTTATCCGGCCGGGACGCCGTCTGCGCCCGATGCTGGCCCTCAGCGCCCTGCTCGCGGCAGCGGCGGCTGTTCTGCTCGCCCCTCGGGTTGTGCTGCCTCTGATCCTGGTAACCGCCCTGTTGATCATTTGGGATCGGCTGGCGCTTGAACGCGACCTGCGGCGTCTGGCTGCCAGTGTGACCGACACCGAGTCGGGGGGCAAGCTGGAGGTCACCGACGACGCCTGGGGCGAGTTGTGCCACACCATCAACCGGCTGCGCCAGCAGCGGCGCGCCGAACAGCGGCTCCAGCGCCTGCTCCCCGAGCTTCCTCCAATTGAGGACCTGCTGGAGGCCGAGCTGCCGCCCGAAGGGGTACCCTGCGACGTTGCGGCGCTGGCCATCGCGCCGCCCGAAGGTGCGGCCCAGGCGGCGCGCCTGCGCGAAGCGGCCACAATCGCGGCTGCCAGCGTCCGCCAGTACCATGCCCTGCTCACCCGCTCCGGACAAAATCTGGTGTTAATCTTCGGCGTCACAGGCCGGCAAAGCCCCGCGTTGATCCTGCGGAACGCGCGCCAGGCTGCGCGGGCCATTCACACCCACTGGAACCTCGACGCCACCCGACGCCCCCGCCTCGTTCTGGCCAGCGGCCAGGCCCGCCTGGCAACTCTCCCCGGTCTCGGGCTGAGTGTGATCGGGCCGCCGGTTGATCAGGCCCTGGCCCTGCTCGACCTGGCCGACGAAGAACTGCTGCTCTGTAACGAAGAAGCCTACCTGAACCTGCGCCGCCTTGGCCTGGTTCCGGCCCAGCTCGCCGGCCAGCGCCCCCTTGCCAGCGCTGGCTACCCCGGCGCCTACGGGATTCCTCTCTGAGGTGAACATACGGGGAAACCGGGACTCCCCAGGCCCCTGCCTGGAGGGGCGCCAGCCGCTCCCACCAGCGGTTGGGACATCGGGAAACCGGGTTTCCCCATGCCCCTCCCTGCGGAGAAGCGCCCGGTTCCCTCCCCCGGCGGGTTCAGGGGCGGACAGAACGTATGAGCGCCGACGGGCGGTATGGCATTGGGATGCGCTGCCTGGTCCCCGCCCCCTCCCCCTTCGACAGGCTCAGGCTTCGCCCTGAGGCTCAGCCCGAAGGGGCGGGCCTCTCCAGCTACGCTGGAGAGCCTGCGCTGAGCCTGTCGAAGCGGGGAGACCAGAGCCATGCGCGGGGGCGTTCCAATGATGTTCTGTCCGCCCTTAAACCCCGGCGGGGGAGGGCCAGGGAGGGGGCGGCCCTCCCAGAGATGCCCCATGGTCATCGCGGCGGTGTGCGCCCCGCGTATGGGGCCTGATGTGAAAATACGGGGAACCCGGGGGTCCCCTTCCCCCTGCCCATTGGGGCGCCAGCCGCCCCCACCAGCGGTTGGGACATGGGGAAACCGGGTTTCCCCATGCCCCTCCCTGAGGGGAGGAGCCCGATTCCCTCCCCCAGCGGGGGAGGGCCAGGGAGGGGGCGGCCCTCCCAGAGATGCCCCATGGTCATCGCGGCGTTGCGCGCCCTGCTCGTCCTGGCAGGGTGCGACTCTCCCCGAGTTTCCCCGCCGCTCGCCGCCGCAGAGCGCGTGGATTGCGCGCCAGCAGCGTAAGCGACTGCGCGTTTAGCGCGTCAGCATGCCCTGCGCAATTGAACACCCTTGCGTTTTGATCTTGCGCGGCGTATAATGTCAACGGTTGATCAATACATCTCCCGGCTGCGTCTTCGGGCCCCTCGCGTTGAGCAAGGACGGCGCATGGAAGAGTCCAAAGGGATTGCCGCAGAGTCGGAAGAACCTTCCTCCTCGCACCACGGGGAGAACGGGTTTACGTCCGAAGCTGAGGATATGGCTCTGATGGAGCAGTACCTCAGCGACCCTGCGCACGAGTACCGCAATCTCAAGTATGGTGATACGGTCGACGGCAAAATCATGCGCGTCGACCGTGATGAGATTCTTGTTGACATTGGCGCCAAAGCCGAAGGGATTGTCCCTGCCCGTGAAATGCAGTCCCTCAGCCCCGAGGATCGGGCCGCGCTCAAGGTTGGCGACACGCTGCTCGTCTTCGTTGTGCAGTCCGAAGACAAGGAAGGCCGCGCCATCCTCTCGATAGATAAAGCCCGTCAGGAACGGAGCTGGCGGGCGCTCCAGGCCGCCTACGAGCGCGGCGAGGTGATCAGGGCGCGGGTGGTCAATTATAACAAAGGCGGGTTGCTCGTCAACCTCGATGGAGTGCGCGGCTTCGTGCCTGCCTCGCAAGTCTCGGGGATCAGCCGGGGCCCCGATACCCAGAAACAGTCCGATATGGCCAGAATGGTCAATACGGAACTGCCGCTCAAAGTGATTGAGATCAATCGGAACCGCAACCGTCTCATCCTCTCCGAGCGACAGGCGGTTCAAGAGTCCCGCGAACTGAAGAAGGACGAGCTACTCTCAAGCCTCCGCGAGGGAGACGTGCGGACGGGCGTGGTCAGTTCGGTGTGCGACTTTGGCGCATTTGTTGACATCGGTGGAGCCGATGGTCTCGTGCATCTGTCCGAGATCTCGTGGAGCCGGGTCAAGCATCCCTCGGAGGTGTTGAAGGTCGGCGATACGGTTCAGGTTTATATTTTGAGTATCGATCACGAACGCAAGCGGATTGCCCTGTCGATAAAACGCACCCAGAGCGAACCCTGGACGCGCGCGGGCGAGAAGTACCACCTCGGCCAGATAGTGGAAGGCACCGTTACCCA
Source organism: uncultured Chloroflexota bacterium (assembly GCA_937120965.1). Lineage (GTDB taxonomy): Bacteria > Chloroflexota > Chloroflexia > Chloroflexales > Chloroflexaceae > JACAEO01. The sequence goes on from CAKZKA010000217.1 coordinate 26,395, forward strand.
GATCACCTCCTTCGGCGCCTTCGCACGGATCGAGGACGGCATCGAGGGCCTGATCCACGTCTCCGAGATGGGCGATGAGCGTATCCAGAACCCCAGAGACGTCCTCACTGAAGGACAGACTATTCGAGCGCGCATCATTCGGATTGACCCGGCCCGCAAGCGCATGGGGCTCAGTCTTCGCCTCAACCCGGACGTGAGCGAGGAAGCTGACGCCGAGGAGCCAGTGGATCCCGAATCCTGAGGCAATGAGGCGCCGCGTCCGTGTATGGCGCGGGAGCCTGGGAAGCGGCAACCTCCCGACTCCCACCCATCCGCGGTTCCCCGCAGAGTCTACCGGACCCCGCCATCTCCATTGATGGGATCTGAGGAGCCCCGATGCCTGCTCAGACTCCAGGCTCTGCCGGTATAACGGGCATCGGTCGCCTGTACGTTCATCCCTGTGGGCGCACCTGCGACTGGTTCAGGGATAGCTAGTGGAGAACTTCCATGTCAGATCTTTACAGTAAGTTTACCAAGCGGGCCAAGCAGGTGCTGCAGCTCGCGCATGAAGAGGCGCGCTCGTTTAATCACCCCTATATTGGCACCGAGCACATCCTGCTCGGCCTCATCCGTGAAAGTGAGGGGATCGCCGCGCGCGTCCTCGATGACCTGGGGGTCAAGCTGCCCCAGGCGCGCAGCGCCGTTGAGTTTATCGTCGGGGTCGGGGAGGGCACCCCTTCGGCCGACCAGGAACTCACCGCCCGCGCCCAGAAGGTCATTAAGTATGCGATTGAAGAAGCCAATCGCCTCAATCACCACTACATCGGCACGGAACACCTGCTCCTCGGCCTCGTGCGCAACGGCGAGGGGGTGGCCACCGGTGTGCTGGACATTCTGGGTGTGAGCCTGGAGCAGGTGCGCAACCAGGTGATGCGGGTGCTGCGCCACGGCACCACCGGCACCGCCGAGCAGCGCGGGGCCGCCCCCGGCGCGGCCGCCCAGCGCCAGTCGAAGACACCCTACCTCGATGCCCTGGGCACCGACCTCACCGAAATGGCCGAGGCTGGCCGCCTCGACCCGATCATCGGCCGCCAGCACGAGATCGAGCGCGTGATCCAGATCCTCTCGCGCCGCACCAAGAACAATCCGGCCCTGATTGGCGAGCCTGGCGTCGGCAAGACGGCCATCGTCGAGGGGTTGGCCCAGCGTATCGTGCAGGGCGATGTGCCCGATAGCATCAAGGGCAAGCGCGTGGTCACGCTGGATATGGGCGCTCTGGTGGCCGGCACCAAGTACCGCGGACAGTTTGAGGAGCGCCTCAAGCGCGTGATTGATGAGATCAAAGAGACCCGCTGCATCCTCTTCATTGATGAGTTCCATACCATCATCGGGGCCGGCGGCGCCGAGGGCACCCTCGATGCGGCCAATATCCTTAAGCCGGCTCTCTCGCGCGGCGAATTGCAGACCATCGGCGCAACCACGCTTGATGAGTACCGCAAGTACATCGAGCGCGATGCGGCGCTCGAACGCCGCTTCCAGCCGGTGATGGTCGAGGAGCCTAGCCTTGAGGATACGGTGCAGATCCTCCGCGGCATTAAGTCGCGCTATGAGGATTTCCATCAACTCCAGATCAGCGACGAGGCCATCAAGGCCGCTGCGGCGCTCTCCGCGCGCTACGTGCCCGATCGCCAGTTGCCCGATAAGGCCATTGACCTGATCGATGAGGCCGCCAGCCGCGTGCGCATGTACCGCAGCGCCACCCCGCCGCAACTCCGCGATGCCCTCCGCGGCCTCGAGGCCCTGCGCAAGGAGCGCGAGGCGGCCCTCGAAGATAAGCAGTACGAACTCGCCAGCGACCTCCGCGAGCGCGAGGAGCGTATGCAGATGCGCATTAGCGCCATCGAACAGGAGATGGGCGCCGCGCGGGGCGATGACCGCATCATCGAGCGGCCCTACGTTACCGAAGAGGATATCGCCGAGGTCGTGGGGATGTGGACCGGTATCCCCGTTACCCGCCTCAAGGGCGATGAGACCATGCGCCTCATGCAGATGGAGGAGTTTCTCCATAACCGGGTGATCGGTCAGCAAGAGGCGATTGTGACCATCTCCAAGGCTGTGCGCCGCGCCCGCGCCGGGCTGAAGGACCCCAAGCGCCCCATCGGTAGCTTCCTCTTCCTCGGTCCCACTGGCGTGGGCAAAACCGAACTCGCCAAGACCCTGGCCGAGTTTATGTTCGGCTCCGAAGAGAGCCTGATCAAGATCGACATGTCCGAGTTCCAGGAGCGCCATACCACCTCGCGCCTGGTGGGTTCGCCCCCCGGCTACGTCGGCTATGGCGAGGGCGGCCAGTTGACCGACGCTGTGCGCCGCAAGCCCTATTCCGTCGTGCTCTTCGACGAAATCGAAAAGGCTCACCCCGACGCCTTTAACCTGCTGCTCCAGGTGCTCGAAGATGGTCACCTCACCGACGGCAAGGGCCGCAAGGTGGACTTCCGGAACACCATTATCATCATGACCTCCAACGTCGGTACGGAGCACATCCGTCGCGCCAGTCGCATCGGCTTCGGCATCAACGCCGATGAGATTGACCAGACCGATATGCGCCGCAAGGTGGACGACGCCCTGAAGGCCCTGTTCCGCCCCGAGTTCCTGAACCGCATTGACGCGACGATCATCTTCCATCCCTTGACCAACGAGGAGATCCAGCAGATCACGAAGCTGATGCTCAATCGCGTGCAGAAGCAGCTCGATGAGCACCAGATGCGGCTGGACGTGCGGCAGGACGCCCTCGACCTCCTGGCCCGCCGGGGCTACGATCCGGCCTTTGGCGCCCGGCCCCTGCGCCGTATCATCACCAATCTGATCGAAGACGCCCTGGCCGAGGGTCTGCTCGAGGGGCGCTTCCAGGAGGGGGATACGATCATCGCGGATACCGAGGGCGATACGCTGCGGCTCCGCTCACAGCGCGAGCTTGAGGGACAGACCGGCAGCGAAACGCCGCAGCAGGCCGAAGAAAGCCCCGCGCTCGTCGAATAGCAGCGGAGCACGGCTTTCCACCAGTAATCAGGAGCCACGCGCAGTGCGCGTGGCTCCGGCTATTGGGGGCCGGTGATGGAGCGACCCTGCTCCAACCGGTGTTGAGTCGCCTGCCATCCCCGCGGGCAGGGGCGTGGGGGCTGTCCTCTGTGCGCTGGGGAGCGTCGCTGCATGCCATCCCCGCGGGCAGGGGCATGGGGAAACCGGGTTTCCCCGATGTCATAGCAGCCGTCTGTGCGGCTGGGCCGCAGGGAGGGGCGTGGGGAAACCCGGTTTCCCCGGACGTATGCGGTCTGGAGGTCCGCGTAGCCTGGCCGTCATCGGAGGACGTGGCCCTCGAAGAGGCGGGTGGGGCAGCCGGGGTGCCCCACGCTGTCTACGAGGTATCATCGTAGATCGCCTCCGTGGTATAATGCGCCCATGGCTAAACCGCGCACAAGTTACGTCTGCCAGCAGTGCGGCGCTCGCCAGAGCCGCTGGATGGGCCGATGCTCCGACTGCGGCGCCTGGGACAGCTTTGTCGAACAGGTGGAGGACCGTGGTCCCGCCTCGCGAGCGGGCGCCAACGGCGCCAGCGCCCGCCCCCTGCGCCTGCGCGATGTGCCCACCGCCGGCTTTCAGCGTCTCGAGGTGTACACCGGCGAACTCGCCCGCGTCCTCGGCGGGGGCCTGGTTCCCGGCTCGGTGGTGCTCATCGGCGGCGACCCGGGCATTGGCAAGAGCACCCTGCTGACCCAGGTGGCGGCCCACTTCGCCGCCGCCGTCGCTCCCGCGCTCTACGTGAGCGCCGAGGAGTCGGCCCAGCAGATCAAGCTGCGCGCCGAGCGCCTCAACCTGCGCCACGATGACCTGTTCGTCTATGCCGAAACTTCGCTCGACGCGGTGCTGAACCAGATCCGTGCTATGCGCCCCGGGCTGGTGATCGTCGACTCGATCCAGACGGTCTACCTCGATGACCTGGCCAGCGCTGCCGGCAGCGTGAGCCAGGTGCGCGAGGGCGCGCTGCGTCTGATGCACCTGGCCAAGGAGCTGGGCATCCCCATCGTCCTGGTTGGTCACGTTACCAAGGAGGGCGCAATCGCCGGGCCGCGGGTGCTGGAGCATATCGTTGACGTGGTGCTCTACCTCGAAGGCGACCGTTTCCACCAGTACCGGCTGCTGCGCGGGGTAAAGAACCGCTTTGGCTCGACCAACGAGATCGGCGTCTTCGAAATGGCCGGCGATGGCCTGCGCGAAGTTCCCAATCCTTCCCAAGTGTTCCTGGCGGAGCGTTCCGCCGGCAGCCCCGGCTCAACCGTAGCGGTAATGCTGGAGGGTACGCGCCCGTTGCTGGTGGAGGTGCAGGCCCTCACGTCTACCACCAGCAACACCCCGCCGCGCCGCACGACCAACGGCTTCGATCTCAACCGGCTGCTGATGCTCAGCGCTGTGCTGACCAAGCGCGTCGGTTTGCCCTTGTTCAATCAGGATATTTATGTCAACATCGTGGGCGGGTTACGCATCAGTGAACCTGCCGCCGATCTGGCGGTGGCGATGGCGATTGTCTCGTCGTACCGCAACCAGCCAGTCGGGGCGGAGCTGGCGTTGATCGGCGAGATCGGGCTTTCGGGTGAGCTGCGGAGCGTGAGCCAGCTCGATAGGCGGCTTGCCGAGGCGGCCAACCTCGGCTTCGCTCGCGCGGTCGTACCCGCCACGACCGGCCTGTCTGCCGTTGGCGATCTGGCCCTGCTCCCGGCACGCTCCCTGAGCGAGGTGGTGGAAATGCTCGCCCTCGGGCGTTGAGTAAACGGCGCTGTGTTTCACATCAGTCATCCATGCGGCTGCGCCGCACAACGACACGATGAACATAGGTTTTTCCTGGGAGGGCTATGCCCTCCCCAACCCTCCCGCCAGGGAGGGGTGTGGGGAAACCGGGTTTCCCCACACCCCAACCGCCGTTGGGGGCGCCTGGCGCCCCAGCAGGCAGGGGGATGGGGAACCCGGTTTCCCCATTTCCGAACCGCTGTTGGGAGCGGCTGGCGCCCCCACAGGCAGGGGGATGGGGAAACCCGGTTTCCCCGTATTTTCACATCCCAAACCCTCCCCGCGGGCGGGTTGTTTCCTGGAAGGGCTGCTGTCCGCCTTTCAACTCTCACTGGGCAGGAGTCCGGCTCCTCTCGCCAACCGGGGAGGTTGGGAGGGCAACCAGAACGCACCGTTCTAAACGGTAAGGTGTCAGAGGGCATGGCCCTCGCAAACCCTCTCCGTCGGGAGGAACATGGGAAACCCCGGATTCCCCACATCCCCGCGCGGGAGGCTACGGCAGGCTACGCTCTCAGGCGCGGGCTACGTTCACCAAACCATGAAAGTCAGCCTCAACTTCATTGTTCGCATCCTCGGGATGTTGAGCCTGGCATACATTAGCTGGTCGGTAGGGCGGTCGCTTTCCGACCCGCAGCCCGATGAGATGCAGGTGTTTGCCACGCAGTTGTTGACGCTCGCCGGCGCCGGCCTGGGGCTGCTGATCACGCCGCGCCTCACCATTGAGCCGGTGGAGGAGTTGTTGCGACGCTCGCGCCAGGTGCCCCTGCCGGACCTGCTCATCATCGGCGCGGGCATGCTGATTGGTCTGGTCTTTGCCGTGCTGCTCGCCGTCCCCCTTGCTGCGCTGCCGCGCCCATTCGGGCAATACTTGCCCCTGATCTGCGCCCTGGTCTGCGCCTACGTTGGTGGAACCATTTTCGCTGTGCGCAAGCGTGATCTGAGCGACCTGCTGCGCTCGCTGCGGCCCGGGGCTGCCTCACCGGCCCTGCCGGGGGCGCCGGTGCAGCCCCAGACGGGTGAACGGCGGCTGCTGCTCGACACCAGCGCAATTATTGACGGGCGCATCGCCGCTGTCGCCCGCACCGGCTTTCTCGACGGCACGTTTCTGGTGCCGAGCTTTGTACTGGCCGAATTACAACAGCTCGCCGACTCCCCCGATGACCTGCGCCGCAGCAAGGGCCGGCGCGGCCTCGACCTGCTCAACGAGATGCAACGCCAATCGCCCCTGCCGGTCGAGGTTATCAACGTCGAGGTGGCCGGTGTGAGTAAGGTTGACGATAAGCTCATCGCCCTGGCCCGCGAGTACTCCTGCCCGATCATCAGCAACGACTTTAACCTCAACCGCGTCGCCGGTCTCCAGGGGGTGCGGGTGCTGAGCCTCAACCAGCTCAGCGAGGCCGTGCGCCCGCCGGTAAGCCAGGATCAGCGGCTGCACGTGCTGATCCGCAACGAGGGCAACGCGCGGCAGCAAGGGGTTGGCTATCTGGAAGACGGCACCCCCGTGATCGTCGAAGACGCCCGCCACCTGATCGGCCAGACTACCGAAGTCGTGGTGACACGCTTGCACCAGACCCAGACCGGCCGGCTGATCTTCGCTACGGTCGCGCCGGCCCCGGCGCCTCCCAGCAGCGGGTAGGGTATGCGAGCAGTTATTCAGCGGGTCAGTATGGCCTCGGTTGAAGTTGAGGGCCGGATCGTGGGGCGCATTGGCCCGGGGGTGCTGGTGCTGCTGGGCGTCGGCCACGGCGACAGTGAGGCCGAGGCGCGGCTCCTGGCCGACAAGACGGCCAATCTGCGAATCTTTGCCGATGAGGGGGGGAAGTTCAACCACTCGCTGCTCGACACGGGCGGCAGCGCCCTGGTGATCTCGCAGTTTACCCTGTACGCCGACACGCGTAAGGGCCGGCGCCCCAGTTTTAGCGGCGCCGCGCCGCCGACCGAAGCCGAACCGCTGGTCAACGCCTACTGCGCGGCCCTGCGCGCCCTGGGCATTCCGGTAGAGACCGGCGTCTTCGGCGCGATGATGCGCATCACCCTGGTTAACGAAGGCCCCGTCACGATCACCCTCGATAGCGATACCTTTCGGCTGCCACGCTCCGGTTGAGCAGGGTGGAGAACGGCTGCCCACACCATCCTCCCTGACGGGAGGGGTGCGGGGAAACCCGGTTTCCCTGTGTTCATATGCACCAGCCCTGTCACATCGGCAGGGCTGGTGCAACGTCGTCGAGGCAGGCCCCGAACGCCACCATGCCCGACGGAGGCCCGCAGACCCGGGTTCGCCAGCGAGATGGTTGCGTCTGCCCCGTCGCACCGGCTAGCGGCCATGCTATGGTACGGGCGTGATGCTATAATCTTCACGTAAGCGCCGCGCGGCCAGCATCTCCGCACCGGCGCCATTGATATCTCTGTGAGTGTACTTAGCAATGTCCGTGATCTGCCCGATCCACCGACCAGGCGATGTATACGTGGCCATTAGCCGTGTGCGCGATCTGGCGACTGCCATGGGCTTCTCGCCGAACGACCGCGCGCGCATCGAGATTGCCACCACCGAACTCGCGCGCAACCTGATCGTCCACGCCGGGGGTGGAACGCTTACCTTCAGTCAGATGAACGACCCTAACCACGGCCCGGGGCTGGTTGTGGAGTCGCATGATCATGGCCCCGGCATTGCCGATCTGGAACTGGCCCTCCAGGACGGGTACAGCACTGCCCGGAGCCTCGGCGCCGGTCTGCCGGGGGTGCGCCGGCTGATGGATACGTTTGCGATTGAGTCAACGGTGGGTGTGGGCACGTGGGTCAGGGCTGTCAAGTGGTTGATCCGGCCCCGGCGGAGCAGTATCTATGAACGTTAAGTGGGGCGCGAGCAACCAGCCAAAGCACGGACAGAGGATCAGCGGCGATGCGTATGTCATCGAGCCGTTTAGCCCGCACGGGCTGATAGTCTCGCTCATCGACGGGCTTGGCGGTGGCGAAGCGGCGGCGCATGCAGCGCAAAGCGCCGCAGCAGTGATCCGCAGCGCGCCAGCGCAGGATCCGCTTGAACTGATCCGGCGCTCTCACCTGGCCCTTCGCGGCACCCGCGGGGCAGTGATGGCGCTGTTCAGCTACAATCTGCAGCATTGCAGCGTCAGCTTTGCCGGGGTTGGCAACATCGGGGTACAGGTCTACAGCGCCGTGCCGATCAAACCCATTTCGAAAAACGGGATCGTCGGCTACCGGCTGCCAGGCCTGCTCAAGCTCGCCTACAGCTACAGTCCGGGTGACACCTTCGTACTGTACAGCGATGGTATATCAAGCGATTTCACCAGCGAGATCGACCCCGAAAGCGCAGAAGATCCCCAGAGCCTCGCCGAGAGCATCCTGCGCCACTACGCGAAGGGGCACGATGATGCCAGCGTGGTAGTTGTGCGCATTGACGGATAGAACCAATGTACGACGACCTTGCAGCCTGGCTCGAAGCCCACCGTCCCCGCCTGATCCATAGCTGGACCGAGCTTGGCCTGGCATCGGGCAACGGCGCTACCGGGGGGTCGGGCATTACCACTCTGGCGCCGGCGGTGAGCGTGGCCGATCTCTACACGGCAGTGGTCGCCGCGGCTCGTGGTGATAGCGCTGCCCTGGCTGAACAGTTGTACGCTCTGGCTGTCGCCGAACATGGGCGGGCCATTACCGCGAGCCTCGATCTGGCCCGCGCCCTGCGGCAGAGTACCGTAGCTTTGATCGGCGCCAGTGTGAACGATCCGGTTGCAGCTCTCGCCCTCAGTGAAAGCGTCGGTGCCGTCTTCGAGCAGGCAGTCTTTGCGCTGGTGGAGGACTGGGAAGCCCGCACGCGCCAGATCATCGAAGATCGCGAGTTCATCGCCGAAAGTCTGGAGGTGGCCTCCGAGGCTGCCGACAAACGGGCCCTGCAACTCCAGTCGCTCAATGTCATCTCCCGACAGCTCTCGTCGGTGCTGGAAGAGGACGCGATCATCCACCTGGTCGTCAACAACATCCATCAGCTCACCGGCGTTGCGCATGTCGCGATCTGGCAGCCCGGCGCTCCCGCTGGCCCCGACGGCCTCACCCTGGTCGCCCGCCAGTCGGTTGGGGTCGAACGGGTCAGCGTTCCCGGCATGCTCCTGTCCGCGGAGCATCCCACCGACCTGGTGGCGCGGGCCTTCCGGAGCGGCACGCTCCAGTTCGACCTGGCGCCCAACCCTGACCGGCACGGTCCGTGGCTGCAGCCCGACTGCGGCGCGCTCGCGCTGCCGATGGTGGTAGGGCAGCAGGTGGTGGCAGTTACAGTATTGCAGGACCCCGATCCTCTCAATCAACTGCGCCTGCAGCAAGAGCTGGCCCAGGGCGTCGTTGGCCAGGCGGCCATCGCGCTGCAGAACGCGCGGCTCTATGCCGAGATACGCACCTTGAACGCTGACCTGGAGCACCGCGTGGCCGAGCGGACCCGCGAGCTGCAGGAGGAAAAGGATCGCCTCGCTACCATTTATCAGATTTCCACCGAGGTCAGTAGCACGCTCGATCTGGACGCCCTGCTTCGCACCTCGCTCAAACTACTCGCCGATGTGACCAGGGCCGAGCAGGGGGCCATCTTGCTCATCGAGCAGCCCGAGGGCGACGTACTGGTGACGCGCGCAGTCTTCGGTATGCCCGACGAGGCCCAGACCTACGTTCGTCTACCCCTTAACAGCGGCATCGCCGGTCAGGTCGTGCAGAGGCGGACGGGGTTG
>CAKZKA010000218.1 GCA_937120965.1 uncultured Chloroflexota bacterium
ACGCCCCCGCGCACGGCTCTGGTCTCCCCGCTTCGACAGGCTCAGCGCAGGCGCTCCAGCTTCGCTGGAGAGGCCCGTCCCTTCGGGCTGAGCCTCAGGGCGAAGCCTGAGCCTGGCGAAGGGGGCCGGGGGTGAGGACCAACCAGCCCATCCCAACGCCATAATACCAATGTCACTTGAACACTCCGCAAGCAGCGTTGCGTCAAAGCGCACCTGGACACCTTGCGCGACAATCTGCAATCCAGAATCTACAATCTGAAATGGTATAACGCCCGTCGGCGCCCATACGTTCTGTCCGCCCCTGAACCGCTGGGCGAGGGAGCCAGGCTCCGTCCAGCGGAGAGAGGCTGAGAAGGGGACGGAATGCTCCAGAAGCCTCCCCGCCGGCAGGAGCGCAGGGAAACCCGGTTTCCCCTGTGTTCATATCAGATGCCTGGCGGCCGCCGCACAATGACAGGATGAACACGGCTTTTTTCCTGGGAAGGCCGCGCCCTCCAAAACTCTCCCGCCGGCCAGAGGGTTGGAGAGCAGAGGGTTGGAGAAGCGTGAGTTTCCCATTTTCATCGCGGTGAGGACTTTGTGACCCAATCCCTATCGCCATTCCAGCCAGATATGAAAGCCACCGTCACCCTCCGCGCCCGTGACGGGCGCGAGGTACGGGTGCGGCACATGCGGCGCGAGGACGCCGAGTTACTCACGCGCATGTTCTACCGGCTCTCCCCCGAAACCCGCTACCGGCGCTTCTTCGTGCCGCTTAACGACGTTGATGAAGAGCGGGTGCGCCGCGAGGCCGCCCGCCTGGCGACGATTGACCCCGAACGGGAGACGGCCCTGATCGCCGTGGTTGACGAAGACGGACGCGAGGAAGCCGTCGCGGTGGCCCGCTTCGCGCGCCTCGTAGAACATGACGCAACCTGCGAAGCCTCCATTGTCATCCGTGACGACTATCAGGGGGTTGGGATCGGCCGCCAACTCTTCGACCTCCTGGTGCAAACGGCCCTGGTTCGCGGCTTCCGCCATATGATCCTGCTTACCCACGCCGACAATACCGGCATGATCGCCCTCGTCCAGGGCCTCGGCATGCCCTACGAGGGGCGCTTCAGCTCCGGTCTGTACGAGATCGATCTGCAGTTGACCAATTTTTGTAAGCCGGTGTTCCCCTTTACCGCTCCCGAGGAGTCTCAGAACGGCTGAGGTGAACATAGCCCGCCCACGGGAGGGTTTGGGAGGGCTGCGCCCTCCCAAGAATAATTATTTTCATTCCGGCGTTGTGCGCCATGCGTATGACCGTCTGAGGTGAAACTATGGGGAAACCGGGTTTCCCCACCTGCGGTGAGCCTGTCGAACCGAACCCCTCCCTGCGGGGAAGCGCCCGGTTCCCTCCCCCAGCGGGGGAGGGCCAGGGAGGGGGCGGCCCTCCCGAAGACGCCCCATGGTCATCGCGGCGGTGTGCGCTCCGCGCATGGGGCCTGAGGTGAACATACGGGGAAACCGGGTTTCCCCACCTGCGGTGAGCCTGTCGAACCGCACCCCTGCCTATGGGGCGCCAGCCGCTCCCAACAGCAGTTGGGACACGGGGAAACCCGGTTTCCCCACGCCTCTCCCTGGCCGGACGCCTGGCGCCCCCACCACCGCTTGCGGACCGGGGAAACCCGGTTTCCCCCCACCCCCGCCTTTGGGGAGGGGGCGGAACGCTGCGACCGGCGCATCGCCTGCGCACCGTCCTGAGATAAGTCGGGGGAAACCCGGTATCCCCACAACTCCCCCGCGTTTTCGGGTACAATCACAGTATGCATCAGATGTCCACTCTCCTCCGACTTGCCGGTGGTAGCGCGCTGGCTGCCGCTGGTGGCCTGCTGGGAGCGGCCTGGTACATCAGCTCGCGTGTCAGCCCTGAGCCGCCCCGCACCTACCACGACGCCTATTTCATGACACCCTGGGAGCTGGACCTGCCGTTCGAGGAGGTGGATTTTGCGAGTGCCGATGGGCTGCGCCTGCGAGGATGGTGGCTGCCGCAGGAACGCCCCCGCGGGGTGATCGTTGGCTGCCACGGCCACGCCGGGCGCAAGGATGAGTTGCTCGGCATCGGCTCGCGCTGCTGGCGCGCTGGCTACAGCGTGCTGCTGTTTGACTTTCGCGGACGCGGCGACTCCGATCCCTGGCCGCAGACCCTGGTCAGCCGCGAGGTAGACGATCTGCGCGCGGCGCTGGCCTTTGCCCGCGGGCGCGCCCCCGGGCTGCGTCTGGCTGTCATCGGCTACTCGATGGGCGCGGCTGTCGCCCTGCTCGCCGCGCCTGCCGAAGCGGATGTGGCGGCGGTCGTGGCAGATAGCTCGTTTACCTCGGGGCACGACATCGTGGCCCATGCGCTGCGCCAGCAGGTGCGTCTGCCGGTCGGGATCTTGCTGCGCGTTACCGAGGAAATGGTGTGGCGGCGGCACGGCTACCGTTTCGGTCAGGCCCGCCCCATCGAGGCCATCGGGCGCCTGGCGCCGCGCCCGGTGCTGATTATTCACGGCGCCGCCGATACGGTGACGCCCGTCGAACACGCCCGGCGTCTCTATGCCGCTGCGGGCGAGCCACGCGAGCTGTGGATCGTCGAGGGGGCTGATCACTGCGGCGCTTACTTCGCCGACCGGCCGGAGTACTGCCGCCGTGTGGTGCGCTTTTTCGACCAGTATCTGGGCAGTATCGAGTCGTGATTGTTGATATTCTCACCCTCTTCCCCGGCATGTTCACCGGGCCGCTTACCGAAAGCATCCTCAAGCGGGCCCAGCAGGCCGGTCTGATCCATGTGCGCCTGCACAATATCCGCGATTGGGCTACCGACCGTCACCGCACCACCGACGATGCGCCCTACGGTGGCGGCGCAGGCATGGTGATGAAGCCCGAACCTCTGGCTGCCTGCATCCGCGCCGTGCTTGCCCTTCCGCCCGGGGCCACTGCTGCCGAATCGCCCGCCTCTCCCCCGGTTATCCTGCTGACACCCGATGGGGAGGTCTTTACCCAGGCTATTGCGCAGGAACTGGCCGGCGCGGAGCGGCTGGTGCTGGTCTGCGGGCACTACGAGGGGATTGACGAGCGAGTGCGCGAGGCGCTGATCACCCGTGAGCTGAGCATTGGCGATTATGTGCTGACAGGCGGGGAGCTTGCCGCGATGGTGGTGGTTGATGCCGTGGCGCGGCTCGTCCCTGGCGTGATTGACGCCGAATCGGTGGCCGAGGAAAGCCACGGCGATGGCCTGCTCGAATACCCGCACTACACCCGCCCGGCAGTCTGGGAAGGCCGACCGGTGCCCCCGGTGCTGGTCTCCGGGCACCACGGTGAAGTGGCAAAGTGGCGGCGACGCGAGCGCCTGCGGCGCACCCTGCTGCGCCGGCCCGACTTGCTGGAGCGTGCTCGCGCCGCGGGCCGTCTCACCGCAGCCGATCTGGCCTGGCTCGCCGAGTTGGGCTGGCCCTCACAGGCGCCTCAGACCGGGCCTTGAACGCGAGAGTCGCCAGGGCGCAGCTCGCTGGCACCTTCCCCGCGGCAGGGGCATAGCGAACCTGGCGTTCCCCGCACTCCTTCGAGGGCAGCCCGCAAGGGCCAGATCCTCTCACCCCGGATGAAACTGAAGCCACCACACTGTCTAATTCATCTCCACAGCCCTACAGAGGGCTTTGCAGAGTTGTAGAGCTGTGGAGGCGCGGAGCTGATCCGGTGCGATGCCATCGCGCAGAACTGGTATCACACCCTCCTCAGGCAAGAGCCCGGCGCGTGTGGTATTCATCGGCCCTAATCGCGCTGCCAATCCTCCCAGAGGGCGGCAAAACTGCGCTCCGGGTCGTACCAGTAGCGTTCGGGATCGAGAGGCAGCGCGGGCGGCCCAACGGGCGCAGGCAGACCCCCGGCGCGCAGCCGGGCGGCAAAGACGCGCAGCGCCTCGGCGGCCGGTTTCTCGCGCCCGCCCGGCGCCACCAGGCCCGTCGTGCGCGCCCACCAGGAGCGATCCAGCGGTGGAACATTCCACACCTCCGGCGCCGGGTCGGCGTACAATGGCAGCCACACCCCCGCGGCGCCGTCGCGGTACAATGCAGCAAGCCCCTCCTCGATCAGGGTTGCCTGGCGCTCTTCATCGAGCAGCGGATGTAGCACCGTCCGGCCAAAGATCTCACTGGTAACCAGGCCGTTGGAGCCCGGGATCGTGGTTGGCACCCCCAGGTCAGTGACGATCACCGGCGCGGCAGCGCTCTGCTCGGCGCGCACCAGAGCGGCGGTGAGGGCGTGAAGAAAGCGCACCCGGCGCGTATCGTCGAGCCGTTCCGCCAGGGGAGGCGACCAGGCCGCCACCGATACCGCCACCTGGCCGTTGTGACGCACAATCTGCTCCGGGCGCAGGGTATCGCGGCGCTCCAGGTTCATCGCGCTCACGACCCCGATCACCTGGCGCGCCCCGTAGTCCAGCGCGCGCGCGGCCAGGTCGCCCCACCACTCCGCAGCAGCCCGCGCCGAGGCCGGGCGGCGCAGTCGCTCCATATCGGCGCCGATCTGCCAGGCCGCGGCAGCCGGGTGCGCGCTCAAGTTGCCGATGGTTTCGTGGAGCACCTGCCGCTGTGCCGCCAGCAACTCCGGCTCGCCGTAAAGATCGCGCGGCGGTTCGGCGCAGTACTGCTCGCCCGCCAGCACCACCGGCTGGTCGGGCGGCGCGATAACCACCGGTGGGCCCAGGCGCCGGGCAAGTTGCAGATCGTGCGGCAGGCGGAACCCCACCGCCCACGCGGGCAGGTGCAACGTGCCGCCCAGACTCGCCCCGAGCAGGGCCACCACTGCCTGTAAGCCATGCTCTTCGGCCTGGTCGAGGGCGCGCTCCAGGCCGCGCAGCGCCGCCGTATTGACACGCAGATCGGGCAGTACTTCGGCCCAGCGTAACTCGAACCGCACCCTGGTGAACCCCAGCTCGGCGATGTGACTGAGTTCATCACGGAGGGCCACAGGATCGGCGTCGCTCCAGGAGCAGAGGATCCGTTCAGCGTAGCGCCGCCGTCGCGGCCAGTAAGAGATTCCGAGAGTGAAGGTCTGCTCGCTCATGGTCGCTTCTGCTTCGGTCAGACACCCTTGCGGCTGCGCCGCACAACGCCAGAATGAAAATATTTGTTCTTGGGAGGGCTTCGCCCTCCCAAACCCTCCCAGCAGGGAGGGGTATGGGGAAACCCGGTTTCCCCGTATGTTCACCTCAGTATTATACGTATAAGGCATGAAAGATAAAGGATACGCTTCGCGACCAGACGGGCCGGGCCGCCGACTGGAGATCGTGGTTGCCGAGGGCCTCGAACCGTTAGCGCGGCGCGAGTTGCGCCAGATTGATCGCGCCATTCGTCTGGCTGGCGATGAACGCCCCGGTGTGATCGGGGCAAGCTATGCGGGCGACCTGCGCGCGCTACTGCGCCTGCGCCTGGCTGCATCGGTATACCTGGTGCGCCACTTCGCCGTGCCGCGGCCCCGCGCGTTGCTCGGCGACGAGCACCTGCGCCTGGCGCTGGCCGACTGCCAGACCGTTCTGCGCCTGCATCCGCAGGGCGCGTTTCGCACCCTCTTCCTCAGCGCCGCAGGCGCCGACTCGGCGGTGCTCAGGCGCCTGAAAACCGAACTCGCCCACCGCCTGGGGCTGACCGTTGGCGTCGATGACGGGGACCTGCTGCTGCGCCTGCGCCGGGATGAGGCGCAAACGGGATGGGAATGGCTCGTGCGGATCTCACCACGCCCCCTGGCGACCCGTCCCTGGCGCGTCTGCAACCTGGAGGGCGCGCTGAACGGCCCTGTCGCCTACGCCATGAACCTGCTCACCGCGCCGGCCGCCGGGGATGTGTATCTAAACATCGGATGTGGATCAGGAACATTGCTGATCGAGCGGCTACTGATGGGGCCGGCAAAACGCGCGATTGGCTGTGACACTGACCCGCAGGCCCTGGCCTGCACCCGCGCCAATCTCGAGGCAGCCGGCGTGAGCGAGCGCGCTGAGGTGCAGCCCTGGGACGCGCGATCGCTGCCCTTGCCCGCTGCTGCCGTCGACGTGATCACCGGCGATCTGCCGTTTGGTCACCTGGTCGGCTCCCACGCCCACAACCTGGAACTCTACCCCGCGCTGCTGGCTGAGGCCGCGCGGGTGGCTCGCCCCGGCGCCCGCTGCGTGCTGCTCTCCCACGAGGTACGCCTGCTGGAGCGCCTCCTGTCCGGCGCCCCCGTCTGGAGGGTCGAACCACCCATACGCGTGGACCTCGGGGGCCTCTACCCGCGTATCTTCGTCTTACGACGCGAGTAGGGGGCGAACCAGCGTTCGCCCCCTACTCGCTCGAGGCCTCTCCACGGACCAGGGATGCGAGCACTCCCAAGCCCTCCCCTAAGGGATAGGCGTGGAGAAACCCGGTTTCCTCATTCCCCAACCGCTACTGGGAGCGGCTGGCGCCCCACAGGCAGGGAGTTGGGGAAACCCGGTTTCCCCGTATGTTCACCTCAGCCGTCCATGCGGCTGCGCCGCACAACGAGAGGATGAAAATAACTATTTTTGGGAGGGCTGCGCCCTCCGAAACTCTCCCGGTGAGGAGGACTTGCCATCCTGTGGGCGGGGGCGTGGGGAAACCGGGTTTCCCCACCTAATTTTCACGTTAAACTCCCATGCGGCTGCGCCGCACAACGCCGCGATGAACATAGGGCGTCTTCGGGAGGGCCGCCCCCTCCCTGGCCCTCCCCCGCTGGGGGAGGGAACCGGGCGCCTCCCCGCAGGGAGGGGATTGGGGAAACCAGGTTTCCCCGTATGTTCACCTCAGACATCCATGCGGCTGCGCCGCACAACGCCAGAATGAAAATATTATTGTTCTTGGGAGGGCTTTGCCCTCCCAAACCCTCCCGCGGGGGGGCTATTTTCACCTCAGACATCCATGCGGCTGCGCCGCACAACGCCGGAATGAAAATAATTATTCTTGGGAGGGCGCAGCCCTCCCAAACCCTCCCGCCGGCGGGCTATTTTCACCTCAGACGCGCATTCGCGCGGCGCACAACGTCAGAATGAAAATAGTATTGTTTTTGGGAGGGCGAAGCCCTCTCCAACCCTCCCGTGGGCAGGCTATGTTCCCCTCAGAGTCAGGCACACCTTGCGCATTCGTTTATTCGTTTCCCATTCGTTGGCCCATTTCCCCCCGCGTCCCAGGA
>CAKZKA010000219.1 GCA_937120965.1 uncultured Chloroflexota bacterium
TGAACATGGGGTATCTTTGGGAGGGCCGCCCCCTCCCTGGCCCTCCCCCGCTGGGGGAGGGAACCGGGCTCCTCCCCGCAGGGAGAGGGGTGGGGAAACCCGGTTTCCTCATGTCCCAACCGCGGTTGGGAGCGGCTGGCGCTCCCAACAGGCAGGGGGATGGGGAAACCCGGTTTCCCCATATTTTTTCACATCAGCCGGTCGAGCCAAGCCCATTTGCAATCGCGTTGATCGTGAGCAACAACCGTGGCAGCAGGGCGGTGTCGTCCTCGCCGCGGGCGCGCAGCGCCCGCCATTGCCGCAGCAGGTCAATCTGCTGGCGGTGCAGGACCCGCAGGCCCGGGTTGCGCGCTTCGATCATACTGAAGATGTTGGGCCGCCGCTCGGCAAGGGGGCCGCCGTAGAGGCGCTCCAGCATCGCCACCGTGCGCCGGTATTCTTCGAGGATGCGCCCGAGCATGGCCTCGCGCAGGGCTGCATCCTCCACCAGTTCGGCGTACCAGCCCATCACGTCCGGATCGGCGGTTGCCACGCTGGTGGCGGCGTTGCTGAAGATGTAGTGCAGCGGCGCCCAACTGAGAAAGTGCTGTTGCAGTGCCGCAAAGGTTGCCGGATCGCTCTGGTGGAGCTGTTCGAGGGCGCTGCCGACGCCGTACCAGCCCGAGAGGAAGAACCGCGCCTGGCTCCAACTGAATACCCAGGGGATGGCCCGCAGATCGGCCAGGGTGGCCTGGCCGGTGCGTCGGGTGGGCCGCGAGCCGATCCGGCTCTGCTCGAGGGCGTCAATCGGTGTGGCCTGGCGGAAAAAGGTCAGAAAGCCTGGACTGCCAATCAACGCGCTGTAGGCTGCCCGGCTCAGGGTCGCCAGGCTGTCCATGGTCGGCTCTAGAACATGGGCCTCGCTCCGCGCGTGCCGCTCGAGCACGGTAGCGCGGCTCACGCCTGCCAGGTACAGCTCCAGGTTGTAACTGGCGGTCAGGCGGTTGGCGTACTTCTGGGCAATAGCCTCGCCCTGTTCGGTCACCCGCAGATCGCCACTCAGCGTGCCCGCAGGCAGGGCCTTGATGAAGCGGTGGGTTGGCCCGGCTCCCCGGCTGATCGTGCCGCCTCGCCCGTGGAAGAAGCGGATGCGCACGCCAAGCTCCCGCCCCACTGCGGCCATCGCTTGCTGCGCCCGGTAGAGCGCCCACAGGCTCGCAACCAGTCCACCGTCTTTGTTGCTGTCGCTGTAGCCGATCATCACCTGCTGCACCAGGTCGCGTTCGCCCCGCAGGCGCCGCTGCAGGTCCAGGCTGCGTCGGGTCAGGGGATGATCAAGAAAGGCGGCCAGGACGGTGGGGCTGCGCTCCAGATCCTCGATCGTCTCGAACAGGGGCACTACCGCCAGGGGGCACGCCGGCCCGTCGGGGGTTTCGCGCAGGAGACCGACTTCGCGGGCAAAGAGGTACACCGTGAGCAGATCGGCGGCGCTGCGGGTCATGCTGACGATCAGCGCTCCCAGACCCGCCGGCCCGTGGGTGGCGAGTTCGTCGAGCAGCACCCGGTAGCAACTGAGCACCGCATCGGCTTCGGGGCCGATACGGGCCGTCGGGCCAGCAAAGGGCCGGGGCGAATCCAGTTCCTGCTCCAGCAGCGCCATACGTCGGGGCACGTCCCACGCGGTCACGCTGTGATCGGCGAAGCCGGCGACGGCCAGCAACTGCCCCAGGGCCAGGTCGTGGAAGTGGCTGTTCTGCCGCACGTCGAGCACCGCAAGGTGAAACCCGAAGGTTTGCAGGCTGCGGATGAGCGGATGGACGAAGTGGCGGGTCAGGCGTTCCGCGCCCACGGCGTCGAGGGCCGTGGCGAGGAGGTGCAGGTCGCGCTCGAGGTCCGCCGCTGCGCGGTAGTGGTACGCTTCGAGCGGCGTAATGAGCGGCAGGCGGGCCAGCATCAGGTTGATCCACTGACGCCAGGCTTCGTTGGGGTTGCGCTTCAGCGCCTGCGCGCCCACTGCGCCCATGGAGGCGGCAACCTCGGCGATGCGTTCGAGCAACGCTGCCGGGGGCGTCTGGCGCAGGTCGGAGAGGCTCAAGGCGCGCGCCAGCTCGCGCAACTGGTCCTGAAGAATGCCCAGGGCCTGCTGCCGCAACTCGGCCAGGGTCTCGCGGGTGACCTCGGCGGTGACCAGCGGGTGCCCGTCGCGATCCCCGCCGACCCAGGTGCCGAAGCGCAGCCGGGGCAGACGCTCCACCCCGGCGATCAGGGCCGGATCGAGGCCGACTGCGCTCCAGGCCTGACGCAAGCGCTCATCGAGCAGCGCGACCACATCGGGGAAGACGTTACGCAGGTAGTGCAGGATGTTGCGCCGTTCCGAGGCGACGTCGGGTTTTTCCAGGAAGATCTCGCCGGTGCGCCAGAGCGTGGTCAGGCGCGCAAGCACTTCGGCGCGGATCGACTCCTGCTCGTAGGGTGTCCAGCGAGTTTCGCCACGTTTGACCAGTAGCAGGTAGAGGGCGCGGTGGTGTTCGAGCACGGTGGCGCGTTTGGCCTCGGTGGGGTGCGCGGTGAGCACCAGCTCAACCTGTACATCCGGCAGCGCGGCGGCGATGTCTGCCCCGGAAATGCCCTGGTTCTGCAAGTGGCAGAGCGCCTCGCCCCACAGTGCCGGCACCGCCGTCAGGCCCTGGCGCGTTTCGGTCAGGCGCCGGTACTGCACCGCTGCCCGTTCTTCGACCATTTTGAGCAACTGAAAGGCGATCGAAAGGGCCTGGAACAGCCCTTCGGAAGGCGTTTCCGGCAGGGAGGGCGTGGGCGCCTCTTGCCACGGAAGCGCCGCGGCCAGTTCCAGCTCTCCGGACTCGCTCAACACCTCGCGCAAACACTCCAGCACAAAATGCCGCTCATCGGCAAAGGTTTCGGGATCGATGGTGAAGTAGCTCGGGGCAGTTGTCATGCCTGTCCTCCTCCAGCTCTGGGGAAAGCCGGTCTCCTCGCGCCCCTTCGAGGGAAGCCCGCGAAGACGCGGCCCTCCTGAATCCTCCCACGCACGGGCTATGTTCACCTCAGGCCTCCGGGCGAAAAACCCTTCATCCCAACCTCCAGCGCCTCCGCCCCGTCAGTAGCCTCCCAGGGCAGAACCAGCTCGGGCCGCCCGAAGTGGCCGTGCGCTGCCACGCGCTGGTAGAGCCGGCCCCGTGAACGCGCGGCCAACCCGGTCAGATCGAAGCGGCGGATGATCCCGCCCACGCTGAAATCGAAGGCCCGCGCCACCCGCTCCGATAGTTCATCGTCACTCAGCGCGCCGGTGCCAAAGGTTTCCACCCGCACACTCACCGGGTCGCGCAACCCGATCGAATAGCTGAGTTGCACCTCGCAGCGCGAGGCCAGGCCCGCCGCCACCACACTCTTCGCCGCATGGCGGGCCGCGTACGCCCCGGTGCGGTCGATCCGCGTCGGGTCCTTGCCGCTTAACGCGGCGCTGCTCTGGCGGGCATAGCCCCCGTAGGTGTCGGCGCCGGTTTTGCGCCCGGTCAACCCCGCGTGCAACGCCGGGCCGCCTTCCACCACCGGGCCTTCGGGGTTGATCTGGATGCGCGTCTCTGCGTCAGGGATGAGCGTCTCGTGCTCGAACACCGGTTTGATCACCTCCTCGATGATCATCTGCCGCAACCGGGCCAGCGGCAAATCGGGATGGCGCTGGCTGGCCACCAGGGTCAGGCTGTGGATGCGCGAGGGCGCATGGTCGCGGTACACCACGCCCACCTGCACCTTCCCGTCGGGCGCGAGGTCGTCGCGGTGCTCGCGGCAGACGATATCGAGGCGTTGCGCCAGGCGATTGGCCAGCCAGATCGGCAACGGCAACAGCACAGGCGTCTGTGTGCAGGCGAAGCCAAAAAGGGTGACATTCTCCTGGGCAACCAGTTCCGACAGGGCGCTCTCGCGGTCGCGCAGCCCTGCGCGTGTGGCTGCCGTCTCTTCAAGCTGGTTCGTCATCACCGTGCAGGTGCGACCGTTGAAGCTGCCACGGTCATACCCCACCTCGAGGATGACCTCACGGGCGACGCGGGGGATATCAATGCTGGCGGTTGTCGCGGCCTTCAGCGACACAAACAGGATACCCGTGGAAACGGCGCACTCGGCTACCACGCGGGCGGCGGAGTCTTGCCAGAGAATATGACCGACCAGGGCATCGCTGATCTGGTCGCAGAGTTTATCGGGATGCCCCGCCGTAACCGACTCGGAGGTGAAGACATATTCACTGGCCATGGCTGTCGCGCTCTCCTGTATCTACTCTGCACGGGCGTTCAATCGCCTTCATCAATTCGCTGGCGAGGTAGGGCGCTACGGCCAGCGCCGTTACCAGCAACCAGTCGGACGGGCTGAGGGGCGTGGCGCCGAGCACCTGGCGCAGTCCGGGCAGCAAGGTTGTGGCGCCCTGAAGCGCCAGCCCGCCACCGACGGCGAAGGTCATGTATGGGTTCGCTGTTGAGGGCTTGCGGTCGAACAGCCAGCGTTTCTCGGAGCGACAACTGATCGCGTAGAGCAACTGAGAGGTGGTCAGCGTGGTGAAGGTCAGGCTGCTGGTTCGCGGCCCCATGCCGTAACGCGCCAGACCCCAGCCGTAGGCGCTGAGGGCGACGGTCGTGAGTACGGCGCTCTCCAGGCCGATCCGCCGCACGTCGCGGCGGTTGAACATGGTTGCGCGGGGGTCGCGCGGAGGCTGGCGCAGCACGTCGCACTCTGGTGGTTCCAGGCCCAGGGCCAGCTCGGGGAAGACGTCGGTCACCAGGTTGATCCAGAGTAACTGGAGGGGTGACAGCGGCTCGCCGGCGCCCGCGGCGGTTGCCAGCAGGGTGATCAGGATTTCGCTGGTGTTGCTGGCGAGGATGAAGTGGACTGCCTTCTTGATGTCGCTGTAGATCGTGCGCCCCTGCTCGATGGCCCCGACAATCGTCGCCAGATTATCATCGCGCACGATCATATCGGCGACTTCCTGGGCCACTTCGCTGCCGCTCACGCCCATGGCAATGCCAATATCGGCGGCGCGCAACGCCGGGCCGTCGTTGATCCCGTCGCCGGTCATAGCCACCACGTGACCGGCGCGTTGCAGGGCCTGCACGATGTAGAGCTTGTGCGCCGGGCTGACCCGCGAGAAAATGTCCACGCGCTCAGCCAGGCTGCGCAGCACATCGGGGGGCAGGGTTTCGAGTTGCGTGGCGTCGAGGCTTTCCAGGTGTCCTTCGTGGCCCAGGCCGATCTGCCGCGCGATTGCCGTCGCGGTGGCGCTCTGGTCGCCAGTGATCATAATCGTGCGCACGCCGGCAGCGCGCAGTTGCTCGACCAGGGCGGGGATCTCCGGGCGCGGCGGGTCGGCGATACCGGCCAGGCCAACCCAGATCAGGTCGCGGCGCATCTCGGGCGTCCCGTCGTCTGGCAGGTAGGCGACGCCGAGCACGCGCAGGGCCTGGCCAGCCATGCGTTCGTTGTCCACCAGGATGCGCTCACGGTCCTCCTCTGTGAGCGGGCGCACCGTCCCGGCTTCGTTCACCCGGTCGCAGAGGCTCAGCACCTGGTCGGGGCTGCCCTTCACCGCCAGCAGGTAGCCGTCGCCGTCCTGGTGCAGCGTATCCATAAACCCGCGCCCCTCGCTGCGCAGGCGCGTGCGCAGCAGGGGGTAACGCGCCCGCAGGGCCTCCACGTCGATCCCCCGTTCCAGCGCCGCCCGCACCAGCGCGGTCTCCGTCGGCGTGCCGAGGAGCCGCGGGCCGTCCGCGGCAGGCTCCAGGCGCACTTCGCTACAGAGGGCCGTCAGGCGCAGCAGTTCTTCGAGATCGGGGCTGCTGTCGGGGGCCAGCGCGCGGCCCGCGGCGCTGAACCCGCCTGCACCGTGATCGTAACGCCCCTCGCTCGTCACAACCATCACCAGGGTCATCTCGTTACGCGTGATCGTGCCGGTCTTATCCAGGCAGAGGAACTCGACCGAGCCCAGGGTCTCCACCGCCACCAGGCGCCGCACCAGCACGCCCTGCTGCTCGAGCCGGCGCAGCCCGATGGCCAGCGTGGTCGTGGCAACGGTGGGCAAGCCTTCCGGCACGGCGGCCACAGCCAGGGCGACGGCGGTTTTGAACATCGCCAGGAGGCCCTGGCCGCGCACCAGGCCGATGCCAAAGACCACGCCGCACACCGCCAGCGACCCGACGACCAGTTGCCCGCTCAGGGTGCGGAGCTGTCGCTGCAAGGGCGTTTCGGGCTGCTCGGTCTCGCCCAGCAGCCGCTGGATCTCACCGATCTCGGTGGCGACCCCCGTCGCCACTACCAGCGCCCTGCCGCTGCCGCCGGTAACCACCGTGCCGCGGTAGACCATATTGGTGCGGCTTCCCAGGGGCACAGCGCGCTCGTGGAGCGGCGCGACCGTCTTGTTCACAGGCACACTTTCGCCGGTCAGCGCCGATTCGTCCACGGTGAGGTGATCGGCCACCAGCAGGCGCGCATCGGCGGGCACGGCCATGCCCCGGCGGAGGATGATCAGGTCACCCGGCACGACTGTCTCGCCTGCCACCTCACGTTCGCGGTCATCCCGCACGACCACCGCGTGCGGCTCCAGGCCGCGGTTCAGCCCGGCGATGGTCTGCTCGGCCCAGTACTCGGTGCTGAAGCCGATGCTTGCGTTCAGGACCACCACGCCCAGGATGACCACGCCATCGAGCAATCCACCTGTCACGAGCGACACAACCGCCGAGACGCCAAGCAACGCCACGGGCAGGCTGGCGAGCTGTTCGAGCATGATCTGTATCGGTGAACGGCTAACGGCCTGGGGTAGATGGTTGGGGCCGTAGGCGCTCAGCCGCTCCAGGGCGGCCAGATCGCTCAGGCCACGGTCCGGGGACGTGTTGAGCAGCGTGGCGGTTTGTTCGATGTCGAACATGTGCCAGGGATGCTGTGCCTGGCGACGGCGTCCCCCCTCGCCGAGGTCTTCACCGCTGAGAATGCGCCGGACGGTATGCTCCACCTCTTGGTGGGTCAGCGGCGTGGCGAAGCGCACGAGCAGGGTCCCGGTCAGGCTGCTGGCAACCGTGCTGATGATGCCGGGGCGACCGCGAAGGGCGCGTTCGAGGCGCACTTTTTCGACCTCATTGCGGTAGAGTGTGGCGATACGCAGACGCAGTCGGCCTGGCGCGCGATGAACCACCGTCACGGCGGCTGCGGGCGCCACGCTGACTGCCGGCGCGGGCAGGACGAGGGCCGGGGCTGCCGGGGCCACGGTCGGCGCCGGTCGCGCGATCGGCGGTGGGGGCAACGGCGCTTCTGCGGCCATGCGCTCGCGCGCGATGCGTGGCGGCAGGGTGATCACATCCAGCGGATAGGTCTGGCTGAGGACGTGACCGGCCGAAACGGCCAGCATATCCACCGGCGCGCCGGAGCGATCGCGCGCCCGCCGCAGCCGCACCAGCACCTCCTCGTTCATGCGCATCCACGACATACGGATGTCGCCCCGGCGCAGCGCCACCTCATCGCGGTCGTCAATCGACAGCAGCAACTCGCGGTTGACGTGCAGGCGCATGCGTCCCAGGCCAACGCGCTGGTACAGGGTGAGCGGGCGGGTCAGGCGCAGGATCACCGAGCGCGTTGCCGCGTCGGCGGGCAGATGCACCGCCTCCAGGGCCTCGATGACCTCCCGATCCTGGAGGATGGTGTCGAACGTTGGCCGCAGGCCGTACTGGTCAAGGGCGGCGCGAAACATATGGCCCGGAATGGTGCGACAGGGCAGGGTCGTCAGCGCCACAATCAGGCCACGCGCCGTCCCTCCGCCGGCAAAGACCGTTTCGAGCAGCGCGCTCAATTCGGCCATGCTGCAGTCACCTGCCGGTCGCGATGATACTCCGCTCATAGGGGCAATCCTGTTATACCATTTTTAGAGGGAGGGGCGCGGTTTGACAGGCTCGCCGCAAGTCTGGATGCCTTCACCTGTGATTGCGGCGGTTACGATGCACAGCGAGGATGGTGGCCGCATTGGCGAGCAAGGTGCTGGCCGGTCCGAGGGCCTGACCGCGGGCCAGTTGCACCACCCCTGCGCCGACCAGTCCCAGGAACAGGATCGTCTCGAGATCCAGCGCCCCCTGCGAGCGGCGCTGAATGAACTGTTCGAGGCG
Organism: uncultured Chloroflexota bacterium; assembly: GCA_937120965.1. Taxonomy (GTDB): domain Bacteria; phylum Chloroflexota; class Chloroflexia; order Chloroflexales; family Chloroflexaceae; genus JACAEO01. Next base: position 8,133 of record CAKZKA010000219.1, read on the forward strand.
ATCGACGCGATCCACCACCACATCGAGCACCGAATACTCAGGGAGGCGGGGCGGCTCGAGGACGAAGAGGTGACCCGCGCTGGCGGCGCTGGCCAGCTCATCGAGATCGCCGTGGAAGTGCAGCAGGATACTGGCCGTCAGAGGGTTGGCCTCGGCGTAGGCCACCCCGGGGCAGGCGGCGAGATCACGCTCGGCGCGCTCGAAGAATGCGGCATCGCCCTTGCGTGCTGGAATGCGCAGGCGTAGCCGCTCGCCGGCCTGGTGGGCGACAAAGGCTACAGGCAACATAACAACCCCCCCTGGTGCGATTGCAGATGGCAGATGTTCAATTGTAGATTGGGCGTGGCGCACCTGGACACGGTCGGCGTTGCGCTGATGCCCGAACAGGTCGCCAGGAAGCGCATTAGCGCATCCGGCGAGTTCCATGTCACTCTGAGCGAAGCGAAAGGTCCCGGCCCACATGCGTCGATTCGCTCAGCATAACAACTAATGCGCCGGACGCACCAATCAAGCTTCAGGCGTCACATCGGCCGGGTGCTCGTCGGCAAGCAATTCAGCCAGCAAGTCGCCGCCGTTGTTCGCCGGCGCCGGCTGGGGGATGGCCCGTTCGGCTTGCAACTCGGCCTGGACCTCAGCAAGCAGATCGCTGAGCGACTCGGCGGTGAGCGCCAGAGCCTCGCGACCCCGCTCGAAGCCCAGCACGGCCAGTTTCAGCCCGCGCTTGGTAAGCGTGCGGGCATGGGGCGCCAGGGCTGGCGCCAGATCACGGGCGGCAAACGTCAGTCCGGCCCCGACGGCCAGCCCGGTCAGAAAGCTGAGCGAGTTGTTCACAACACCTATTCCTTCCCTGACAGGCCTGTTAACTGACATGGTACCGCATCTTGCCGCGTGTGCAAAGTCGTTCGGGGGGCATACGTGTTCACGTTGACGTAAGGCGTCACCCCGGGTGCGCAGGCGCCCCGCCTGCAATGGCCTGGATGCGGGCAAGATGCCCGCGCGCCCGGGAGCAGTGTGAATACGTACCGGGGGGCGGTTCTATGCAAGATGGAACCGGAGGCGCGGCGTTGTCCAGGGTATCTTTTGCCCCCTGGTGGTGATTTCTTCTCGTTTGGGCAGTTCTCACCAGGGTATACTCAGGTTGGACGTTCATGCGGCTGTCGCCGCAGGGATTCACGGGTGGGAAAGATGCGAGGGAACCAGGCGCCCTCGCGCCCTTCCCTCCAGTACAAAGGGCGACTGGATGCTCCCACGCCCATCCCGGTTGGAGGGTGTGGGCGGGCGCAACCCTCTCAAGAGAATCGACGTTCATTCCCGCAGTGTGCGCATGGAGGTCTGATGAGCGATCTTTCCCTGCCCGCCTGGGCGGCCTACCCTGACCGCCCGCTCCGGCGAGCGATCAACCGGGCGCCGATCCTGCTCTACCGGCTTGGCCTCGGGCCGCTGGTAGGGCGCCTGGTGATGATTATGAGCACTACCGGGCGCAGCACCGGCCTGATCCGGCGCACTGCCATCGAGCACCACCTGTGCGCCGGACGGATCTACGTGATGAGTGGCTATGGCGCCCGCCCCGACTGGTACCAGAACTTGCTGGCCGACTCGCGAGTGACGCTCCAGCTTGGAGCGCAGGTCTACCACGCCCGCGGTCGTCGCGTTACCGATGAGCTCGAACTCCACGCTGCCTACGATTGCTTTGAGCAACGCCCAGTGCTTCGCGCTATGGCCCGGCTCCTCGGCGTGGATCTGACCCGCGAGAGCTTTCTGGCCCATCGCGAGCGGTTCTACCTGGTTACCTTCGACCCAACGGACGAGCCGACACCGCCGCCGCTCCCTGCTGACCTGCGCTGGATCTGGCTGGTGGTCCTGGCCCTCGTCGCCGTGGCGCTCCGCGCCAGGCATCGCGCAGTGACCATATGAGCCGGCGCTGGTTGAGTATTGCCCTTGCCCTTCTCATAAGCATCGCAGCCCTGCCGTCGCTCCAACTGCCTGCGGCTGGCATCGCCCAGGCGCAGGGAGGGCTGGTTATCGCCAATGTGCGACCGGGCGCGGCGCAGGTTGAGCAGTACGGCAAATTTGAATTGACCTTTGATGTCAATGGCACAGTCGCCAGCAACCTCGCCTATCCCTTCGACCCCGCCCCGCCCCCTGGCGTTCCTGCTGCGGTTGGCATCAGCGTGGACGGTCTGTTCAGCCCGGACAACTGGAAGACCGTGATCACCCAGCCGGGCTTTCTGTATCAGGATTATCAACGCCGGTGCATTGGCGACCATGAGGTCAACCACTGCGCCGGTGGCACGGAATGGCTGTACCCCATCGGCGCACCGGTCTGGAAGGTGCGCTTTGCGCCGCAGCGGACCGGGGTCTGGCGCTATCGCCTGCGCGCCCGGGACGCCTCCGGCGTCGCGTTCAGCTCCCCCGGCACGTTTACCGTAACGGCGCCCACCTCGCCGCACAACCACGGCTTTATCCGCGTCAGTCAGCGCGACCCGGGCTACTTCGAGTATTCCGATGGCTCGCCGTTCATCGCTGCGGGGCACGGCTCCAGTTTCGATGGGGATCGGTTCACCTACCACGTTGACGCCGACATGCGTCGCTTTGAACAGTACCGGGTCAACTTCCTGCGCGTGTGGATGAGCGGTAGCGGCATCTACATGGCCCCGTGGAACCCCTGGCACTCGCACCACCTGCCCGGCGAGGGCGGCTACTTCAACCCGTCGAGCCTGAGCTATGCCGTCGCCTACCGGGATCATCAGTTCTCGCTGCGGCTGTGGGATTATGCCGATCCGGAAATGGACGACCGGCGCAACCCCTGCATGTTTCAGGGCTTCTCGAACAACATCGCGGTCAAACCACGTACCACCTACCTTGTGCGCGCGCGCGTGCGTGCAGTGGGTGTGACCGGCCCGCGCAACGCCCGCTACCCCTACGGGTTCACCATCCGGCGTGGGGGGTGGCTGGGCGATACGTGCGCCGACCCCGCCGCAACCGCCGAAGACTCGACGCGCCTGGTCGGCTTCGTCAACGGTAGCACAGACTGGACTGAGGTCACTGGTACGTTTACCACCGGAGAGAACGACCTCTTCCTCAACAACTTCTACCTGATCCTGGAGAACACGACCGGTGGCGATGTCTTTGTGGATGAGGTTTCGGTGCGAGAGTGGAACGGCAGTGCAGCTACAGGTGGCGAAGTGTTGTGGAAGAACCGCTTCGCCTACCACCGCTACTTCGACCAGGCGCCCTCCTGGCAATGGGACTACGCGCTGGAGCAGGCTGCCCGAGCCGGGGTAACCATCCGCCCGGTCGTCCTGGAGAAGAATGACTGGATCGCCAACCACATCGCACCGGACGGTAGCCTGGTCGGCGCCTACTACGACCTGGACAACGATCGCTTCTACGCCCGCCCGAACACCGCAGTGCGGCGCTATCACGAGTATTTCTGGCGCTACCTGATCGCCCGCTGGGGGTATTCGCGCGCGGTGCATTCCTGGGAGTTGCTCAACGAAGGCGATCCGTACAATGGCAACCACTACGCCCAGGCCGATGCGTTCGGGCGCTTCATGCGCGCGCACAACCCCTCGCGCCACCTGGTTACCACCTCAACCTGGCACAGTTTCCCCATCGCCGAGTTCTGGAACAATCCGGCCTACAGCGGCGTGGACTATGCCGACCTTCACGCCTACGCCTGTTGTGGATCGCTCGCCGCGGGCTGGGCGCATAACGTTGCCGATCCCCTGGCCTTCGAGAGTCGCCCGGCGCGCGTGTTCGGGGGCGCCGGTTACGCCGTGCGCATCTCCGGGGCCGAACAGTTCAACAACGCCGGTGGCGCCCCGCGCTCCCTGGTCATTCGTGGCGCTGGCGAATGGGTAATTCGCTATCGTATGAGCGCCGAGAACTTCACCGGCGCCTGCGGTTACGACCAGCCAGACACGCTCGCCGGACCGCGCCTGTTGTGGCTTCTCGATCAGGACCGGCCGGATGGCCGCTCAAACGTGGTGCCGGCGGCGGCAAGCGGCCAGCAGTTCTTATGCACCGCTCCTGCCGGCACCTACCCCTGGCGCACCTTTGATAGCCGCTACCTGGCAGACGGGAGCCCCGCGCCGCGCAGCGCGCGCCTCATTCTCACCGACGATAGGACCCACACACTGGCCATCTTCTTCCAGAATGCCTTCGGCGCCAGCGGCACAGCGTGGATCGATGACGTGGAACTGATTGCCCCGGACGGGCAGCCGGTGTACCTCAACGGATCGTTCGATCTCACCCCCTTGAACCACGATACGGCCCTGCTCACGGCGGCCTATAGCTGGCAGATCGGCGGACGCGCCCGATCCGGGCCGCGCAAGCCGGTTACCCGCGGCGAGGTGGCGCTGGGCGACGCACGGGATTATCGCGGTGACGCTGAGCACGACCAGCGCCGCGATACGCGCGGAATCTGGCTCCACAACTTCATCTGGGGGCAGATCAACGCCGGCGGCCTCTACGAGCTGTACTGGGACCCCGAAAACATCCGCCGGTACAACCTGTACCCGCACTTCAAAGCCTACCGCGACTTTATGGAGGGCATCCCGCTCAATAACGGGCAGTATGCCGACGCGCGGGCGGTCACCTCGCACCCCGATCTGCGCGCGTGGGGCCAGGCCGATCGCGTTGCGTATCGCGGCCACCTCTGGGTCAGCAACCGCAACCACACCTGGCGCAACGTTGTGGACGCTGTGCCCATCGCGCCCATCAGCGGCACGCTGACCATTCCCGATCTCGCCCCCGGCGCCTACCGCGTCACCTGGTGGGATACATACACCGGGGTCGTTACGCTGACGGAGACAGTGACGACCTCCACAACCAGTCTGACGCTGCGTGTGCCCACGCCGCTGGTGAGCGATGTGGCCCTGCGCTTCGAGCGGCAGGCGGTGGGGATGCGGGCCGGCCCGGCGTCCTCTACGCCTACAGCTTGCCGATGTGCGCCTGGCGCTCGGGCGTAGCATACCCGGACGCGGTCGCCGTTGCGCTGATGCCCGAACAGGTTGCCTGGAAGCGCCTTAGCATCCATTTGCAGCGATCACCTCGCGGTACCAGGCGAAACTATCCCGGGGAATGCGCTGCTGCGTCGCATAATCCACGTGGACCAGGCCAAAGCGCTGGTGGTAGCCCTGGGCCCACTCAAAATTGTCGAGCAGCGACCAGTAGAAGTAGCCGACAAGCGGCACACCGGCCTGGATAGCGCGATAGCAGGCCTCCAGATGCTCGCGTATGAACGCGATGCGCCGCTCGTCATGCACGCGCCCGTCCGCCTCAACCGGATCGAGGTAGCTCACACCGTTCTCGCTGATCAGGATGCGGGACAGATTGTAATGACTGTAGAGCCGCAGCAGCAGCCGGTAGAGACCCTCAGGATAGATCTCCCAACCCATGGCCGTGCGGGGCCGTTCAAGCGCGACCAGCCGATAGTCCCAGGGAGCAGAACCAGCGGTGACCACCACGCGGGTGTAGTAGTTCAGCGCGAAAAAATCCACAGGCGTGGCGATGGTATCAAGATCGCCCGGGCGCACAAAATACATCCCGCGGGGCAGGTAGCCCGCAGTGCTGTAGTCGGCAACCATATCGCCAGGGTAGCCATGGCCGCACACCGGATCGAGGAACCAGCGGTTGAAATAGCCATCGCGGAAGCGGGCCGCATTGCGATCGACGGAAGTGTTCGAGAGCGGGACGACAGCCTCGAAGTTCAGAGCAATGCTCACCTCGGCATCGGGAGCCACGGCGCGAATGGCCTGCGCGCCCATCCCGTGGGCGAGCAGGGTGTGATGGGCAGCGGCGAGGGCCGCGGACATATCCCGCCGGCCGGGGGCGTGCTCGCCAAGCTGGTAGCCGAGCATACTCACGCACCACGGCTCATTGATCGTGATCCAGTGGCGGATGGTGTCACCAAGGGCCGCCGCGACGCTCCCGGCATACTCGGCGAAGGCGTAGGCCGTATCCCGCGACGGCCAGCCCCCTGCCTCCTCCAGGGCTACCGGCAGATCCCAGTGGTACAGAGTGGCGTAGGGAACAATCCCGTGCGCCAGCAGACGGTCCACCAGACGACGGTAAAAGTCGAGGCCGGCCTGGTTGATCGCGCCGCGCCCATTGGGGAAGATGCGCGGCCAGGCGATACTGAAGCGGTAAGCCTTCAGACCAAGATCGGCCATGAGTGCCACGTCCTCCTGGTAGCGATGGTAGTGGTCGCAGGCAACATCGCCGGTATGACCATCGCGAGTGGCGCCCGGCGTGTGACTGAAACGATCCCAGATGCTCGGACCGCGACCGTCTTCGTTCACGGCGCCTTCGATCTGGTACGCCGACGTAGCCGCGCCCCAGATGAAGCCCTCTGGAAAGAGCATTGCTGGCATAGCACATATCCTGAGGTTACGGTTGCTGTGAAACTCAGGGAGGATCCCTCAACCTGCCGGGACGACAGGTATACCTGAATATATATTGTAATACAAACCCGCAATGACACCGCGCGCCCCGGGGCAATGCCGCGCGCCGATGACAGGCGCCGCTCGCAGGGCGCATAACACAGGCAGAGGCGTGGGGAAACCCGGTTTCTCCATGGGGAGGGCTTGCCGCTCCCATAGGCAGGGGGATGGGGAAACCCGGTTTCCCCCTATGTTCACATCAGCCGTCCATGCGGCTGCGCCGCACAACGACAAGATGAAAATGGGGCGTCTTTGGGAGGGCCGCCCCCTCCCTGGCCCTCCCCCGCTGGGGGAGGGAACCGGGCGCCTCTCCGCAGGGAGGGGGATGGGGAAACCCGGTTTCCCCATATGTTCACATCCCGATTTGACAGTCGGTTTCGCGCTATGCTATACTCCTGATGCGTAAGACGCGGTGCCTGTAGCTCAATGGTTAGAGCGCCTGACTGTGGATCAGGAGGTTGTGGGTTCGAGACCCATCAGGCACCCCACCACCCCCCTGCCAGAGCAGTCAGCGTTGGCCAGACATCGATTTACCGCCAGTGTTATGATTCCCGCCAGAGCATTCGGATTATCGTCGTCCCAGGTAGCAGGCTGTCTGCATGTGCTATTCCTGGCTGGCAGAACCTCGTAACTCCTCGCTGGGCCGACGCCATCGGCTGAGTCAGGCACATGCCCCCTCGATTTAAGGGCGAACGGAACATCTGAGCCAATGAGGCGTGTACCGCATTGGAACGCCCCTGCGCACGGCTACCGGGGGTGAGGACCAAACGCCATCATGCCCGTCGGCGCTTATATGTTCTGTCCGCCCCTGAACGATCACCCGGCGGTGCGCCAACCCCGCAAAGCTCCTCTGGTTGTCACTGCGCAACACCGGTGAGAGGACCAACCAGCAACGCTTCAGCACCTACACGCCCGGCGCACCCCGGCAAGCACGGTCGCCGCGCCCTCCCGCGTCTGCGCTGGCGTGGTTGGCGGCATACCGCCGGGTGTCGCGGCGGGCGTGCTGGTGCGTGCAAGCGTCGGCAGCGCCGTCGCCGTGGGGGTAGCCACCGGAGTGGGGGCGCCCGTGGGCTGGGTGACGGCGGCAGGGCTGCAGCCCACCAGCGCCAGCGCCAGCATCAGGATGATGAGCCGGTCATACTGCATAGAGCACCTCGCGGCTGGTGAAGCGAGTACTGCATATCATACTCGCCTGGCGCGCCAATGCAACACTGAGGCCCTGAGGGGGTGAGGGCGCTGAGTTGGAGCCGAGGGGGCGTCTGGCGGGGGATGGGCTGCCGCGCGCCGATGAGCGATGGTGCGGGCGGGCATCCCGCATCGGACGCCGCCCTCAGTGCTCTCACCCCCTCACCACCTCAGTGATTCTGAGGCCCTGAGGGGGTGAGGGCGCTGAGTTGGAGCCGAGGGGGCGTCTGGCGGGGGATGGGCTGCCGCGCGCCGATGAGCGATGGTGCGGGCGGGCATCCCGCATCGGACGCCGCCCTCAGTGCCCTCACCTCCTCACCACCTCAGTGATTCCCCTGGTGTAATGCAGCGGTAAGCTCCTCGAACTACAATACTCCCGAATGGTTTTAAGTTCTGGAGGCCGTTGCATAATGAAACGTCCTCGTCTGCATCTTTCGGAGCGCTTTCCCGACCTCATCGCCCGCACCGGGTATTCGCAGCGCGCCTTCGCCCGCGAGGCGGGGGTGAGCCATTCGACGATAATGGGCCTGCTTTACCCGGAGTTGCATCCGGGCCGCCGCGGAGGTATGCAACGCCGCACGGCCTGGCGTATCGCTCAGGGCTATGCCGCCATCGCCGGAATTGACCCTGAGGATGCCTTTCACCTGCTGATCGTCGAGCGCCCGGTGGAGGCGGGGCCGGGGTAGCATCCTCCACACCTCCACCGGCGGGCGGTCGAACGACCCGACCACGCCCCTCAGGGAGGGGCGCGGGGAAACTTGATGTCTCCATATGTTCACCTCAGGAGCCTCGCTGTGACCGTCGCTGATCTGCCGCTTGCGCCGCCAGAGGTTGGCCAGCTCGTCCACGTGCGCGCCCGTACCTGGCTGGTGGATGAGGTGCTCCCGCCCGCTGTCCCCGGCCAGTCATGCCGGGTGCGCCTCGCCTGCGCCGATGATGACGCCCAGGGCCAGTCGCTGGAGGTGCTCTGGGACTATGAGCCGGATCGCCGGATTCTGACCGATGCCGGCTGGGACGACCTGGCTACTCGCGGCTTCGACCCGCCGGATCGCTTCGCCGCGTTCCTCCATACGCTGCGCTGGAACTGCGTTACCGCTACCGATCCCACCCTCTTCCAGGCGCCCTTTCGCGCCGGGATCAGGATTGATGCCTACCAGATGGAGCCGCTCCGTAAGGCGCTGCGCCTGCCGCGGGTGAACCTGTTTATCGCCGATGATACCGGCCTGGGCAAGACGATCGAGGCCGGCCTGATTATGCGCGAGCTGCTGCTGCGCAAGAAGGTGCGCACCGTGGTCGTCGCCGCGCCGCCCGCGGTGCTCGAGCAGTGGCAGGCCGAGCTCGAGGAGCGCTTCGGGCTGGTCTTTGTGCTGCTGGATCGCGCCTACCTCACCCGCATGCGCCGCGAGCGGGGCTTCGGCGTTAACCCCTGGCGTACCCACAGCCGCTTCCTGGTCTCCCATCGCCTGCTCGTTGACCCGATCTACGCCGACCCGCTGCGCGAGTGGCTCGGCGCCTTTCTGCCCGGGAGCCTCCTGGTGCTCGATGAGGCCCACCACGCCGCCCCGGCTTCCGGCGGGCGCTACGGCATCGAGTCCGGCTTCACCCGCGCTATCCGCGATCTCGCCGGCCGCTTCGAGCATCGCCTCTTCCTCTCGGCCACCCCGCATAATGGCCACTCCAATAGCTTCTCGACCCTGCTTGAGCTGCTCGACCCGGTGCGCTTCACCCGCGGTGTGAAGGTGACGAAGAAGGCCCTCGATGATGTGATGGTCCGCCGGCTCAAGGAGGATATCCGCGCGGTGCAGGGCGGCTTCCCGCTGCGCCGCGTGGTGCGCATTGAGCTTGGCGGTCTTCCCCCCGATGCGCCCGAGCTGGTGCTCTCCACGCTGCTCGATGCGTACCGCACCCTGCGCGAGCAGCGCTTCGCCGATGCCTCGCGCCGCGCCCAGACCGCCGCCGGCCTGCTCACCGTTGGCCTCCAGCAGCGGCTGCTCTCTTCCATCGAGGCCTTCGCGCGCAGCCTGAAGGTCCACCGCGCCACCGTCGAGCGCCAGTGGGCTGCCCAGGACGCCGCGCTCCCTGAGAAGGCCGACTCGCTGCTGATGCGCGCCCCCGATGCCGATGACGAGCGTGGCCTGTGGGCCGCTGAGGAGCTGGAGGCGGCGGAGGCGGCGGAGATCGCCGCCGTTACGGCCGCCGGTGAAGCCGAGGCGCCCCGCTCTGCGCAGGCCGACAACCTGCGCCGCCAGGAACAGGCCCTGCTCGACCGTATGCAGCAGATCGCCGAGCAGCACCGCCACATCCCCGATGCCAGGACCAGGTACCTGATCGACTGGATCCGCGCCAATCTCTGCCCCGACCTGCCGCCCTTCGGCCAGCCGGTCTCTGGCCCGCCCCATTCGGCAAGCTCAGGGCAGGCCCCGCGCTGGAACAACCGCCGGGTGCTGATCTTCACTGAGAACCGCGAGGGCACCAGGCGCTTCCTGCTGAATATCCTCTCGCAGGCCATCGAGGGTACCGAGCGGGCCGATGAGCGCATCGAGGTGATCGATGGCCTGACCAGCAGCGCCCGCCGCCAGGAGATCCAGCGCCGCTTCAATACCGACCCGGCCCTCGATCCGCTGCGCATCCTGCTCGCCACCGACGCCGCCCGCGAGGGCCTGAACTTCCAGGCCCACTGCGCCGACCTTTTCCATTTTGATCTGCCCTGGAACCCCGGCCGCATCGAGCAGCGCAACGGCCGTATCGACCGCAAGCTGCAACCTGAAGCCGAGGTGCGCTGCCACTACTTCGTGCTGCCTCAGCGTGTCGAGGACCGCGTGCTCGAGGTGCTGGTGCGCAAGACCGAGACGATCAAGCGCGAGCTGGGCAGCCTCTCGAAGGTGATCGACGACGATATCGAGCGCCGGCTGCGCCAGGGCATCCGCCACCGCGAGGCCGCCGCTCTGGCCCGCGAGCTGGAGCAGGCCGACCTGGAGGCCCTCCGTCGCCAGAGTGTGGCCGCGGAGCTGGAGCAGGCCCGTGAGCGTGAGCGCGACCTCCACGCCCAGATTGCGCGCTGCCAGTCGCTGCTGGAGAAGTCGAAGCGCTGGACCGGCTTCGCGGACGAGCCGTTCCGCAACGCCCTCTCCTGCGCCCTGGAGCTGCTCGGCGCGCCGCCCCTCCAGCGCGCCACTGCCGTCCACGGCCAGGAGGCCTGGCAGGTGCCGGCGCTCCACGAGCGCGTCGCTGCCGACCCGAGCTGGAACGCGACCCTCGATACGCTCCGCGCCCCCCGCACCGCCAACCAGAGCCTCACCGACTGGCGGCGCGAGGCGCCCATCCGCCCCGTGGTCTTTGCCGACGCCGGCGTGCTCACCGAGGAGACGGTGCATCTGCACCTGGAGCATCGCGTGGCCCAGCGCCTGCTGGCCCGCTTCCGCGCCCAGGGCTTTACCGCAGACCTGTCGCGGGCCTGCCTGCTCCAGTCCAGCGATGCTATTCCGCGGGTTGTGCTGCTCGGCCGGCTCTCGCTCTACGGCCAGGGCGCCGAGCGGCTCCACGAGGAACTGGTGGCGGTCACCGCCCGCTGGCTCGACCCTTCGCAGCGCAGCGGCCCGCTGACGCCCTACGGCCGCGACGGCGAGGCGCGCACCCTCCAGGTGCTCGATGAGGCGCTGCGCCGCGCCGGCCGCCAGCCGCCGGGCAGCGCCATCGAGCGGCGCTTGCTCGACACCGCCGCCGCCGATATCGCCGACCTGCAGCCCCACCTCGCGCCGCGCGCCGAGCAGGCCGCCGACGACGCCATCGCCCAGCTCCGCCGGCGCGGCGAGCAGGAGGCCCGCGACCTCCAGAGTGCTATCGAGCAGCAGGCCCGTCGCGTGCGCGAGCAGCTTGAGCGCAGCCGCACCGAGTATCGCCAGTTGACCCTCGACTTCGATAAGGAGGAGGAGCGCCAGTTCCGGCTGGACCAGCGGGCCTGGGAGCTGCGCCTGGAGCAGTTCGAGCGCGAGCTGGCCAGCGAGCCGCAGCGCGTGCGCGCCTTCTACGAGGTGCGCGCGCAGCGCATCGAGCCCGTCGGGCTGATCTACCTCTGGCCGGAGACGAATTGATGGATTTTGCCGCAAAGGAACGCAAAGAGCGCAAAAAATCTAGTTTATCTTTCGTGTTCTTTACGTTCCTTTTCAGCCAACCATTGACAACGCCATTTTTCTACCACCTCGCCTGGCCGGAGACGCATTGATGGATTTGCTGCAAGAGAACGCAAAGAGCGCAAAGAACATCTTGTGTCTTTCGTGTTCTTTGCGTTCCGTTGTGGCCAACGCTACACCATGACAACGACGATTGACCCTGCTATCGCGGCTCACCTGGAATGGCTCGGCTTTGTGCGCCCGACGGGCCTGGTCGTCTCGGCGCCGGCCCTCGCCCGCGCTGGCGCCATCCTGCCCCGCAGCGACGCCGAGGGCCAGCGCCTGCTGATGGGCTGCCTGGCTGCCGACGCCGACCCGCCGCGGATCGCCGATTTCCACCACTTCGCCCGCACCGTCCTGGGCTGGAGCTTCGCGCCCCAGGGCTACGCCGGCGCGCCCATCCCGCCCGAGCTGGAGCTGGCCCTGCCCGAGTATGGCGAGACCCTCGCCCCCGATCTGGCGGTGCGCGAGCTGGAGCCGACCACGCATGGCTCGCCCTGGCAGATGCTCGTGCAGATCCTGCCCCCGGGTCAGGACTTCGACCGCGTGATGCGCGGCCACGGGCGCCTCGACGCCTCGCCCCACAGCCGCATGGAACGGCTGCTGCGCGCGACGGGCGTCGGCGCCGGCCTGCTCTGCAATGGCGAGGCCCTGCGCCTGATCTCCGCCCCGCGCGGCGAGAGTTCCGGCTGGCTCGATTTCCGCGTCGCCGAGATGCAGCAGACCGCCGGCCGCCCCATCGTTGCCGCGCTGCGCCTGCTGCTCAGCGAGCAGCGCCTGCTGGCCCTGCCCCGCGAGCAGCGCCTGGCTGCCCTGCTCGAGGCCAGCCGCACGTTCCAGAACGAGGTCAGCGAGCGCCTCGCCGAGCAGGTGCTCGAGGCCCTTTATGTGCTGCTGCGCGGCTTCCAGGCCGCCGATGCCGATAGCGGCGGCGCGCTCCTGCGCGATCTCCTCCGCGAGAACCCCGACGCGGTCTACCGCGGGCTGCTCACGGTGATCCTGCGCCTGGTCTTCCTGCTCTACGCCGAGCAGCGCGACATGCTCCCCGAGGACGCCACCTGGGAGCAGGGCTACGCGCTGGCCGGCCTGTACGAGCGACTGCGCGAGGACGCCGCCCTCTACCCCGATACGATGCAGCAGCGCTACGGTGCCTGGGCCCACCTGCTCGCCCTCTTTCGCATGGTCCACGACGGCGTTCCCGAGCTGGGCCTGCCCCGCCGCCACGGCGTGCTCTTCGACCCCGACCGCTTCCCCTTCCTCGAGGGCCGCGCCGGCCCGCGCCAGATCCACCAGCGCATCAGCCCGCCGCGCGTGCCCGACGGCGCCGTCTATGCCGTCCTGGAGAAGTTGCTGGTCCTCGACGGCGAGCGCATCTCCTACCGCGCCCTCGATGTCGAGCAGATCGGCTCGGTCTACGAGACGATGATGGGCTTCCGCCTGGAGACGGCCACGGGCCGCGCGCTGGCCATCCGCGCCGATACGCGCGGCGGTGCGCCGACGACGATCAGCCTGGACGCCCTGCTCGAGCAGGCCCCCGCCCAGCGCGCCAGGTGGCTCCAGGAGCAGAGCGGGCGCAGCCTCCCCGCCGGCGTGAGCAAGGCCCTGCCGGCGGCCAACAGCATCGAGGCCCTGCACGCCGCCCTGCGCCCGCTGGTGGACACCGCGGCCACGCCCGATCTCGCCCCACCGGGGGCCATGGTGCTCCAGCCCAGTGTGGAGCGCCGCCGCTCCGGCTCCCACTACACCCCCCGCGCCCTCACCGAGCCGATTGTGCGCGCCACCCTCGAGCCGATCCTGGCCCGCCTGCGCGGCCCCGCCGGCCTGCCGCCCCGCCCCGAGCAGATCCTCGACCTCAAAGTCTGCGACCCGGCCATGGGCTCCGGCGCCTTCCTCGTCGAAGCCTGTCGCCAGCTCGCCGACGCCCTGATCGAAGCCTGGCAGGCCCACGGCGGCCGCCCGCCCATCCCCCCCGACGAAGACGAGGTGATCTTCGCCCGGCGCCTGGTGGCCCGGCGCTGCCTCTACGGCGTAGACAAAAACCCCACCGCGGTGGACCTGGCCAGGGTCTCGCTCTGGCTGGTGACGCTGGCGAAAGAGCACCCCTTCACCTTCCTCGACCACGCCCTGCGCCACGGCGACTCGCTGCTGGGCCTGAGCCAGCGCCAGATCGCCGCCTTCCACTGGCAGGACGAGGCGAAGCCGTTGCAGGAGGATTTCTACACCCGCGCCATCCGCGCGCAGGTCGAGCAGGCCGCCGCGCTGCGGGCCGAGATCCGCCACGCTGGCGAGGACGCCGGCGACGCCGCGCTGCGGGCGCTGTGGCGCGACGCCGACCAGGCCCTGGCCCGCGCGCGGCTGTACGGCGACCTGGTGGTGGCCGCCTTCTTCGAGGGCGGCAAGCCGAAGGAGCGCGAGCGGCAGCGCCTGGCCTACGCCGCCGAGGCCCTCGACGGCAGCGCCCACCGCCACCTCGCCCGCCTCGAGGCGTGGCGCACCGCCGAGCTGCCCCTGGCGCCCTTCCACTGGGAGATCGAGTTCCCCGAAGTCTTCCAGCGCCCCAACCCCGGCTTCGATGCCGTGGTGGGCAACCCGCCGTTCGCCGGCAAGAATGCGACCAGCAGCGGCAATGTGGCGGGCTACCCCGACTGGCTCCAGCAGATCCACCCGGAGAGCCACGGCAACGCCGACCTGGTGGCCCATTTCTTCCGCCGCGCCTTCAACCTGCTCCGGCGCGACGGCGCCCTCGGCCTGATCGCCACCAACACCATCGCCCAGGGCGACACCCGCAGCAGCGGCCTGCGCTGGATCTGCGCCCACGGCGGGGCGATCTACCACGCCCGCAAGCGGCTGAAGTGGCCGGGGCTGGCGGCGGTGGTCGTGAGCGTGGTGCACATCTGGAAGGGCCAGTACCACGGGCCGCGCTGCCTCGATGGGCAGGCGGTCGAGCGCATCAGCGCCTTCCTCTTCCACCGCGGCGGGGACGACGACCCGCCCCGCCTCGCCGCCAACGCCGGGAAGAGCTACATCGGCAGCTATGTGCTCGGCATGGGCTTCACCTTCGACGACACCGACACGAAGGGCATCGCCACGCCGCTGGCCGAGATGGAGCGGCTGATCGCCGCCAACCCGGCCTGCCGCGAGGTGATCTTCCCCTACCTCGGCGGCGAGGAGCTGAACAGCAGCCCGCGCCACGCCCACCACCGCTATGTGATCAACTTCGGCGCGCGCAGCGAGGCCGAGTGCCGCGCGCGCTGGCCGGAACTCATGGCCATCGTCGAGGCGAAGGTCAAGCCGGAGCGGATGCGGAATAATCGGGAGGTATACCGGCGGTACTGGTGGCAGTACGGCGAGAAGCGCGTCGATCTCTGGCGCGCCATCGCCCCGCTCGAGCGGGTGCTGGCTAACTCGCAGGTCAGTGCAAACCTGGCTTTCGCATTTCTCCCAACAGGCATGGTGTACGCCCACACGCTCAATGTGTTCCCCCTCTCCACCTACGCCGCCTTCTGCGCCCTCCAGGCGCGCCCCCACGAACTCTGGGCGCGCTTCTTCGGCTCATCGCTAGGGGATGGGCTGCGCTACACCCCCTCCGACTGCTTCGAGACCTTCCCCTTCCCGGCGGGCTGGGAGGCGCACCCGGGGCTGGAGGCGGCGGGCAAGGCATACTACGACTACCGCGCGGCGCTGATGCTGCGCGCCAACGAGGGGCTGACGGCCATCTACAACCGCTTCCACGACCCCTACGAGCGCGACCCGGCCATCGAGCGGCTGCGCGAGCTGCACGCGGCGATGGACCGGGCGGTGCTGGCGGCCTATGGCTGGGGCGACATTCCGACCGACTGCGCGTTCTTGCTCGACTATGCGCTTGATGCGGAGGAGTGGGGCGGCAAGAAGAAGCCCTACCGCTACCGCTGGCCCGATGCGGTGCGCGATGAGGTGCTGGCGCGCCTGCTGGAGCTGAACGCGCAGCGCGCCCGTGAGGAGAAGCTGATGGGCCAGGTGAAGCCGGGGGGCGGGGGCAGGCGGGGCCGCCCGGCGGACGGCATGCGCGACATGTTTGAGGAGTGAGCCGCGAGAGAACACTGGCCGCGAGAGAACTCTGGCCGCGAAAGAACACAAGGAACACAAAGTTGGGAAGGAGGAAGGGGGAAGTGATACCATTTTAGATTGTGGATTTTGGATTGCAGATTGTCGCGCACGGCGTCCAGGTGCGCTTTGACCCACCGCTGCTTGCGGAGTGTTCAACTGAAAGTGGTATGAGAAGTGGGAAGTGAGAAGTGGGAAGTGGGAGGTGGGAGGTGGGAGGTGGGAGGTGATACCAATTACCGTTGATGATGCCGCATTGCTTGAAGCGGTTTCAGGCGTTGTGCTGCCCAGCGTGGCAATCCGCAATCCAAAATCCAAAATCTAAAATAGTGTGAGAAGTGGGAGGTGAGAAGGGGGAAGTGGGAAGGGGGTACGGACGTGGTATATGGGCGCCGCTATAATCACACCTGATCTCTGTGTTCTTTGCGTTCTTTTGTGGCTAATGTTCGTTCGTGGCCAGTGTTCTTTTGATCAACTTTGGCTCGTTCAAGTTCGAGATTAAGAAGTACATTATGACCCCGCGCCCCACAGGAACGGAATGAGCGCCCCAACCCATCTACTTTGCGCTCTTTGCGTTCTTTCGCGGCTATGAGCAAGAAGCCTATGACCACCACCCCACCAACCCTCGCCGTGCGCGCGCAGCTTGTCGAGGCGCTCAGGCTCGACCTGATCGGCCCCGGCGCCGGGCGCCCCCTGGCTGCCGAGCAGCTCCCCGAGACGTTGCGCCCGGCCACCTGGTACCTGACCGGCTTCCTCATCCCCTCCGGCACCCCTGCCGCGCAGGCTTGCGATCCCGATGAAGACGACGAACCGGAGACGGTCGCCGCGCAGGCCGGCCTCGACCAGGAGGCCCAGGAGGACCGCCGGGCGGCCAGGAAGGGCTTCTTCCCCTCGTCCATCGGCCTGACCTTCCTGGTCTCCGCCGAGACCCACGCGCTCACCGTCACCTTCCGCTGGGGCGACTACCGGCTCGAGGCGCCGGAGCCGTCGGAGCAGACGGGGCATGATCGCGCGCATATCGCGCCGAGCGCCAGCGAAGCGTCCCGGTTGTCTGACGCCAGGACCCTTCGCGGCGCTCAGGGTGACAGGAGTCTCGGTGAGAATACCGATGCAGTGTCTCAGGATGACCAGCCGGCATCAACTGACGGCGCTGCTGCGAACCCTCAGGGCGGCAAGGAGCAGCCGAAGGTCTGGCAGCGCATTCAGCGCGAGGAGTCGCTGCGCGTGGCGCTGAGTGGCGTCCCGCACGCCGTGCGGGACGTGCCGAACTCGGGTGGCTTGCAGTACCAGGTGATCGAACGCCCGATCAGTGTCCTCGGGCGCAACCTGCCCCTGCCGCCGGGCGTCCGCGCCGTCTCGATTTACTTTATCAACAACCGCCCGCCCGCGCACGACCCGCCCGATCCGGCCTACGCCTTCCAGGCGGAGATCGAGGTGCGCAGCGAGCAACCCTTCGTGGCTCGCCCCGACCTGAGCGGCGTGCAGGCCCAGGAGTGGGACGACCTGGTGGCCGATCTGCACTACGCCGGCATCCCGGAGTATGCCGTCGGCCACGCCGTCTCCGCCGACTGGGAGCTGTGCGACGGCGCGTGCCGGCTCCTGCGCACGGCCTGGATCCCGAGCGCCGAAGTCGAGAAGACCGTCACCGTCACCGTGCCGGGCGTCGAGCTGCGCATGGACGCGCTGGGCGCCCTGGCCGACGGCGCGGCAGCCGAGGCGGCCCTGCGTCCGCTGGTCGCCGCCTACCGCGGCTGGCTGGACGGGCAGGAGGCCGCGGCGGCGCAACTCGAGGGAACCCGACGCGAGACCGCGATGGAGCTGGTCCGTCAGGCCCGGCGCGCCGCCGCGCGCATCGAGCGCGGCATTGACCTGCTGGCCCGCTCGCCCGAGGCCCTCGACGCCTTCTGCACCGCCAACCGGGCGGTGGCCCGCGCCCTGCGCACGCGCAACGGCATCGAGCACCCTCAGTGGCGCGCCTTCCAGCTCGCCTTCATCCTGCTCAACCTGCCCGGCCTGGCCGACCCGGGCGACAGCGACCGCGCCACGGTTGACCTGCTCTTCTTCCCCACCGGCGGCGGCAAGACCGAGGCCTACCTGGGGCTGGCCGCCTTCGCCATGGTGCTGCGCCGCTTGCGCCATCCCGACGACGACGGCAAGGCCGGCGCCGGCGTAAGTGTGATTATGCGCTACACCCTCCGCCTCCTCACCCTCGACCAGCTCGCACGCGCCGCCGGCCTGGTCTGCGCCCTGGAGCTGGAGCGCGCAGCGGCGCCGGAGCGCTACGGCGCATGGCCCTTCGAGATCGGCCTCTGGGTCGGCAAAGGCGCGACCCCGAACACACTGGGCGAGAAGGGCGACAAACGGGACGACACCGCCCGCGCCCTGCTGCGGCGCTACAAGAGCAACCCGCGGGGCAACCCCGCGCCGATCCCGCTGGAGAGCTGCCCCTGGTGCGGCACGCGCTTTACGCCCGCCTCGTTCAGCCTGCTGCCCAACGACGACAAGCCAAACGAGCTACGCATCGTCTGTAGCAACTTCGCCTGCGACTTCACCCGCCAGCGCCCGCTGCCCATCCTCGCCGTTGACGAGGCGATCTACCGCCGCCTACCGGCCTTCCTGATCGCCACGGTGGACAAATTCGCCACCCTGCCCTGGACCGGACCCAGCGGCGCGCTACTCGGCGGCGCCGACCGTCACGACAGCGCCGGCTTCTACGGGGCCGCCGAGCCGAAGCGAGGCCAACCGCTCAGCCAGCCGCTGGCCCCGCCCGACCTGATCATCCAGGACGAACTGCACCTGATCTCCGGCCCCCTGGGCACCATGGCCGGCCTCTACGAGACCGTGATTGACGCGCTGTGCGCGCGCGAGCTTGACGGAGCGAAGATCGGCCCGAAGATCGTCGCCTCGACGGCCACCGTGCGCCGGGCGCAGGACCAGATCCAGGCCCTTTTCGGCCGCTCGCTCACCCAGATCTTCCCCCCGCCCGGCCCGGATCGGCGCGACTCATTCTTCGCGCGCACCGCGCCCGCCAGCGAAACGCCGGCCCGCCAGTACCTCGGCATCGCCGCCCAGGGCCGCAGCCCCAAAGTCATGATGCGCAAAGCCTGGCTGGCCCTGATGGGCGCCGCCCAGCGCGCCTATCTCGATGCCGGCGGCGATGGCAACGCCGAGAACCCCGCCGACCCCTACATGACCGTGCTCGGCTACTTCAACAACCTGCGCGAACTCGGCGGCGCGCGGCGCATCCTCGAGGAAGAGGTGCAGAACACCGTCAAGAGCTACGGCAGCCGCAAGCGCGTTAACGAGACTGTGGGACTCTTCGCCGACCGTACCCGCTTCAGCGAGGTGCTCGAACTGACCTCGCGCGTCTCCACCGACCAGGTGGCCGAGGCCCGCCGTCGCCTGGGCGCGCCCTTCCACCAGCTCGACGACCGGGTTGACTGCGCCCTGGCCACCAACATGATCTCGGTTGGTCTCGACATCCCGCGCCTCGGCCTGATGCTGGTCATCGGCCAGCCCATGCTTACCGCCGAGTACATCCAGGCCACCAGCCGCGTCGGGCGCGACGACCGCCGCCCGGGGCTGGTCGTCACCCTGCTCAACATCCACAAACCGCGCGACCGCTCGCACTACGAGCGCTTCCGCCACTACCACGAGACCTTCTACCGCTCCGTCGAGGCCACCAGCGTCACCCCCTTCGCGGCCCGCGCCCTCGACCGTGGCTTTGCCGGGGCGCTGGTGGCCCTGGCCCGCCACGCCGAGCCGTCGCTCAGCCCGCCGGACGGCGTGGCCCGGATCGCGCAGGTGCGCGCGACCCTCGAGGGCTATCTCATCGACATCTTTCAGCAGCGCGTGCGGCTCCAGGCCTTCGACGCCGCCGAATGCAACGAGCGGCTGCGCGCGGTGCAGAACCGCGTCGTTGACCTGCTCGACGCCTGGCGGCAGATCATCGAGGCGTACCAGGAGGCCGGGGTGGCCGTGCAGTACCAGGCCTACGAGGGCAGCCGCAACGCCAGGCCGCTGCTGCGCGACCCGCTGGAGAAGACCTTCGACTCGGACCACGCGCGCAAGTTCCGCGCCGGCCGCTCGCTCCGCGACGTCGAGCCTGACGTCAACCTCTTCCTGCGCGACGCCAACAACCAGCCGGTGGAAGAATAATCCCAGATGGAATATGGAGACACCGCATCGTTCAGATCGTCCCCACAACTCTGCTCCACCCAGGGCTCTGTGGAGCTGTAGCGCTGTGGAAGCGCAGAACCGTCCACAATCTAAAATCTAAAATCTAAAATCGTATGCCTAAAAAACCACACGGACAACTTCGCCGCAGCCAGCTCCTGACCACCTACGGGCCAGGCGCGCTCTTCGACCTGCCGCGCCACTCGGCGATTGTCGGCGGCCTCGACGCCTGGCCGAAGCCAGGCGATCTTGAGGAGATCAGCGAGCCACGCCTGGCGCGCAAGATCCAGCAGATCACGCAGGTGATCAACCCCAGGCTCTACGCGCCGCCGGCCGCCGACGACACCCCGGGCGCTGCGCCCATCGGCATCGGCGTCTACCGCTTCCCCGAATGGTTCGTCGTCCAGGAGGACAGCGCGCCGGGCGCCCGCAGTCGCTCGCGACGCCTGGCGCATCGCAAAGCCCTCGACACGCGCAGCCGCTTCGAGGGCAAGCCAGTGGTCGCCACCCGCTTCGTGGCCGCCTGCTCCCACGGCCACGTTGACGATATCAACTGGCGCGTCTTCGTCCACGGCAGCACCGACTGCCGGCGCCAGCTCTGGCTGGACGAACTCGGCACCAGCGGCGACCTGGGCGACCTGGTGGTGCGCTGCGAGTGCGGCAAACAGCGCCGGATGATCGAGGCGACCAATCGCGACGCGCGCCCCCTGGGGCTCTGCACCGGGCGGCGACCATGGCTGGGGCCGAACAGCAACGAGCCCTGCGGCGAGCAGGCGCGCCTGCTGATCCGCACCGCCTCCAACGCCTACTTCGCCCAGGCGCTCACCGTGCTCTCCATCCCCGAGCGCGACAGCGCCATTGACGGGGTGGTGGAGGAATTGTGGGGCGAGCTGGAGGTTGTCGAGCAGGCCTATGACCTCGGCGTGGTGAAACGCAAGGCCCGGGTCGCCCAGAAGCTGGCGCCCTTCGCCGACAACGAGATCCTGGCCGCGATCAGCCGCAAGCGCAGCGGGACACTCCAGCCCGAGAAGCCGCTCAAACAGGTCGAACTCGACGCCATCCTGGCCGCGCCGGAGGGCTACGGCGAGGATGTGCCGCTCAACGAAGACTTCCACGTTCGGCGGCTGCCAGAGCACGTCTGGCGGCGCAGCGCGAGCAGCGCCGGCATCGCGGCGGTCTACCAGCTCCACCGGCTGCGCGAGGTGATGGCGCTGATCGGCTTCACGCGCTTCGAGGCGATCACCCCCGACATCAACGGCGAGTACGATCAGGAAGTCGAGCGCGCCGCGCTCGCCATCGAGCCGGGCTGGTTCCCGGCGGTCGAGAACCGCGGCGAGGGCATCTTCGTGCAGGTAGACGGTCAGGCCATCGGCCAGTGGCTGGAGCGACCGGCGGTGCAGCGACGCGTGGCGGCCCTGCTCGCCGGCCACGAGCAGTGGCAGATGAAGCGCAACACAACGCGCGACTTTCTGGGCGGCCCCTACATCCTGCTGCACACCCTCTCGCACATGCTGCTCCAATCGCTGGCGCTGCGCTGCGGCTACCCCATGAGCGCCATCCGCGAACGGATCTACGCCGACCCGCAGGAGGGGCGCTACGGCATCCTGCTCTACACCGGCAGCCCCGACGCGGGCGGCACGCTTGGCGGGCTGGTGCAACAGGCGCGGGCAATTGAGGAGCATCTCGACCACGCCCTGCGCGCGGCGATGCTCTGCTCCAACGACCCGATCTGCGCCCAGCACACCCCCGACGACCCGCTGGAGGAGCGCTGGCTGCTGGGCGCGGCCTGCCACGGCTGTGTCCTGGTTGGCGAGCCCTCGTGCGAGATGCGTAACGACTACCTGGACCGCGCGCTGGTTGTCCCCGTGCTGGGCCTGGAGGACGCGGCCTTCTTCAACCCCGGGCTATGAACGACGTGCTGCTCGATCTGCCGTCCGGCACACGCGCGAAGCTCATCGCGGCGCTCGAGGGCGGCCATCTCGACCTGACGACCGGCCCCATCGGGCTGCGGGCCGCCCTGGGCCGCCTCGACAACCCCGAGGCAATCGCCGGCGCCCTGCGCGAGCTGCACGCGCTGGGCATGAGCGCCCGCGGAGCCGCAGCCGCGCTGCGGGCCATTGAACGGGTCATAGCGCGGCAACGCAAGCCCGACCTGGTGCTGTCGGGGTTGCAGGTTCCGGGCACATATGCGCGCGACACCCGCATCGTCTACGACGAACTGCTCGGCGCCGCCGAACGCAGCGTCTGGCTGAGCAGCTTCGTCTACCACAACGGGCCAAAGGTCTTCGAGACCCTGGCGCAGCGCATGGACGAGCGACCGGAGTTGCAGGTCAACCTCCTGTTAAACATCCAGCGCCGGTGGGGCGATACAACCAGCAGCGAGCATCTGATCAGCGCCTTCGCGCACACCTTCTGGCAGCAGGCCTGGCCGGGCCGCCGGCGTCCGCGGGTCTACTACGACCCGCGCTCCGTCGAGATCGACACGCCGGGCGCCGGGTCGAGCGGCAGAGCAGTGCTGCACGCCAAAGCGGCAGTGGTTGACGACGAGGCCCTCTTCATCACCTCGGCCAACCTGACCGAGGCGGCCAGCGCGCGCAACATCGAGCTGGGCGTACTACTCCGCGACCGCAGCATAGCCCTCACCGTAGTCAGCTACTTCCAGCGCCTGATCGACACCGAACATCTGCGGCTGCTGCCAGGGTGAGGCCGCGGAGCGCCCGGCTCCACATCCACCGCGGGGCCGAAGGACCAGCAGCGCATCAGAACGCCATCCGCCAGAAACGCTCCACCCGAAAGGAAGGGGAAACCCGCTTTCCCCTTCCCCAACCCCGAACGCTGACAGATTCCCCTTATTTCTTAAACACCGCGATTGACAGCAATTTTACAGCAAATCTGTGCAAGACCCTCTAGGATTCTTCGTTCTTATTGGATATAATGGAAAAAATGTCGCGTAGCGACAGTTACAACTGTAAAGTGTAACGTCGCTCAAATGTGCGAGGATCGTATGCAGAGCCGCCGCCTTATGCCGGCGCTTGCGCTGACGCTCGCCGCGCTCTGCCTGGGCGCGGGGATGGGTTGGGCGCGCGCCGCTGCCGTCCGGCGCCCCGCCGCCGATTTTCCCGCCCCGATGAGCTACGCCGAGGCCCGCAACGTCGTCGAAACCGCCCGCGCCCGCGAGACCGCGCTCCGGGCAGCGGCCCGGCAACAGGTATCAGCCATTGACCCGGCGCAATTGCCGCTGCTCCAGACGATCTACTTTCCTGCGACCGGACACCATCTGAGCAATCGCAGCGGCTTTCTCGACTTCTGGCGCGCCAACGGGCAGCTTCACATCTTCGGCTATCCAATCACCGAGGAGTTTGTCGAGCAGGGCCGGATCGTGCAGTACTTCGAGCGCGCCCGCTTCGAGTATAGCCCGGAGCACGCCGGCACGCCCGATCAAGTGCAACTCGGACTGCTGGGCCGCGAAATCCTCGAGGTGCAGGGCTTCCCCGGCGGTATTGATGACCCCCAGAATGGCGCCCGCTATTTTCCCGAAACGCGCCACAGCCTCTGGGGCGAGTTTCGCCGCGTGTGGGAGCGCCGCGGCGACCTGCGCATCTTCGGCTATCCGCTCAGCGAGGTGGTGGACGAAGACGGGCGCAGCGTGCAGTACTTCGAGCGGGCCAGGTTCGTCTACTTCCCCGAGGATCTGCCCCCCTTCTTCCAGAGCATGCAGGCCGCCAACGGCTTCAATCTCAGCAGCCTGTTCGAGGTGCAGTTCAGCGACCTGGGGCGCCAACTGGCCAACCTCCGCGGCCTGAACATCGCCCCCGTACCTCAACTCGACGGCGCGCTCATCTGGGACCCCGCGATCTGGGAGCGCCGGATCGAGGTCAATTTGAGCGAGCAGTGGCTCAGCGCATACGAAGGCGATCTACTGGTCTTTCGCGCGCCCGTTGCCACCGGACGCGATGGCTTCAACACCCCGGTCGGCGACTATGCCATCTACGCGAAGTACGATATGCAGACCATGTTCGGCTGCATGGGCGGCGAGTGCTGGAACGTGCCGAACATCCCCTGGGTGCAGTACGTGGTGGGCGGCGTGGCGCTTCACGGCACCTACTGGCACAACAGCCACGGCACCGGCGTGCGCCCGTCCCACGGCTGCATCAATCTGCGCATCGAAGATGCCCAGTGGCTCTACGAGTGGGCCGACGTAGGCACGCGCGTGGTGATCAGCTATTAAGCCTGGTTTCAGCAGGGCTCATCGGGACGCCACACGCAAGCGCCCCCCTCTCCCGCAAGGGAGAGGGGGGATGGGGGGGTGAGGACCTCTCCCCTCTCCGTCCAGCGGCGAGGGCAGAACAGTCATTGGGACGCTACACGCGAGCACCCCCCTCTCCCTGAGCGGGCATACCCGTACCCAAAACAGTTAGTCTGGGTGTGGCCGATCGGGAGAATCGGGAGCGGGGGGCGGGTGCTGCATA